>JACDHS010000169.1 GCA_013820875.1 Verrucomicrobiota bacterium | reverse complement strand
TTGCGCAAAACAGGGTCCAAAACGGCGCGTCACGGACCACTTCACGAAAAAACAGGTCCAAATCAGAGCGTTTTGGAGGCCTATTTTTAAAAAGGGCCTTTTTACGGAAAGTTTTGTTAACGATTTTCCTAAAAAGGGTTCGCGACGGAGATTCCTGAGCCCCTTTTTTAAAAAAGGGGTCCGTGACGGCCGGTTTTGTAGCCATTTTTTAAAAAGGCCTCCAAAACGGAGCGACGCGGAGGGTGTTTTTTAAAAAGGGCTCCAAAACGGCGCGTTTTGGACCTGTTTTTTCGTGAAAGGGTCCGCGTCGGCGCGTTTTGAACTATGTTTTGCGTGTTGGATTCTTTGTAAGTCGCACGCGGAGAGGGTTTTCCACAGATGACAGAGAGTCGCGCAGATTTTTAGAATGGATGGAAGGAATGGGCCGCGACGGGAGGTAAAAAACAACAATACGATGATTAGATTCTCTTGTTTATCCTGGTCTATAATAGACGAAACGTTCGCGACCATAATAAGCCTGAATCCGGCAGTTACTTAACCGCTAATCCAAGGATTTGCGGGGAAAACAGCTTGGCAAACAAAACCACCTGCGGGGTGAAGTCATTGTCTCGCGCAACCGTTTCTCCATTAGCGATTATTAGCGCAGATTAGCGGTTAAACTGCGGTTTTTAGGATAATCCTTCTTTTGCGGATTCAATGGGAAGCATCTCAAGTAAAACCGCTGCCAGCTACGCCTGGTGTGATTAAAAGCGGGTGAGACAGAGGGGTTTTGTGCGAATCGGATCAGCCGTAGCAGGCAGCAATAGCTTTCGGACTTCCAACGTTCCTCGCATCGGCCGTACGCGCTGCGGTTGATCCTTCGGACAAATCAGAACTATAGAAGCAACGAACCGCTCTGCGGTTGCGCCGCGCTCCGCCTGACGCCACATTCTGAAGACAATGCTCTTGCAAAGCCGGGAAACCGTTCTTAAGTTTTTGCAGCTTTTATGGAAGAATCGCAATTGGTCCAATACATCCCCGTTCTGATCCTTGCCGGTATTGCCACTGCCACTGCGGTCGGCATTTTGATTGCTTCCGTGGTGGTCGGTAAGTGGGCCAACAAATTTCGTCGCAATACCAAGACCAAGAATATTCCCTACGAATGCGGAATGTTGCCAATGGGAGAAGGTCGCAGCCGTTTCTCCGTCAAATTCTATTTGGTGGCGATGCTCTTCATCCTGTTCGATATCGAAGTGGTGTTCCTGTATCCCTGGGCGATGATTTACAAAGAGATGCTGGCGCAGAATGCCGCGTTGGTTTTCGGTGGTATGGTCACTTTTCTCGGCATCCTTTTTATCGGCTACATCTACGCCTTGAAAAAAGAAGCGTTCGACTGGAAGAGCTAAGGGTGGGCTGGGTTCAAGGTTCAACGTTTAAGGTTCAAAGTTGCGCCTTCCCCAACCTTGAACTTTAAACCTTAAACATGGAACCCTCTTTCTCCTTGGGTTGACTCGGCTCGGGTAAACGGGCATTAACGGGGGCTCGTATGGTTTCAATCAAATTTGGCACTTCCGGTTGGCGCGGACTTATCGCGCGTGATTTCACTTTCGACAATGTCCGCATCGCCGCACAAGGTGTTGCTGATTACCTCAAGGCGGATCTCGCCAACAAAAACTCTCCAATCCACGGTCGCAAACCGATTGTCATCATCGGCCATGACACACGGTTTCTCGGTCGCGAATTTTCCCTCGCAGTTGCGGAAGTGCTGGCGGCGAACGGATTAACTCCCCTGCTCTGCAATCGTCCCGCTCCCACGCCGGTGATTGCCTACACCATCCGCAAACGCGGCGCGATCGGCGGCATCAACATGACCGCCAGCCACAATCCGCCGGAATACCAGGGATTGAAACTTTCCATGCACAACGGAGCCGGCGCCCCGTCGGAAGTAACCAAACAGATTGAAGGAACGATTGAAAAGCTGCAGAAGAAAAACTGGAGTTTCAAAGCGGCGGTCATCGGAACGTTCGAGTGCAAAACAATCGATCCGCAACCAGACTACCTTAAGCAGATTAAAAAGTTCATCGACTTTGACGCGATCAAACGCGCGAAGATGAAGATCGCAGTGAACCTGATGTACGGCACGGGGCGCGGTTACCTCGACACGTTACTTACCGAAGCTGGCGCGAAGCTCACGCTGTTCAATGACGAATTGAATCCGCTGTTCGGCGGTCATCACCCCGAGCCCAACGAAGAAGGCATGGCAGAAGTCAGCGCTTTTGTGCGTAGCGGCAAAGCGCAACTCGGCCTCGGCCTCGACGGAGACGCAGATCGTTTCGGCATCGTGGATAAAGACGGCACATGGCTCACACCAAACCAAATCCTCGCACTTGCTTTGTATCATTTGAAAAAGAATCGCGGCTGGACCGGCGCCGTTGTTCGCACCGTCCCAACCAGTCACCAGGTGGATGCGGTGGCCGAAATGCTTGGGGTCAAGGTTCATGAGACTCCTGTTGGATTCAAATACATCGGCGCACTGATGGAAAGCGAACCGATCATTGTGGGCGGCGAAGAGTCCGGGGGGCTGAGCGTGAAAGGTCATGTCCCTGAAAAAGATGGTATTCTCGCCTGCCTGCTCATGGCCGAACTGGTGGCGGTGGAAAAGAAATCGCTCGGCCAGATCCTCAAACAACTGGAAAAGAAGAGCGGCGAGTTTCATACCGACCGCATTAATATCGCCATTCAACCTGAAAAAAAAGCCGCGCTGATTGCAAGGCTCAGTGCAGGTCTCGACAAGGTCGGGCCGTTCAAAGTGGAAAAATTTATTACTACCGACGGTTTCAAGTTCCTCTTGCCGAATAGCGAATGGGTGGCGTTCCGTGCCAGCGGCACCGAACCGGTTTTCCGTTGCTATATCGAAGCCAAAACCTCCGCTCAATTGGCAAAACTGTGCAAGGAATGTCGTAAGTTATTGGCGAGCTGAAGCTCGGACCATCTACAGCGATTGCCAAAAGTAATTTCCGAAAAACACTGGGATTCAAAGAATTTATTGGCTTCCGCTCATATTAACATTGTCCCACTGCCGTTGAGTTAATGCGAATTTGCTTCCCTTCCTTATTTGGCCTCTTGGCATCAGCGTATCTAACGAGCGGCGCGCAAGTCAGAACCAGAGAGTCGCTGCCCGCGTACGGGCTGGAGTGACACGCCCCTACCCAGCGGGGGTTAGTTATTGTTGCGCCTGCTGAAGACCGGTAGCTGCAACGGCCCTATTCAAATTTCCAGATGCGGTGAGCGGTAGGGCGTGTCACTCCGTGCGCGCCGCTGGTTGGAATGGCAACATCTGAATCCCTAGATAAATAACACTATTCGAAAGTTCCTTTTGGTAAACGGTGATGCCGAAGGCGTGCCTGTTGCCGATTAGTTACAATTAACCCACTCCCTCGTCTTGATTATTCGTCAAAAACCCTTGATGCAAAAATGTCCTGAACCGCATACTTTAAGAGTTTCATGAAAAGAGTTTTTAGCATCTGCTTCCTGTTCCTCATGGCTGCGTCTTCTTTTGCAGCGGGCAAGGTGGATTATCTCAAGCAGATCAAACCGATCCTCTCTTCTTACTGCTACCAATGTCATAGCGAAACACAGCAGAAACATGATCTGCGCCTGGATACAGCTTCATTCGCCATCAAAGGAGGTCAGACTGGTCCAGCCATTGTGCCGGGCAAAAGCGAAGACAGTCTCCTTTACAAAGCGATCATGGGAACGGCTCCTGATCTAACCCGGATGCCTTACAAAAAGAATCCGCTGGACGAATCACAGATTGCGCTGATTAAACGGTGGATTGATGAAGGAGCCACCGCTCCGGCTGATGAAAAAGCAGAAGCGGTTCTGCACTGGTCTTTCGTTCCGCCTGAAGAGAACCAACCGATCCCTGCCGTTAAAAATACAAAATGGGTTCGCAACCCGGTAGATAACTTTATCCTCACAAAGCTGGAAGCGGCTAAACTAAAACCATCACCTGAAACCGATCGTATCACTTTGATCCGCCGCGTTTATCTCGACCTGATCGGCCTGCCGCCAACGATCGAAGAGGTGGACGCTTTCGTGAAGGACAAAAGCCCGGATGCTTACGAGAAGATTGTCGAAAAACTCCTGAACAATCCGCATTACGGCGAACGCATGGGACGTCATTGGCTCGATGCGGCGCGTTTTGCCGATTCAAATGGTTACAGCATTGATGCGCCTCGTCAGATCTGGAAATTCCGCGATTGGGTAATTGATGCCTTCAATCGCGACATGCCATTCGATCAGTTCACGATTGAACAACTCGCCGGCGATCTTTTGCCTAACGCCACACCGGAGCAGAAAGTGGCCACCGGTTTTCATCGCAACACGATGATCAACCAGGAAGGCGGTATTGACGTGGAACAGTTTCGGATCGAATCGGTCTTTGATCGCGTCAATACCACCGGCAACACCTGGCTCGGGCTGACAGTCGGTTGCGCGCAATGTCACGACCACAAGTTTGATCCCGTCTCGCAGAAGGAATTCTACCAGTTATTCGCTTTCCTCAACAACCAGGACGAACCCAACCTGACACTTGCCACAGACGAAGACAAAGTGCGGCTTGCTGAATACAACAAGGAGCTGGAGACGTTGGAAAAGGGATTGGAGCGCCTCATCGAGGCGTCTGCGGCCGACGTGCTCGCGTGGCAGAAATCGTTAGACTCGGACGAAGTTGGGGCGTTGAAACCGGAAATTACCACCGTTCTCGAGACTGCTCCGGAGAAACGTAAACTAAAGCAAAAACTTCTGCTGCTCGATCAAGTCCGCAAAGATGATAAGAAGTACAAGGAACAAAAAGATAAGTTCCTGAAGCTGGAAAAAGGAAAACCGCAAGTCACCACCACAATGATTCTTGCGGAACGGAAAGAACCGCGCAAAACACACCTGTTCATCAAAGGCGATTTCACTCGCCTGGGCGAAGAGGTCTTTCCCGGAGTTCCGAAAATCATGAACCAGCTTCCAGCCGATGTGAAGAATCCAAATCGTCTCGACCTGGCAAAGTGGCTGGTGGATCCTGAAAACCCTCTGACCGCACGCGTCACGATGAACCGCGTCTGGATGCATCTTTTCGGCAAAGGCATCGTGGAAACAGAAAATGATTTTGGCACCCAGGGCATTCCGCCGACCCATCCGGAGTTGCTCGACTGGCTTTCGCGCGAGTTCATTCGGCAGGGTTGGAGCCACAAAGCCATGCATCGTGTGCTCGTCACTTCAGCCGCCTACCGGCAATCCTCCAACTTCCGCAAAGACCTCAAGGAAGTGGATCCTTATAACAGGTTGTTCGCCCGACAGAATCGCTTCCGGCTCGATGCGGAAATCATCCGCGATGTTGAACTCGCCGCCAGCGGATTGTTTGTTCCGAAAATCGGCGGCCCCAGCGTGCATCCACCCATTCCGGATGGCGTGATGTCGCTCGGACAAACGAGGCGCGAATGGAAAACCAGCACCGGAGAGGATCGTTATCGTCGCGGAATGTACACTTTCTTTTTTCGCGCCACGCCCCCGCCTGCCCTGACGGTATTTGACGCGCCGGATTCGAATAGTTCCTGCACGCGCCGCATGCGTTCCAATACTCCGCTGCAATCATTGAGTTTGTTAAACGACCAGGCCTTCCTTGAATTTGCGCAAGGTCTGGCGTTGCGCGTGTTGAAAGAGGTGCCGGACAATGACAATGCACGTCTGGATTATGCGTTCCGCCTTTGCCTCGCGCGCAATCCAGCCAGGGACGAACGCAAACGGTTGTCGGCTCTGCTCGATCAACAACTGAAGAGCTACGAAAATGATCCGGAAGAAGCCAAACTTCTGGCTCCGGCGAATTTCCCTGCTGAACTGGACGTCAAAAAGGTGGCAGCCTGGACGACGGTTTCCCGTGTGCTGCTGAATCTGGACGAAACGATTTCCCGAGAATAAGCCCATATGTCACATTTTTTTGATAACCCGAACCACAACGGCGATCTCCAGGATCTCACGCGCCGCCACTTCTTCAGCAAATGCGCCATGGGCCTCGGCGGCATCGCGCTCGGTGCGTTGATGAGCGAAAACAAAATCTTCGGCGCGCCACAAGTTAAGCTGTCGAACCCGTTTGAACCCAAAGCCCCGCATTACAAAGGCAAGGCGAAGAACGTCATCTTTCTCTTCATGGCCGGCGGGCCGAGCCAACTTGAGTTGTTCGATTACAAACCCGAGCTGATCAAATATAACGGACAACCCATTCCCACTTCTTACATCGAAGGCAAACGTTTCGCCTTCATGGATTCCTTTTCCAAGGATCCACCAAAGTTACTCGGCTGCCGTCGCGCTTTCAAACAACACGGCCAGAGCGGAGCATGGGTGTCAGAACTATTCCCGCACACCGCTGGCATCGTGGATGACATCTCCATCCTGAAAACGTGCGCCACGGATTTGTTCAATCATGCCCCGGCGAAGTTGTTCATGAACACCGGTTCTGGCCAGTTCGGCCGTCCAAGCATGGGTTCGTGGCTGACCTACGGCATCGGCAGCGAATGCCAGAATCTTCCCGGCTTCGTCGTTCTGCAATCTGGACCGCGCGGCCCGCGTGGTGGTTCCGTAAACTGGGCGAGTGGTTTTCTGCCCACTACATATCAAGGCGTGCCGTTGCGTGGACAAGGTGAACCCATTCTGAATCTCACCAGCCCCAAAGGCGTTTCCCCGGAACGCCAGCGCCAGACAATTGATGCAGTTCGCGATCTGAACGTGAAACGTTTGATGGACACCGGCGACGAAGAAATCCGCACGCGCATCTCGGCTTACGAAATGGCGTATCGAATGCAGAGCAGCGCGCCCGACCTGATTGATCTTTCCGACGAAAGCGAAAAGACGCTCGACATGTACGGCATCAAACCGGGCGAAGGTTCATTCGCCCGCAATTGTTTGCTTTCCCGCCGACTGATCGAACGTGGCGTTCGTTTTGTGCAGTTGTATCACACGAACTGGGACAGCCACGGCGGCCCCGGTGAAGACCTGGACAAATCATTCGAGAAAGTCTGCCGCGAAGTGGACCAGGGCCAGGCTGCGCTCGTCAAAGATTTGAAACAACGCGGCCTGCTCGAAGACACGCTGGTGATCTGGGGTGGGGAATTCGGACGCACACCGATGGGAGAAAATCGCGAGTCAGCCGGCCGGAACCATCACATTGATACTTTCACAATGTGGTTTGCAGGTGGCGGCGTGAAAGCGGGTGAAGTGATCGGCGAGACTGACGAGTTTGGTTTCAGCCCGGTGGAAGATCGTTGCCACGTCCATGACATCCACGCCACTATTCTGCACCTGCTCGGACTCGAACACACTAAACTAACCTTCCGATTCCAGGGACGCGATTTCCGCTTAACCGATGTACATGGGGAACTGATTCACAAGCTGCTGGTGTAACTAACTAAGGTCGTTCGAGATTTTAGACGTGAGTCTCAGGTTTTAGGCAAACTGCACCGTTCATCGGCAATCAGGAAATGCCAACTGCGGGAACGATCTCGCAGATTCAGAACCTGTCGCACTGAAGCCAGCCTAGTACATCGTTTTACTAAAACGTTTCCGTAAATAGCATGTGGGGGCATCCTTTCGCCGCATGGCTAGAAAATCTAAATTGCCCCCCGCTTCTTCTGACTGTTGAGGAAAAAAAAGGAATTGGAGATATTGCGCACTTCTCGCACAGCATCCGTGCGAGAAGTGGAACGCGCTCAGATTCTGCTGCTGTATTACGCCGGAGAGAATCCTTCGGCCATTGAACGGTTGATCAAAGTCAGTCGGGTAACGATCTACAAATGTTTGCACAAGGCGTTGGAAATGGGTGTTCAGGCTGGTCTTAAAGACACATTTCACCGCCTCAAAGAGCCGGTCATTACCAACGCGGACAAAAGCTGGGTGATTCATCTTGCCTGCATCAAACCCAAGGATCTGGGCTATGCAGCGGAATTATGGACGCGGAGCGCCCTGGCGGCCCATGTGCGGAAGAAGGCTCGAACCGCAGGCCATGTCAGTCTGGAGCGCGCAGCCAAATCGACAGTGCAAAAGATACTGGCCGAGCACGGTGTGCAGCCGCACAAAGTGAAATATTACTTGGAACGCCGTGACCCGGAATTCGAAACCAAAATAAAGGAGGTTCTGCTGCAAAATCAGGCGGAAAAAGCCACTGCCTCAACGGGAGTGATTCCGACTATGATTACGGTGTCCATAGGCCCATACTTTCTTGAAGCAGATTCGCGCTAAATCCAAAGCCGAACTTAAGGAGCGAATACTAAAAGGCATCGCTGAAATCAACGCCACCCCTGTCGTCCATCGCTGTTCTTTAAATGAAACGATGTACTAGTACGTGCTTCTATTAGTAAACACGTTCCATTCGTAAGTGTTTGCCGTGTTCGGCACACCAGCTCCCCCTGGACCAGTCCCTGGTGGATTTCCTTTGAATGTTCTCAAAGTTGTATCATTGATCTTAAAGTGTTCGGAATGACCATCAGCAAAATTCCAAGAAAAACCATAATTGTGACGCCTGGAAGGCATGTTGATCCAAGCTATGCCGCTATTCAACGAGGTGTAGAAATAAGCGTCGTCGATCGTCAGGTCGTCTTCATCAATCAACACCCATAAGTGGGAAGGGTTTTTGATTGCAATATCCTTTTTGAACACCGTTCCTACGCTGGAAACTTGGCCTCCAGCCATCCAGTTGTTCATGGCGAAACTTCTAACAAAAGGAACGTTATTAACCTGCCGTGTATCGCCCGCACATTTTAGAAGGTCTGTGTTGCTGTAGTATTTGGCGAAGACAGAAACCAGTAAACCGAGCCGGTTCGTGTTACTGTGTAACGGCAGCGGCCCGTAAGAAGTCGAAGAGCCGAAACCTGCATAACCTGGTGCCCAACAGTAGGGATTGGCTGAACTTGGCTGCCTGGCACCGCTTGGTAGCTGCACCCATGGATGACTTTCAATCAGAGTTCCTCTGTTATCTCCGGCGTACATAATCCAAGCATAACCCAATTGCCTCAGGTTGTTCAGGCACTTGGTCTGTTGCGCTTTTTGTCTAGCCTTGGAAAGGGCCGGCAATAACATTGCGGCGAGAATTGCAATGATGGCGATGACCACTAACAACTCAATGAGGGTAAATGCTTTTCGTTTAACTGCGGAAAACTTTCGCATAGGTAATCTTTCTTAAAGCCGATCTTACGCCGTTCTGCATCGAACTACAGTGTGCGTTTAGATGCACAATCGCAAAAAAGGCAAAGAGTGGCTACAAAAAACTGCACTGCGGGATCCTGTGGTTTCAATCTAAAAACCACAATTTAAATAGCCGCGAGACTATACAAAAAAGGCAAAAATAAAGGATTATGACGAACGGCGCGTTTTTTTTCCCTTTGCGGGTTAACCTTAAAACGGCAGTTAATAGCCGCGAAAGAACGCAAAACAAAAGGAGAAGATTGGAGTCACTTTTTGCTTTCACCCGCTGAATGAAAGTAAAAGTGCATCCGTTTCAGCCATAGGTTCAACTTTCCCTTGGCGCGCTATCCTGTGGTTTTAAGATCATCCGGAACGTGGGCTGGAGACCGTCCAGGCCGTTTCCGGATGATCCGGAAGTGGCCTTGAGACCATCCAGGCGGTTTCCAGATGATTCGGAAGTGGGCTTGAGACCATCCAGGCCGTTTTCGGATGATCCGGAAGTGGCCTTGAGACCGTCCAGACGGTTTTCGGATGATCCGGAAGTGGCCTTGAGACCATCCAGGCCGTTTTCGGATGATCCGGAAGTGGGCTGGAGACCGTCCAGGCCGTTTCCGGATGATCCGGAAGTGGCCTTGAGACCGTCCAGGCCGTTTTCGGATGATCCGGAAGTGGGCTTGAGACCATCCAGGCGGTTTCCAGATGATCCGGAAGTGGGCTGGAGACCGTCCAGCCCACGTTCCGGGCGTCTCTAAGCAGAAAACCCCTTATTTTTCGATAGTGTAGTTTTTTGACCACCTGCGATTCGCGGTTTAACTGCCGTTTTCAGGGTTAACGCCCTAAAACGTCGCCCCTTCTCATTTCTTTCGAATTTTGCGCTTCTTGCGTTCTTTGACGGCTTGTTCGAACCCGCAGACACACCCTCTAATGTCGGAAGATCACCCGGTCAAGCTCGCATGCGGGCCCGCGCAGGAGAGCAGTGCGAGCGGTTGGCGGACAACTCTCATGGGACGCAATAGAAAAGCAGTCCTTAGAATAGAATAAGCTTAATAATAACATCTGTCGTGTATGACGCCCATCGTCACAGGGATTCATGTAAATCTGGAAACGGGAACAGCCCACAGGAAAACAGTTGACGCTACCCCCCTCGGTTGAGATAAGATTCAAACAATTCGTCTGTCATTTCCCGAACGAATCGATCAATTCAATTGTATGAAAAACGTTCTACCAAAACTAACTAATACCGTGTTCAAGAAAGCTTCCATGCTTCTGCTCGCGGCTTCCGCCTTGTCCAGCGTGTCTTTGCAGGCGGATGTCGTTTATGTCACCACTTACGTTGGACCCACCCTGACTGGATGCCCTCCGGTATGTCACGTTTCTGGCCTTTATTCCACGTTCGGAGGGAGTGGGTCTGCAACAGTCTCCGGCGCGCCCGCCAGAGATCGGTACACTTATGGCTATTCAAGTGATTTCAGTTGGTCCATCCGACCGACGCTCGGCACTGCCGGAGGCGTTTACCAGATACACATAGCCCACCCCACATTCTCTTCCACCTCACCAAATGTGCTAGTCACTGCAACCACTGGGGACGGCACGCTGTCGTCTGGGGCCATTAACAGCCCGGTCTTTAACAGTGGCTACTCATCCACCGCCTGGCATTTTCTTGGCACTATTACCCTCAGCCCTGGTGTTAATGAGCCCACAATTACTTTTGCTGTCACTGGTGGCGACTGCGGACCGACATCTTCGGCAAATCGGCTCAACATTGATGCGTTCAGGTTTACTGAAATCAACCCATGCCTCGGTGTGGCTGGTGACGTCACCATTGGTGGCCCGCTTGCTGCCGGACAAACGTTCGTCAATGTGCTTGGCGTAGATGCGGCTGCATCAGCCGTCACCGTTTACGAAGGCGGCTCGCAGATTGGGCAAATCACTAGCGGTATTGTAGCTGGCAGCAATATGGTGCCAACCAGTGCCATAAATTTTTCTTCTCAAATCACGGCCACTCAGACCAAAAGTGGTTGCACGAGTGACATGCCCGTCTCCGGACCAAAGGTCGGCGGTGGCCCCAATCCAGGGATCAAAGCTTTTCTTTCTGTGTGGAAAAGCGCCAACTTTGCAGGTCCGATCGGAGCTCATACAACAAGCAACCTCGTTTCAACTTATACTCTAAAGGCGGATGGGCTGATCTCCGGCTCACAAAGCGCTCCGACCGGCGGACAAGGCCTTAGTCCCAGCCAATGCTGGGAAACTGTTACATTCGATCACGCGACTGACTCCGCCCGCAATCCGAACGACGGCGCAAGCGTGTCGAATTTTGATCCTTTCTGCGCCTTGGACGGCCTCGTCTTCGCAATTGATGCATTCGCTCCAGATTCGGGTCCATACGATATTTATATTGATCGTATCATGAACGGTAATGTCGTAATCGAGGACTTCGAAAGCTATACGGCAGGTGGCCTTGGATTGTTCAAAGCGCCAAATGCAGCTACCCAGCCCAACCCGGTCGCTGCCTATCTCTCAGCACCGAACTCAAGTGAGATCAGCACGGTCAATGCATTTGACGGAACGAAGGCATTGCGGATCCGCTGGCAGTGGGCAAACAACAGCGAGGTTCGTTGGAGCCGTGTCATTGCAAACGCAACGGCAGGCAAACACTATCCGCAACTCGATACCACGAAACCAATCACGATTCGTTACCTGGTTCTTCCTGTTGGCGAAACGGAGGACAAACTCTCGTTCACAACAGTGCCTGCCACCCAGACCAAAGGAATTGGTGACAATGTCACGTTCAGTGTAACCCCAACCGGCGATGCTCCATACAGCTATCAATGGCAGTATGAAGGCCTCGACATTGTTGATGCCACCAGCAGCAGCTACAGCAAGAGCAATCTCGCTGTGGAAGATTCCGGCACTTACACCGTTATTGTTTACAGCGCATCATGCTATGCCATTCACACGGCGGGTCTCTCCGTCTCCGAAGTGATCGAACCGCCGACTCTGAACTACAGCGTGGGCGGAGGCCAGGTCACGTTTACATGGACTGGAAGCTTCACGCTCCAATCCAAGTCAGCACTCGACGGCTCCGCTTGGAACGATATCACTCCAACGAGCGGCTATGCGGAACCTTTGAACTCGAGCACGACGAAGTTTTTCCGCTTGCGGCAGTAATCGCGATTAGTTTTAAAACACGAAGAAGCCGGGATGTTTCATCCCGGCTTTTTCTTTTGCCCGGTTTGACCAAAAACAATTCGTCTACAATTTCCCGAACGAACCTATCAATTCAATTATGAAAAAACGTTCTGCCGAAACTAACTAATACCGTGTTCAAGAAAGCTGCCATGCTTCTGCTTGCGGCCTCTACCTTGTCCAGCGTGCCTTCGCATGCGGATGTCGTCTATGTCACCGCTTACACGGGGAGCGTCCTGACTGGGAATCCCCCCATGGCTTATCTCACTGGTTCGATCTCCACATTCGGTTCGACTGCAATTTCAACTGCGCCTGGCATACCGGCCAGAGACAAATCTGTTTATCCTAAATCCGGCAGTTACTTAACCGCTAATCTGCGCTAACGAACGCTAATCCAAAGATTTGCGGGGGAAACAGCTTGGCAAACAAAACCACCTGCTGGGTGAAGTCATAGTCTCCCGTAACCGTTTCTTCATTAGCGACTATTAGCGCAGATTAGCGGTTAAACTGCGGTTTTTAGGTTTATGGGTATTCGCCTGATATCAGTTGGAGTGTCCAACCGACACTCGGTGCCGGAGGCCTTTACCGGATTGACGATGCTTTTAACCTAAATCCGGCAGTTCAATACCGCTAATCTACGCTAATGACCGCTAATAAGAGAGGGATTGCGAGAAAGACCGCTTGAAAGTCGAACCACCTGTTGAGTGAAGTCTTTG
>JACDHS010000226.1 GCA_013820875.1 Verrucomicrobiota bacterium | reverse complement strand
TGAGGGATTGCCGGCCCTTTGGGCCTCCGGCCAGATGCACCGAAGCTGTGCGATATCGTTTATTCCTACTCCTTTAGAATAACTCGATTCAGGACCTATCCGGAAATTACTTTTGGCAACCGTTATAATACAAGAAAATGCCCTCAACTGGAAAGAGAACCAGACGATGTTGAACCTAAATCCGGCAGTTCAATACCGCTAATCAGAGGGGGAGAAGAAGGCCGCTTGAAAAGCCAACCGCCTGTTGGGTGAAGTCCTTGTTTCGCATAACCACTTCTCTATTAGCGACCATTAGCGAAGATTAGCGGTTCAACTGCCGGATTTATGGCCCCGGTGTCCGGTTGAAATACAGAACTTTCAGGCGTAGATTCGAGTAGGATAGAGAGGAGTGGGACTATGAAGTTTTTCGATCGCAGCCGGGCATGGATAGAAGGCAATGCGGATTTGGGACTCGATTTAATCCGGATTTACCTGGGGATCGGGTTGATGTTCAAAGCCATTTTCTTCATCGCCAATCGGGGTGAACTGATCAACTTGATGGACGAGGCCGGAACGCTTTGGTTCGGACCTGCGATCATTGCTCACTACATTATCATCGCTCACCTGGTGGGAGGTTTCCTGCTGGCGATTGGGTTGTTTACGCGTGCCGCCGCATTGATACAGATACCCATACTATTGGGAGCCGTTTTCTGGGTCCACATGCCGCGGATGCTGACGCTCGGAATGCGGGAAAGTGTTGAATTTTCCGCGCTGATGCTTTTCCTGCTGCTGGTTGTGTTTCTCTACGGGGCAGGCCGATGGTCGCTCGATTATTTTTTCTCAAAGCCGACCGCAGAGGAGGAGACTCCCCTGGAAAAACCGGCGTGAAGGAATCAGGCTTGCGCTTGCTTCAGGTTTCCAATGGTCACACTCGCAGCGCGGAGCTTGTTGGACAAATCAAGCGCGATGTTTTTCATCACGACCATCCCGAGGTGCGGCTCGCGTTGAACGAGATCATTGAAAGCCAGCCGCTGCATGACCAGTAAGATACTGGCCTGGCTGGCGACGGCAAAGGCATTGCGTAGGGCGCCATCAAGGAACGCCAGTTCTCCGAAAATCTTTCCGCTTTGGATGATCGCAATCGGTTTGGAATCTTCCTCCAACTGAATGTCAATCTGTCCGCGCATCACAATGAAGGCTTCCTCACCGGAATCACCTTTCTTGAAAATCTGTTCGTTGGGCCGGTACAGCTTTTGGGTGCAAAGCCGTGCCATCTTCCGCAGTTCTCCATCGCCGAGGCCAACAAAAATCGGCAACCCGCGCAGCAGATTGATGATCGCAACACCCACCTTTTGGTCCTGGAAATTGCGATCCACAATCTCAACCACCTTCCGTGATTGAGTGGTGAGATCCGCCGAATCCAACGAGTAAGGCATGTTGAGTTTGACGAACTTAACCACGTCGGCCACATGATCCGCCTTTGAATAAAACCCAGGCAGATAGCCCACCGGAACATAGCCCAGTTGCTCGGCAACCTTCAGCAAGCGAGTCGCGGTCGCCAGGATGTCCAGTTCCACGTAAATGGCGGTGTATTGTTCCTGGGCCAGCTTTGTCGCGTTTTGCATGAGAGCCCCCATCGAGAGGTCGTCCGTCGAAAAAGCATCAATGATGCGAAGACAACGATCGTGTTCATCGAAGTTAAACGCCAACCCGGCGACGATCGTTTCCTCCCGTTGCGCCAGCAATGTGTGCGTCGGCGCATTGGTAGGGATACGCATGAAGCCGAACCCAAGATTGAATGTGCCGGAAATCTCAATGGGAGGATTGCTCGACTCCACATGCGTCCGCCACAATTGATAATCCTCGAAGCTGGCTTCGTGGATTTTGACATCCGACTGCAATGGATAGCCGGTCGCTCCATCACGCACGCTCAGCGGATTGGTTATGTTCAGCCCTTCAAACGCAAGCTTTGCCAGTTCGCTGATTTGCGACAGCGATTCGGACATCGGCATCCGGGTGGTCAGCACTGCATGACATTGCCGCACATAAAACAACATGCCCATACGACTCTGCAACATGTGTTTGAAAGGTTGGTAACCGACGCAGACATACCCACTGTTTTCGAAAAAAATCTGCTGGCGACTATCCGAGACGGGAATGCGCAAGACGACCGTCTGGTTCCGTTCATTGGCGAGTTCGTCAATTTTATGGAGAAGCGCTTTGGCCGAGCCGTTTGTCAGGGCTTCAGAACGGAAAAGATTTCGGCCGAGGTTGAGCACTGGATTGCTGTTCCACTCACCTGGGCGCAGAACAGAGATGCTCGCCTGGAGAACGCCGTTGACTTCAGCGATCCAGGTTTCCTGACCGGCTCCTTCTTCCAATTGGGCGGCCATCCACGCCGGATCATAAACCTCCTTTGCTGGGTAATCCTGTCCCAGGACCGAAGCGAGCAGTTCAATGAGAGCGGTGGCGTCGAGAGAAGTAGCGAGGCGTACGGTTGTTTCCGGCATTGCGTGTAAATAAAGTTGGTGCCCACGACAGGACTTGAACCTGTACGATGTTACTCACTAGAACCTGAATCTAGCGCGTCTGCCAATTCCGCCACGTGGGCACACGTTCCGAAAACCGCCGCAATAGCAACGATCTCCCTGAAATTAGGCAATGCAAAATAACAGAACGTTATTCTCTTTCGCAAACCCAATTTCAGCGACCGAAAGCGCGTGAAGATAGAACAACCGCTCCGCTTTGCAAAAAGTAAATGCGGTTTTGTTTCAATTTTTCAGGCAACCCTCAGGAACCTACCGGGGCTGCGGCCATTTTCTTCCGGACCTGATTCATGATGAGTTGGGCGTTCTGTTTATAATGATCGTAGCCGAAAGTACAAACAGGAGCATCGGTTCTGGGGTCCGCGACGACGAACCACGGGACATATTTCCCGCAATACTGTTGTGTAAACACAGCTTTCACCTTCTCGGGAACATGTTTCATTCTCTCTGAAGGCGCGTAAACGACAACAGTGCTGCCCCACATCGCGCGCGCCACCGCCATCGAAACAGCCTTGGCTTTTGGACAATTGATGTCCGTCTTAAAACGGACGTAAAGAATATGGTGGCCCTTTGCAGCCGCAGCCTCTTTGATTTTTGGAAGGTTTTCATCCGCAGTATAAGTTCCCGTGGGCAGGTAACCGACAGGAAAAAGCGAGGCTGATGCACCTGATGCGAAAGCAAAGCAAAGCATCAAAGCAAAGATGGGTTTCATGAAACAACTGTAGCTTCAGAGCAGAACTCTACAAGGCGAAATGCCGGGGTGGTGATTAAACGGGGCGCGATTAAAAATGGGTGCAATTCAGCTCTCAGAAATCCGTGTTTATCCGTGTCAATCCGTGGCTGGAAACAGACGATTTTATCAAACAAAGACACTTCTACAGTGCGCTGAAGCGTGCTCCCCTTCCCCAACCTGAAACTTTAAACCTGAAACCCAAACTCCTCTTCCCCAGCCACTTACAACCTCAGAAGACCCGTTTCTCACGCGATTTCCAAAGTTGCGGAGTCGTAAGATACGTTTCTGACGCCATTTTCATTCCTGCGGAGACGTGAGTTACATTTCTCACCACTTTTCCATTCTTGCGGAGACGTGAGATATATTTCTCACCACTTTTCAATTCTCGCGGAGACGTCAGATATATTTCTCACCACTTTTCGATTCTTGCGGACACGTCAGATATATTTCTCACCACGTTTCAATTCCTGCGGACACGTCAGATATATTTCCCACCACGTTTCAATTCTTGCGGACACGTCGGATACGTTTCCCACCATCTTTTCAGAATTGCGAGGACGTGAGAAACGTATCTCACGACTCCGCAACTTTTGAAATCACGAGAGAAACGCGTTTTTCAACCTCGCCGCACGCTCCGAAAGGAGGATTGTATTACCCCCTTCCCTGCCCGTTGCGCATTGCCATTTATTTAAGGGCTGAAGGCCCGCCATGTGATAGCCCAGGCTGCAGCGAGTCCGACGAGCAAGGCCTGGGTTTACGGCGACAATTTTTCTGAGCCCTGTAGGGGCGACACTGTTTGTGCCCCCTCTTGGTCCCCTGAGAGTATAGGACAAGTATGTCGCTCTTACAGAGCTTTGGGT
>JACDHS010000225.1 GCA_013820875.1 Verrucomicrobiota bacterium | reverse complement strand
ATTTTAACGCTCCAGAATAGTTTGGAGGACTGAAATTGCCGATTTTAGCGCTCCAGAATAGTTTGGAGGACTGAAATTGCCGATTTTAGCGCTCCAGAATAGTTTGGAGGACTGAAATTGCCGATTTTAGTGCTCCAGAATAGTTTGGAGGACTGAAATTGCCGATTTTAGTGCTCCAGAATAGTTTGGAGGATCTCCATCGCGCCTTTTTTTAACCCACTCCATGCTGGAACTCCCTCCAGCGAAATGACTTACGACCTTTTGACTCGGATTTCACCCTTTTTCCACGTTAAGCCGGAACGATTCAGTTGAAAATGCACCGGAACGCCGGATTCATCCGGCAGGAACGTGAATCTGTCCCGAAAGCGCCAGTTCTGGGCACCGTTTTGGGGTTCGGGAGTCTGCTGCCGCATAAATGCGGCGTTCCGTGCATCCGCACTGCTTCGCACCGCGATTCTCGCGCTGCAAATACGGACGGCGCTTCGATTCTTAACTAAATCAGAATCTGGAGTCGTTACGATTTGTTAATTTTCGGGAGGAACGTTGCAGGATCTTCCTCGAACTCGCGGACGCACGGTTTGCAGCAGAATTTAACGGTTTGGCCGTTGTAAACTTTACTGAGCGGAGTGCCCATCGAACCGAGTTCGTTATCGGTCACGATGCAGGTGTTCAATGGATACGGTTTCGCTTTTCCGCTGGAGGTGGAAGAACCTGTGGAAGCACAGCCTGCAAGCAGCAGTGCGGCAGCCGTTGTGGTGAACAATATTTTGATTTTTTTCATATGTATTTCTTTGGGTCGTTGTTGTTGCGTTGAAACGGACAAAGTTTTGTTTTAGAAGCGAAAGGTGATACCACCGCCGATGCCGTGTTCGGTATGATATTCCGAGATCAGCGAGAAACGTTTGCTTAACCAGTATTCGGCGCCGCCACGCCATTCGAAGCCGCTGCGGGTGTCGTATTCGCCTTCCGTGAAAAGCGAAAAACGGTCGGTGATCTGGAAACTTTTGCCGAGGCGCAGGCGGAGATCCCCGCGGGTATCCAGGGCCACTTCGCTTCGCAGGAGGTAGGGCAATCGATAAGTCAGACCGGCAATGCCGCGATTCTCAGCTCCTTTCTCGTTTGTGAAACGAAAGCCGCCAAACACAGAGATGTTGGGATCGATGTAACGACTGTAGGTAAGGTCTATTTCATAATCGAATTGATGTTTGTGATCGCGGCCGGCCGTGTCGTGTTCGATGCCGATATCCCAGAGCAGATTGAAGTTGTTCCGTGAACTCATGAGGGTGGTCATACCCATGGACATGTGAGTTTGAATCGAGCCATCAACCATGAACCAGTAAGGATCGAGATTGACCGGACCAAACGTGGGCTTGTGATCCGGGCCTTGTTCGCGGTAGCTGAAGACGCGGCCCATGCCGCCCTCCATGTGGTAAAGGATATGGCAATGGAAGAACCAATCGCCCTCCTCGTTAGCGAGAAATTCGATGGTGCGCCGGCCCATGGGGGGAACATCGATGGTGTGTTTCAGAGGAGCGTTGGTGTCGTGGCCTTCGAGCACACGAAAGAAGTGGCCATGCAGATGCATGGGATGATGCATCATGGTGTCGTTAATCAGTTCGAGTCGGAGGATTTCGCCGCGTTCGATGAGAATGGTCATGTCCTCCTTGAGGGTTTTGCCGTTGATGGACCAGATATAGCGTTCCATGTCTCCGGTGAGTCGCATGGGAATCGTTCGGACTTCGTTGGTCGGATCAAAAGAGGTTGGGATCGTCGATTGCAGGCGCCGATAAGGAGAGAGCGGGCGGGGAATCTCTGCGGCGAGCGCCTGTTCATCGGTGAGTTGACCGGACTTTTGTGCGTCCATGATCCCGGCAAGCAATGTTTCATCCATGCGATAGAGATCGGGGGTGGGGACATCAGGGGCGGAGTGTTCCGGACCTTCCCCGAGAAAAACGGAGGCATAGCCGGAGCCGTCCTGGGCGGTGGCGCGGAATTCCCAGGCACCGGATTGGGGCAATGTGACGAGAACATCGTAGGTTTCGGCAACCGCGAGGAAGAGACGATTTACTTTGATCGGTTTCACGGGGGGGCCATCGTTGGCAACGATCGTCATGGGGCCGGTGGCAGACTGAAGATAGAAATAAGTGGAAGCAGCGGCATTGATGATGCGGAGCCGGACGGTTTCGCCCGGTTTACCTTCGAGGAAGGAGCGACTCTTTCCGTTGATGAGAAAAGCATCATAGGCGACATCCGAGATGTCCATGGCCGGCATGCGGGATTTTTCGCGATCGAAATAATCACGGAGAGCACCGGCGCGGATGGCTCCAACGATGGATTGGGCATTGCCCTTGCGGATGGAATAGTAATCGCTGCCGCGCATCAGAGTGCGCATGACTTCATCCGGGTTCTCGTTCGTCCAATCTGAAATCACGAGCACATGTTCGCGATCGGTGGGGACCGGTTCGCCGTTTTTGGGTTCCACGACGATGGAGCCATAGACCCCGCGCTGCTCCTGGAGCCCGGTGTGCGAGTGGTACCAGTAGGTGCCGGAGTGGGTGAGCGGAAATTCGAAAGTATGAGTTTGGCCGGGATGAATGGGCGGTGTGGTGAGATAAGGCACGCCATCTTCGCGGTTAGGCAACAGCAATCCGTGCCAATGAACGGAGGTAGTTTCCTTTTTTAGATGGTTGTGGACGCGCACCCTGGCGATATCCCCCTCCTTGAAGCGGAGAGTTGGGCCCGGGATGGTTCCATTGATGGCGAGCACCTTCAGTGTTTTGCCGGCCGGAGCCATTTTTTCCTCGGCAATGGCGAGATCATATTCGACTACATTCGCCTGGGCCTGAGATATGGCGAGAGCGATCACCAGCACGGCTAGTTTAGAGACTGTGCGCAACAGCGCGGGTTTACGGACAATAAATTGCATAAAAGGAGAAACAAATTAACAGGAACAGTACTGCTCACGCAGTGAGAACGAACTAACGGGACGCAGGCATAGGAAGCAGAGCTCCGATGCTTTAAGCGCAGCAAGGAGGCGGCAGACTCAAGAGAGCAGGTTTGAGGAGTGAAAGCGGTGGAGGACTGGACTCGGGAATTGAAACCAATTGCAGCAGGCCTGTTGGTGTGGTTGGGATCAGTTCACCTTCCAGCAAAACGATGAACGCGGTGAACGAGGAATCAGGTGGTGTGAGGACCGGCGAGTGGCCGCTCAGGGTTACGGTTTTAAATATGAGGCAAGCAGCGTTTGCGCCGGCGGTGTTACCGGTGTTATTGGAACTGTCTTTCGACGCGCAACATTTCATCTCCGGCAAAACGCTCATGGCCGCATGTGCGTCTGGAATCGGGTTGCCGGGATAGTGGCAATGGAGAAAACAGGCGATCTGTGCGAACAACCAGACGAGAAGCGTCGCAGCCGCGAGAGAGCGGAACGTTCGTTTCTGCGAAGGGGCATTCATGATCGCCGACAGTGAAAAGGGTTATTGTTTAGCGAGCGGCACCAGGTCAAAAGTGGTAGCCTGGAAACGGTTATTTACTATTTCACCGGTGACTTTGGTTTTGCGTAATACATTGCACATTCCGCCATCTTCATCCGGGTCGCCGAACTGACGCATCTTGAAGCCATCCACAAAATAGCTCTGCCCCTTCATGCGCACAGCAAGGTCGCAGCCTTTCTTTTCTTTCAAACCCAACAGGCATTGGCCGCATCCGGCATCCACCACAGAAGGTTTCGTGTTTTGGAAAACGGCCGATTTGGTGGCGTGGTTCGAAGCGCATCCAGCGAGGATGAGCAAGGTGGCGGAAGCAATGGCCAGAACGATCTTCATGCAAAAAAGAGTAAAGCAGCATAGAGGCGTGGGAAGCAAGATAAACGGAATTAGCTATCAGAAAGGCAGAAAAGGGGCAGAAAGGGTAGTCCTGCCCATTTAGTTAAACGTTATAAGGTGGACATCAATGCGAGAAAATGAACTGGCCACTGGAAAGTGGCCCGAACTGGCAGGCTGAAAGCCTGCCACTAGTGCGCCTGCGAGCGCACTGAATCGGTGAGGTGGAAGTCCTCACTCGGGGTTGACCTGCCCCGATAGGTAACTGCGTCGCCGCGAGGCGGGGTGGAGAGCAACTGGAGA
>JACDHS010000168.1 GCA_013820875.1 Verrucomicrobiota bacterium | reverse complement strand
GCTGATATTTGAAACGCTCCCTGACCAAGCCTTAAGTCAAGTCATCCCTCCCTTTTTCTTTCGCTCTCTCCCGACCCTTCTCAACTGCCAAAATTGATTCCCCACATTTTCAGACAGGCTCTTACATCGACGTCTGTTTTCTTACAGCCCCACTCGGGAAGAGTCACATCGATGTTCCGTCTTGGTTTGCCCCTCGATGTAACTCTTACAACGACCGTCCGCACCGAAAAATCCAGGAGGTGGGAACCGCCGCGAGCGTTCCCAAAGGGCAGGGGACGTTTGCGATCTCACTCTGACGATCGCCATCGTTCAACCGGGAAAAGAATTTTTCCCGATTGGACTTACCGGTGGGGATTCAGGAACGAGGTATTCGCTTAACCCAGGTAACAGCGCATTCCCATCGGCAGTCGCGTAGCGACGACAACCCTGCCGTCGCTACAGAGCTCAGATCTTTTTCGCATCTACCCGGGCCTTGCTCGTCAGACTCGCTGCAGCCCGGGCTTTCACATGGCGGACTTACAGTCCTGCGGAATTGGAGCGGTCGGTGCGTTGAGAAATTAAATGGAGGTGCGCCTGATTGCATCGTGAGCCACGTGTTGCTGGGGGCGGTGGTCTTAGGGCTGAAAGCCCGTCATGTGAAAGCCCGGGGTGCAGCGAGTCCGACGAGCAAGCCCCGGGTAAACGGTTTCAATTCTTGTCCAAGTCCTGTAGGGGCGACACAATCATTCGATATTCTCTAGGAGGAAATATGTCGCTCTTACAGAGCTCAGAATCCTCTGGCGATTGTTACCTGGGCCTTGCTCGTGGGACTCGCTGCAGCCCAGGCTTTCACATGGCGGGCTTTCAGCCCTCAAGACAGAACGGCCGAGCCTCTCTCTCTGTGTTCTGAATCCCAACGGGATTCCGTAACAAAGCCCATGGGTTGCGAGGGACGAGCTACCCTGGGGGATTGGTCTCGGAAAAAACAACACAACCCCAACCTGGGTTGCGTAAGTTTTTGCACATCTCATCCAACAATATGAAAGCACGATATACGCAAGGTTACGAAGCAGACTTGGAAGCACGCTTAGTCAACGACGATAAACAAATTTGAAGGGAAGAACAGAGGATCAACTCCGGCGAATCGCGCTTCCTATTCAGCGTTTCGGAATCGGTAGAACCGGTTTGTTGAAGAACTCGATTCTGGATCGCTAAATGCCAGCGGTTCAGAACCAAACGTATTCGTGTGCAGCGGCGTCCAGTGCTCCAAATTGCTTGAACCTTCGATGATCACCAGGTACCCGGCGGCTCCTGAGAAAGTAAACCCGAATTGCCCACCGCTAAAATCGGCGCTCGCTCCTGAAATTGTCCATGCATTGACCGTCAGGCTTGCGGCAGCACTGGTGACGTTTCCAACCGAATTGGTAATGGCAACTGTGTAATCGCCAGCCTCTGCAAACTGCACATTGGACCACTGGAGTTGGCTGGTGGTTTGTCCGACCAGGTTCGTTCCATTGCGCCTCCATTGGTAGCTGAGCGTCCCACTTCCTTCCGCGCCCACTGTAAAGAAAGCATTGGCTCCGACAAATACTGATTGGGCGACTGGCTGGGCTGTAATGGTGGGCGGTTGCAGAACAGTCAGTTCGGCCGTGCTGCTCACTGTGTCCGCGGCGTTGCTGACCAGAACAGAGTAACTACCCGCATGGATTGGTTGAACATTGATCAAGGTGTAGCTGCTGAACGTCGCGCCCACGATGTTCGTTCCATTGAATTGCCATTGATACGATGGGGATGTGCCGGTTGCCGTCACAGCAAAGGTGGTGTTTTGCCCCGCGACAACGGTGCGGTTGGTGGCATGTGAGGTGATGATTGGGAAAAAAACCGTCCGCTCAACGCGCACGTTATCCACGAGTCCAAAACTGAGCGCATTATTATCGGACCGCGAATTGAATCCGTCCCAGTAACCGACAAAGATGTTTGTGCTCGCCGCTCCTGCTCCTGTGATTGTGGCGATCTTCAGCCCATCGATAAACCATTCCACCGTGCTGCCGGTTTTGTTAATGAGGACATCGCGCCACACAAAACCGGCAGTCCCCTGGCTGAGTGTGCCGGTTTGCTGGGCATGGGAATTGCGCTGCAGCAAGGGAGGCGTTTGTCCTCCCGGAAACGTGTTGGCGTAATATACGTGGGCGTTGTCGCGCGGATTGGAAGCGGTTCCCGCAGCATACACACCCGAAGCCGCGGAATGCATACCGGTTCCACTCAGGGCCGCAAAATCCGGCAGAATAGTTGTCGTCGCCGTAGCGCCGCCTTCGCCGCTTACCGCGAACCAATAACCATCGGCGTTGCCACTGCTCCATTGAACCCTGTTTCCTGCGGTGCCGACGCCTGCGGTGAGATGTTCGGTCGAACCGGTTCCACCCCCGGGGAACGGGCCGTTGGCATTGATCCACATATCGAAGCGCAACCGATAATCCCCTGTGAAATTCTGGCCAACCGGCGAGACGTTGATCGCAGCCGCTACCGTGTTGTTCATATTAGCTTCGAACTTCACCCCGCGCGTGGTGTTTCCGCTGCTATACGGCGCTGGCGGAATGCCATCATTGGCGTAGTTGTAATGGAAGGTGACGCGCGTATCGGTGGAAGAACGGTTCGTGATCCAGTTGGCTCCGGTGTCGCTATCGAAAGTGTCTGCAAAGAGAGCCTGGATAATCGCAGAATTCTGGATCGTCACATTGGCAACGACGCTTGTGGCGCCACCCAGGTGGTTGGTGACTACAAGACGATACGCCCCGGCGTTGGTGACTTGCGCATCGCTGATGAGATAGTTGGAATTGGTGGCCCCGTTGATTGGCGCGTTTTGAAACTGCCATTGATATCGCAACGGATCAGCCCCCGCTACATCAGCCGAAAGCAGCAGGGTGGCACCGACAAAATTCGTCTGACTTGCCGGCTGTTTCGTGATGAACGGCATGCCCTGGGCATCAATAAAGTTCGCATTGCTGACATTGGGTCCGACGGGCACCGGGTTGGAAAAACTAAATGGCACAAATAAATAACCATCGAGACTCGCATTCACTGTGTAGGTTCCCGCAGGCAAACCTACAATGGAATAATTGCCATCACTGTCTGTCCAGGCCATTCGGGTGGTGGAAGCGAAGACGCGAACACCCTGCACCGGAGATCCCGATGCCGTAACAGTTCCGCTGATCCGAAAGGTGCTCGGAGATCCCACCCGTACAATCACCCACGCACTGCCAACCCCACCCTTCATGTCAGTCACTTCACATCGAACCAGATACTCGCCAGTCGCCGCCCAACTCTTGCTGGCAGCCGGACTGTTGTTTCCAAAATTTCCATCACCGAAATCCCAGTAGTAGGCCAGCGCATCTCCGTTGGGATCCGAAGCTGACGCGGTAAAGGTCAACGTTTGTCCGGCGGAAGCATTCGTGGCGCTGGCCGATATTGAGACGGTGGGCGGCAGGTTCCCCGGGAAGGTACCGAGATTGATTCTGACATCCAGTGATTCAGGCGCCGTGCCTCCTTTGCCGATCGGTGTGATGTGAATGCCGGCTTGTTTGTCACTGAAGGTGCGTCCGATCAGGAGGGCGGCATTAGTTCTTCCATCCGATGTTCCCGGCGTGGTATCGAGCAGGTGACTCTTTTGATTTCCATTTTGGGCCCAACGCAAGACCCCACCATTCATCAACCATTTGTTAGCCGTAAATTTTTGCCGGAACTCCACCCAGTAATTCGTGCTGCTGTTCTTCACGATCCGCAGTCCGCGAAGGCCGGTTGAATTCGGATTATCATGCGCGGCAATCCGGTAAGTGTTGTTGGAAGTCACGGTCTGCACTTCGCTACTCGTCAGCCAATTGGCATAGTTCTTATAGCGCACATTATGGTGACCATTGGGAATTGAGCTCGACGAACCCATGTTTTCAAAAATGTCCCCGTATTCAACACTCGCTCCGCTGCCAATAACGCTACTTCCTCCTGTGTCCCAAAAATTCGCATGATTCAGGCCGAAGTTATGTCCCAGTTCGTGCGCGGTGACACCGCCATGCGTGGCATAACTTGCTCGAATCCATGATCCAGGCTGTCCGACATAGCCCAACCCCGCCCACGTAAATCCAGGCACTAAGCCCATGCAAATCACATCAAATTGATAGTTGGTCAAAACATACCCTGCCGCAGCCGCAGCAGTTCGAGCGTCATTGCGCACCTGCACATAGTGGTTATTCGTTCCATAATACGAGGCTGAGTTCGGCATTCGAAATGTGGGCGTTATCACTGAACCCTGTCCCACCAGGCTGAAACTGACTCGTCCATAAGACAGTTCGGTATAAAAATTATTGACGCTGGTGACGATGGTGGAAGCGGTCGAGTCGGCCACAGGCACGCCCGCCAGATCCGGAAAATCGATTCGGATCATGATGATGTTCTTGTTTCCTTCAGTGTAGGCGGAAGGTTGTGGATCGAACGAATCCAGGTCGGGGTCGGGAGGTCCGTTCTCCGCTGCTACCAGGCGATCATTCAACTCCGTGCCATGATCGTTGCAGCACAGCACTTCCACCCTGGCCCCAATTGCCACGGCAACCACCTCCGGTTCCGGATCAGCAATCGTGTTGGGGCAAGGCTCCGCCGCTACGGCCTGGATTTCTGCCGCTTCATCCTGATCGAGCAAACGAAGTGGATCCGAGCTGACCGCCATGTCGTCGCCAACTGCGATTCCATGCAAGGGAATGTTATTGCGCGTCGGTTCACCGAGGCGCCATCCATAAACATGCGCGCCGAAGGTTCTTTCATCGATTGTGACCGTTCGAAAATTGGATGTTGTGATTGCCTCTTTGCCTGGTTCAGGCAACGCAGCGAGAAGGGCCAGTTGCCCCCGACCACTGATCTGTTCCTCCAACAGTTTGGCAACCTCTGGAGGCATCGCCCGGCGAACACCAAAAGGGACGGCCTGCTGCAAAGCCTGTTCCGGGTCATTGCGAATGAAATCAAGCAATGCCATGCGACGCTCCGATGCCAGCACAACACCTTCTTCAACCAAAGCTGTTTTCTGCTGCGCGGTTGGCGCATGGATGTATTTCTCCGTCCATTCGTGAAAAGCGGCGAACGCACCCTCACGCGGTACTTCGCGCCACTGTTGCTCCTGCGAAATTAACCTGCGCTCTTCTGTCCGGACTGGGGTTGGCACAGCCACATGATTTATCGCGGCAACCGGCGGTCCGGACGGCTCCGGCATGGGAGTGGCAGCAATTTCATCCGCAACTGGGCCAGGCGATGGATCACTCTCACTTCCCGGCCATGTCAACAGGATAAACCCAAGGATTAAGACAGTGATAACCCCGGAAATCGCAAAGAATTTTTTCATAGCATGGGACAGGCAGAGGTCTGTTGACCAGAGTGCAACCTTGAAGAACGCGAGAGCTTATACGTTCGAACAGGAATGGGATGAGACATTGCAGTCATCTTCAGGGATTGTTCTTCGGTTAAGAACACCAGTTTTTGCGACCTGTTACAATCGAAAGTAATCGGAGAACTTGAGCAGGTTTTGCCCTCATTCGAGGCAAAGCACGTTCCGCTTGCTTCCCGTGCGCTCGTTTTTTACGCTGGCCCGCCTAAAATGGAAGTCATCATCCAGCCCACCAAAGAAGCCGCCGCGAACCTCGTCGCGCGGATCATATCCAAAGAAGTTCGCGCCAATCCAAATGCCGTGCTCGGCCTCGCTACCGGACGAACCATGGAAGCGGTTTACGATCTCGTTGCCGCAATGCACAAACAAGAGGGCCTCGATTTTTCACTTTGCAAGACGTTTAACCTCGATGAATACGTCGGCTTGCCTGGAACAGATCCGCACTCCTATCGCTATTACATGAACGAGCATTTGTTCCAAAAGGTGAATGTGGATGTGCGGAATACGTATCTGCCAGATGGCACCGCTCCGGATCTGGATGCCGAATGTCAGCGATACGAAGACAACATCAAACGGTTCGGCGGCATTGATCTGCAATTGCTCGGCATCGGTCGCTCCGGACATATCGGCTTCAACGAACCACTCTCCGCCCTGCTTTCCCGCACCCGGGTGAAACCGCTAACCCCAACCACCATCGAACAAAACCAGGGGCTGTTTGATAAACCAGAGAAAATGCCGCGTCGCGCCATTACCATGGGTGTTGGAACGATTCTCGATGCCCGCCGTTGCATCCTCCTGGCAACCGGAGCGGAGAAAGCCGAAATCATCGCCAAAGCTGTCGAAGGCCCGGTGACTTCCATGATTTCTGCCACCGCACTGCAATTACATCGTCGTTGCACCGTTGTGGTGGATGAATCGGCTGCTACGAAGCTGCAAGGGTGTGATTACTACCGCTGGGTGTTTCAAAACGAACCTGAGTGGCAGGAATTTCTTTCTTAGTTGAATGGTTGAATTGTTACAGGGTTGCATTGGGTTGAATTGTTGACCATGAAACGATCCAACAGTTCAACCAATCGCAACTTCACCGTCCCGCAACAACTGGCGGCTTCGCGGTGCGTCCGAAATTCCAAAAGGAACGAGGCGCATCAAATCGTTGTGTGGCTATTTCCCGGAAGCGCGCTCGCAACTTTCTTTTGGCGTACACAATCCAAATGACATTGTTCACAATTGAAAGCAGCAGCCAGTAAAGGGTCACAAAGTATTCCGGCAGGTTGATATTAAACAGTTTCCGAAATGCCGGCGAGATGGCCAAAACTGCGAACACCGCGAAAGTCACTCCAAACGCCAGCCAGGGTAAAAATAGAATTCTCGCGATTCCACCAGCGGCGGCGCGGTTCACCTTTTGACTCGTCATCCCCAGCCACATTCCCAACCAGGCCAAAGCGTACAAATCGAAAACAAAAACGGACATCCCCGCCAGCCAGATAATCACCCAATTGACGCCTTTTCCAATATACTGATAATTCAGGCCCGCGAAAATCAACACAACATCTATCAGTAGGACACACATGACAGGCCCAAGGAATTGACGCACCAGGGCAAGGTTTTGTCCTCGCAAGATCTCTCGCACAGAGATGGGTGTGGAAAGCATCAGTTCGAGCGCTCCGCTGCGACGATCATCCACAAAGCGACGAGACGCCTCGCCTGCCAGCCAGAATTTGAATGCCGTGTGCAAAATCAGCGCGGTGCATATGTATATCCCCGGATTCAACCAATCCTTTTTGACTGCGGAAAGTCCCCAAAACCAAAAACCAGCCACTGCAACTAAAAAAATCCAGAGCAAGCGCGTTTTCATCCGATCCCGCGCGGCGAGCCAGAGGAACGCATTCTTTTCCAGCAACTGTGTGCGAAACCGTTTGCGCACTTCAGATTTGCCCTGCGTTATTTCGGCCACTTTGTTCTGCAAGATCAGGCGCTCGGCACTGGCTGCTTTGTCCTGCCATGAACGCGGCACAATTCGGCATGCGAGAAAAAGAAATAACCAGCCATAAGCATGTGTAACCAATGAGCAGATCCAGAACTCATCACTTTTCATCTGATGAACCGGATCAAATGCCAGGACACAACCATAGATCGGACTCGGTATCAGGTAGGCAGTGTTGAATCGCGAGAAATTTTCATAATACGTTATCCATCCCACGATGGGTGATGCAACCGCAAGCAGCACAAGGATCACAAATGCGAAACTCAGCGCCTTGCGTTCATCGCGGGAAACCGAGGAGGCAAACATCCCGGTCGCCAGCGCCAGGAATAAAACATTTACCGACACCATCGCGACGCGCCAGAACTCAGTGTAGGTAACACCACCCAACAGCAATGAAATGGCCAGCACAGGAAAAGTGGCGAGCATGCCGTAAAAGGAACCAATGGAATTCGCGGCAAGTTTTCCGAAAACCACATCATAACCCTTGAGATCCGTCAGGAACAACAAACCCAACGTGCCGTCACGTTTTTCTTCGCTCAAACAATCGGATGTCAGCCGAATGCCGGTAATCGCCGCGAAAATGAAAGTGACTGAGGAGAGCGTGATAAACAGTGTTTTGCCAAGGTATTGCGACGGTAAGCTGTGCATCATCATCATAATCCAACCGCCGATTATGAGAGCGCCAATCGCACCGCCGATGCGCATCCAGTGGGTGCCGCGTTTCCGCGAAGCCACGCGCAGTTCGCGTTCAACTATGGGAAGAAAGGTCATGAGAAATCCAACTGGCGACTATTGCGTATCTCCCTTCGTCACGCGCAGGAACACTTCTTCAAGCCCGAGTTCATCCTCCCAGAGTCCAGTGAATTTGATTCCGCATTGAACGAGAATCTCCGGAAGAATGGTCGGATCAACATCGTGCCCCGTGAAAGTGACTTTGATTTGTCCATCCATCGCGACGGCATCGGTAATTTCCGGACGCGCTTTCAGCAAATCAATCGCGCGCAGACTTTCGTCGCGAACGGTTACCCAATAGACGAGGCCCGCCGCCAGTTGATCGCGCACGCCCTGCACCGGACCACTGTAGATCAGTTGGCCGCGTTCGATGATCGCCACGCGATTACACAAACTCTGCAATTCGCTCAAAATATGGGACGAAATAATGATCGTTTTCCCCATCCGTTGCAGTTCCTGCAGGATCGCCATCATTTCGATGCGGGCGCGTGGATCCAATCCGCTGGCAGGTTCATCCAGCAGAAGCAATTGCGGATCGTGAATCAACACACGGGCCAGGCCCAGGCGTTGCTGCATTCCACGACTGAGAGCGCCAATGAGTGCCCCACGCTTTTCAGTCAGCCCCACCAATTCCAAAACATCGTTTACCGTCTTCTCGCGTTTGCCGGTGGGAATCTTGTAACAGGCGCCGAAGAAATCGAGGTATTCAGTTACCTCCATGTCTTTGTAAACCCCGAAGAAATCCGGCATGTAACCGATGACGTGACGAACAGCATCCGCGTCCTTGACCACATCGTGACCCAGCACACTCGCGCTCCCGGCGGAGGGTTGCAAAAAGGTGGCGAGGATTCTCAACGATGTCGTCTTCCCTGCTCCATTGGAGCCGATGAATCCGAACAGATCGCCGCGGTTCACCGTCAGGTTGAGCGCGTTCAGTGCGATCATGTTTCCGTAAACACGCGTCAAACCGTTGGTCTGAACAGCCGGAATGGGTGGAGCTTGCGTTTCCATGTTAGTGAGAAATTGAAAGTTTAGAGTCGCTCATCTGGCGTGGAACAACCATTCGCAGGAGCGAGTTTTGAGAACCGCGTTTCGGAGTGAACTGGTTCAGCGGTTTCGTTAATGTTTGTCCGCCATCCCACGCCAGCAGGATGAGAGAACCGTTCGCGGCAAAGCGACTCAGATCCAGTCCGTCGGAAGCAACGAACTTCTGGTTTTGTCCTTCATTGTTCATCTCGCTGATGAAACAAGCGGCGCTCGTCGCCATCGGCAGATCCCATTTCACGCGATTTTGTTCTGAGCCGAAAGTATTGCGTCGCCATTGCCCGGAGTTGAAAAATTTCGCGCTTTCCGCTCGCGCAAATTCACGCACCGGAATGCTCTTGAATTTATCGAGATCAAAGTCCTTCTGCGATTCCGCATCAAGCGTGCCCAGATCATATATTTTGGCATCTACACAGACCCGCACATGTTCCAATTTACGTTCCAGATTGTTTGTGATCGTCACGCGCAATGGCCCACGCTCCGATACAGAAATTGAAATGGGCGCTGCCGAAACCGGCTGCCACCAGTCGTTCACATAAAGCTGGCTCGTCCAGACCGGCACATAGATGTCCGCGGCATAGCGATTCCCCAGGTAAGTAACCTTTGCCTGGCTGTTTTCCTCGCCCCGGCCCCAGTTCGCCAGGTATTCACCGCGAAGCGCGGCGATGAATTGTTCGCTCTCAAGACGATAACGATTGTTCGCCGGTGAATAAATGGAAGCGTAAGTGCGACCGCGCAAAATGGCTTTTTCGTTGTTTGGAAAGACATCCACCACGTGCAACTCGCTGTACTCCGAATCGCCGGCGCGCAATTTGAATCCGATGAAATAGATCAGCCCGGAAAAGAACAACACGTAACAGGGAAACGTAATCCAGGTGAGCATCTGCTTGTTCATGCGGCGCAACACCAGTTGATCCACCGGCCCGATGACCACCAGGTAACAGATCAAGAGCATGACCAATCCGAACAATGGCAGTTTGCGCAGTTGATCGCTCTCGATCATTGAGGCAAACACGCCGTCCGGACTCCAGCCCCAGTGATAATAATCCGATGATTCATAAAATTTCACCGGCACTTCTGTGATCAATGCCCAAAGCCAATTACGATTGTTCCATGAACTGAACGGCTGCCGTTCCGGACTGAAAGTGAGAACCGTGATCCGGCCGCGACCATGAAAGCCCTGCACGGCCAGTGGCGTTCCTTCCGCTGAGGCAACCACCCGGCCATTGCGAACCTGGGCAACTGCAACCTGCAGTTCTGCACTTTCAAATGCCGCGTCAGCGACCAGATTGGTTCCGGCAGCCTTGAACAGAGCGCCGGGCGCCGTGGAACTCACAGTCTTCTTTTGTTGCCCCGACCGTTTGGCAATCTCCTCGGCATCCTCTTCCTGTTTGGGCAGCAACGCGTCCTCGCGCAACCAATTCAAAAACGCCCCTTTCGCTTTAACAGTCTTCGTCGCGGTGAGCTGACACGGCACAATCTCGCGCAACCAGGGAGTTCCATTCACATCCCCGACCTGCTCTACGCCCACGATCAAATGTCCCCCAGACTGAAGCCATGCGAGCAACGCTTTGATCTGCGCATCTTTAAGGTCGAGAGCCCTTTCGCTGCTCAGGTACAGCGCATTCATTCCTTCCAGGGCGATCGGGTTATCTGGAAAAATCGCGCTTTGCAGCCGCGCCACCACCGGTTGCATCTCAGGGTTGTTCACCTTGATGTTTGGAAATGCAGGTAATCCGGAAGGAGTTCGGCAGAGGGCCCCGAGAATAACGGTTCCGGAGGAGCGATGACGCAGCTTTTGCCAGTCCAGTTCCCTCACATCGATTTCCTTGCCCTTCTCATCGAGCAACCGGGCTTCCCACTTGCCATGACGCGTGCTGGCAAACACGGGAATCGTGATCCGTTTCAGCGTTCCGGTCGGGAGATCCACTGGAACACGGCGAGCCTGCGAGCGATTAAATTGTGCGGAGCTGACTTCAATGATGGCACGAAAACCTGGCCCGTCGTGGCTCACTTCGAAAGTAACAGGAAACCAATTCCCTTCCTTGGCGTAACTGTCATACCCGGCGAAAACATCGAACTGCAACGCTGCATCTAACTTGTTGGCCCCTAAAACGAGAAACACCAACGAAAGCAACCCGAGGAATGCACGAAAGAAATATTTTAAAGCCCCACAATTAGACATGCGCACGTTGATTGTCCCTGCGTTTTACCGGTAAACGCGCCGTGAAGCAAAGCCCAATTCTGCCAATTACCTTTGTCCTATGAGTCTCATGCGTCCTATATCTCCCATGCCCCCATCCTCACCCGCAAAACTTCTTAAACGCTCCCCCAAACAAATCCCGCACATCACGCTCGATTTCCGCACTGGTCGGTTGCCAGCCAGTCGCGGCAAGTTGCTCGTATTTTTCCACCAGCACGCGCCCGATGATTTCCTTGTTGTGCCGCCACTTGTAGATGATCTGATCCAACACCCGCGCATCCGAATGCTGCGGCGTGATGCTCAATCCGACCAATTCGAGTCGCAACCGGGTGATCTCCTCAATGAGATGCGGCACATTCGTAAACCACCAGCAACCAAAGATATGCAGATTACGAAACTTACGCGCCGCCACACATAACTCATGCTGGTTCTCACGAGAAAGCATTGTCGCAAGAAACCTGTTCTCCGGATATTTCGCAAAGAGATGGTTGAATGCAGCCATGTTGCTCACACCGATGCCATCCCCCGCCAGGCCAAGTTGCGGGTTCACAGCACGACGAACGCCGGGCATCACCGCGAATGGCAAATTAAACTCACGACAATGCGGCAGAACCGCTTCTTCCAGAAGCCGATTGCACGTATTCGCTTCCGGAAAATTGAAATCCGGCGGCAAAGAAACCATCAGGTATTGCGCGTCCATCTTCTGTGTCCAATCACACAAAAACTTTCGCACCTGGCTGATGGTCTTTGGCGTGAGACTCGAGCTCACCTTGTAGCCCCACTGACCGAGTTTCTTCGAAGTGTCGTTCCAAGCCAGCAACAACGGATCAATCCGCAACGCGGCCAGAAAACGTTCGTCCCGTTCAAAACCTTTTTCCCAGACCGGTCGTTCGATGTCATCAAACGGCGAGTTGGTCATATAGATCTGTTCCACCCCGGCAAGATCCATGCAGCGCGTGACAAACTTACCCGGCTTTTGCCCCGCGAACCATTTGCGCAATGCAGGCAAATCCCGCTTTTTTACATCCAGGCCGAAGGCATTCAGCGTCGTCAACACGCCACGGCAGGATTCCGAGATCGGCGAGTGCTGCAAAAATAAAGCATCCCAAATCAGGTCTGCCTGCTGGGTTTTGGAAAGCGACCAAAATTTGTCGTAGGAAATATCCGTGTGCCGAAAAGCCTCGGCCACGAGATAATGATAAACGAGCAGATCATCAATGCCCCACAGCAGCAGATCACCAAACGCAGGATCATACAGGTGCGTATGAATATCGGTGACTCGAACTGTTGCCACAGTTCTTTCGACCCGCGCCTTCAGGGCGGCACGGGTCATTGGGGGTGCAGATTTCGTCATCAGACTCGAACGCTAGCCAAGGAAGCAACGCTGCGCCAAGAAATTTTAAACGCAGAACAAAGTCCGGTGAAGTTGCGCGTAACAGAGTTGGCTATCGGCTATCAGCGATTGGAAAAAACAGGTTTGCCTCTTCGTTTCGCCTGTTTCGCGGGGAAAATCCAAGAAAATTGAAGGTGTCTCGCGGGTCAGATTCCAACCGTCCACCTGGAATCTCCGCCCCCCTTAAATTGGATTTGTCACCAAATCAACCCGCGAGACAGGAGAACAATTGCATGTAATGTTTGTGTTTACAACCATTAAAACTTTATAAACTAAAACTTTACCCAGTATCGGGGATGTGGAGACAGTCTCTCCCTGATAGTCGGTTAAGCAAACGGTTGTTACCGCTCATCGTCCCGCGGCAGCCCCGCCGATTGCGCCTCCGATGATTGATCCTTAAAACGGCAGTTAACCTAAATCCGGCAGTTACTTAACCGCTAATCTGCGCTAACCAACGCTAATCCAAGAATTTGCGGGGAAAACAGCCTGGCAAATAAACCACTTACCGGGTGAAGTCTTTGTCTCACGTAACCG
>JACDHS010000224.1 GCA_013820875.1 Verrucomicrobiota bacterium | reverse complement strand
CAGTTGGGTATTCAAAACGAACTTGCACGAAGCCATACGACGGTTTGCTCTAGCTCTAACATCTCGCTGGGCAGGCTTTAAAAGGTCTTTGGCAACTCGATCCAAAAGCGGCTGCCCTTATTGGGCTCGGATTCCACCCCTACTTTGCCGCCCATGCGTTCGATGCCTTTGCGGACAATGGAGAGGCCGATACCAGTCCCAGGGTATCGCGAACTTTGCAGGCGCTCGAACACGCGAAAGACGCGCTCTTTTTGTTCTGGTGCAATACCAATGCCGTTGTCGGCGATCCACAGTCGCACATAGTGGCCATGATCGTCCGACCAAAAGCGGACCTGTGGTTTTGCGCCGGCTTTGATGAACTTTAACGCGTTGCTCAACAGGTTGGCCAGGCACTGGCCGAGGGTGGCTGCGTGAGCGCGAACAGTTGGTAGCTGTCCGATTGTCTCGACCTGCGCATTCGTTTGTTCGATTTGCGTGGCGCACTGAGAAAGTGCGATTTCCCACTGCTCTTGCACACTCACGGGAGCGAGTTCGATTTCTGCACTTGCGGCACGGCCATAGGCAAGCAGATCAATTACCAGTTTGTCCATGAAACCGGAGGAATTTTGAATTCGATTGAGCAATTCCTTTGCGTCTTCGTCCAGATCGGCAGAGTGGTCCTCGACTAACATTTGTGAGTAGCCGATCAGGGCGCGGAGTGGCGCGCGGAGATCGTGAGCGATGGAATAGACGAACGCTTCCAATTGCTCGTTCATTCCTTTGAGGTCGGCCGTGCGTTGTGCCACGCGCCCCTCTAATTCATGGGTATACTGTTCGAGTTGGCTTTGGGTGGCATGCAACGCTTCCTCCGCTAGCTTGCGTAGAATCCACTGGGCTAATCCGTCGGCGATATGGGCCAGTTCCTGCAATATTTCCTGCGACAACCGTGACCGACAGAACAAAGCCACTACACCCATGACACGGTTTTCAACCAGCAACGGATACCCGGCAAAAGCGGTTATCCCTTCGCGTTTCGCCCATTCCGGATCGCTGATTTCCGGGTCGTGAAGAACCTCGTTCGTCAGGTGGGCAGCGCGGTTCTGCGCGATCCTGCCGATCTTCATTTCACCCATTTTCACCCGGCTCTGCAGACCATTGAGATTTGTATAGAGGCCGGCGCTAGCCTGCAGTTCCAGCGTGTTTTCCGCCTCGTTCAATGTCCAAACGCGAGCGAATGCGGCATTCAGATGCATGACAAGAGCTTCGGAAATTTGCTGCATGATGTCCCTTGGTTCACCCGCCCGGGTCAATGCCTGGGCGACATCAGCGCGGAGGGATGCCAATTGCGCGCGTCGAGCCAGCGCTTGCTCGGCCCGCTTCTGCTCCGTGGTTTCGAGCACGGCACCGCGCATTCGTAATGGGTGGCCCCTCGCATCAAAGGAAAACTCACCCCGAGCTGCGATCCAGTGGACAGTGCCATCCAGCCAAATAACGCGGAAATCGCTACTGAATGTCTCTCTCGCCGCTAGGCAGCGGGCGATCTCGACGTTAAGCCCCGGCAGATCGTCGGGATGTACGCGCCGAGTGAACGCCTCGAAAGTGCCGTCGAATTCGCCCGGCTTGAAGCCCCACAATTTTTCATGCCCACGAGACCAGGTGACGCGGTTATGCGCCATGTCCCATTCGAATGTGCCCATCTGCGCAGCATCCAGGGCCAATCGCAGTCGCGCTTCACTCTCGCCCACTTCCCGCATCTGGCGGCGCAATTCGAATTGCGTCATAGCTTGTCGGGCCAGTACCTGTAACGACTCTTGCTGCAGTGGGGTCAACTGCCGCGGTTTATGGTCAATGACGCATAGGGTGCCTAGTGCGTGGCCTTCCGGTGATGTCAGCGGCATTCCGGCATAAAAGCGGATCTGTAAATCACCGGTGACAAGCGGATTATCCGCGAAGCGTTCATCTTGCGTCGCATCCGGCACCGTAAACATATGCGGCTGGAGAATCGTGTGCCCACAAAACGAGATGTCACGCGGTAATTCGCTGGTGGACAAGCCGACGCGTGACTTGAACCATTGCCGATCTTTATCAATCAGCGAGATCAGGGAGATGGGCGTTCCGCAAATATGTGACGCCAGCGTGGTAAGATCGTCCAGAACCTGCTCTGGCAGGGTGTCGAGCAGGTTGTATTCCCGGAGCGCCTCCAGGCGTCGTGCCTCATTGGGCAATCGAACCGCCGGTTGCGAACGAACTGCCGGACGGTCGCGGCGCTCGGGGCCACGCTCAGCGACTGCCTCTTGCACGTTTGATTTGCCACGCCACTCGTTCATATTCCCACCTGAAAAAACATCACCCCATTTGGGCAAGGTGCAAACGCTATATTCCCTCGGGGGCTAAATTCGAGTCGTCCTAAGATAACTGAGGGGTGCAGTGTGAAGGGAATGCCGTTTTTAGCGCAGGTCTTTTCTTCGATTTAGCGAGCGAAAAGGTAGATGCCGTTGTTGATGGCATTTTCGGCTGGAGCGCCGCCGTAGGTGACACCCCAAACAAAATTTACATAACCGGGTTGCACTGAGGCGCCGGTATTTGGGTTGGCGGCCAGTTGGCCTCGTTCCGAGGTCAGGTGCACCGAACTGTTTGCAGGGAAATTGACGCTTTGCAGGACGACGGTTTTTGCTGAGATGCTGAGGAATTGAGCGCCTATATCGACGTTACTCATCCAGATCTGTTCTGCTGCTTGGATTGAGAGGCTTGAAGTCGCTGTGAGACGACTTTCCCCCGGATTGGCACCACCGATTGCCAGGTTATTTGCCGCAAGGCTGAGAGAATGCCCAGAGAGGCTTACGTTGCCCAGGCTCATGTTGCCGGCAGCGGTTAATGCCAAATGGCCGTTTTCGCGATTGACCCCGATGCCCATCCCGAATCTGCCACCGCTTAATGTCATGTCGCTTAGGTCCTCAAGAGTGAAAGACCTGCCATCGAAAGAGAGTGCATCATTACCTGGAATGATCAAATTATCGGCAATTAGATGTAGATTTTGAACCCCGTTTGCGCCTCCGATAAAAGCTGTTTCCCGTAACCTGGTGCCAGCGAACTCAATTGTGTCTGTCGCTTCCAGGAACAAGGACTCAGTACCGGCAAAGCTGCTGAGGTCGATAGTTGTACCGCTAATGAAAATGTTGTTGGCCAGGAGTTGGGCCGCGCCTGCTGAGTAATTCAGTCTTCCATCCCTGTCGAGAAACTGATTGATAACCACGTCGGAGTGCCTGATGACATTGAATTCGCCCATTGCTTGAACCTGCTGGAAACGTCGTTGCAGTACATTCGCATCCACCACCTGCACATCTGTTCCGGTTGCGCTGTCGCCCACCAGCAAACCGGTGTCCACTGCCTGACCGCTCGCGATCAATTTATTTTGACGGCTGATGTGAGATTCAATTTGCGCGAGGGAGGGCAGGGGATTTGGAAAACCATTCACCAGTTGACTGCCTTGCACCTGGTCTTCGAGTTTGAAGTTGAACACGGGGGAAAGACCGCCGTTGTTTGGCAGGATGAAGATCACCTGGCCGGCATTCAGTTTCATCGAGCGGCCTTTCGGCAGGGTCACGCGTCCGCTGCCTTCCATGAGCAAAACCTTCATGCCACCATTTTCCGTGGCGGAAACGATGATCGTGGTGCCGAGTACCGAGGCGACTGCCGAACGGGTGCGGATGCTGCGAGCGCCTTTTGCTTTCGGTGCATTGAAGAGCAGGCTGCCTTGTTCCAGGTGGAGGGTGCGATCAGTGGCATCAAAGGAGACAATGCTATTGGCGCCAATTCGGGTAAGCGTCTTGTCATCGGTCACCAATTCAGCGCGAGAAGCGGGACCGGTGCGAATCACATTTGGGGCCTGGAAGATTTGATCCACTGCGGCGCGCTTGCTCTGTTGTGTTGGTAATTCCACGACGCGCACATCGTTGATTACCTGGGTAAAGTTCCAATTAGCGGCGGAGGAGAACGTTGTAATCAGCAGAGTCCCAAGACAGACCATCCCGGATGAAGGTTTCATAAGGATGAGGTACGTGCAGGTGAGAAGCGAGTCAATGACAAAAACGGGCGATTGCCTTCGATGGGTGTGATTAAAAGCGGGTGAGATTGGCGTAGGAAACGGAGCGCGGCGCAACCGCTC
>JACDHS010000167.1 GCA_013820875.1 Verrucomicrobiota bacterium | reverse complement strand
TCGGAGCCAGCGGATGAGTTTGAAAGGGGCTTGGGTGAAGCGATGGAGGGTTTTATAGATTAAGGGAAGTGTCTGCCGGGTTTTGCCGAGTTCCATTTCCTGTTGGGCCAGGCGTTTTTGTTTCCGCTGGATTTCGGCGATATTTTCCACGCCCTGTTGCTGGAGCAAATCCTGCAGGAGCAACAGGAGGTTGTGGGCGATGGCGACAAAATGCGATTGCATTTCCTTGGCGGTGGTCGAGGTGGCCCAGGATTTTTTCTCCTGCAACTTGGTCTTGGTTTCGTCAAAGACCTTCTCGATTTCCCAGCGGGTTTTGTAGAGCAACACCAAAAGCCCTGGTTGGAGTGTCATTTCGGAGGTGAGGTAGACATAGACCTGGCCGTCGCATGGATTGTGAAAGGTGACTTCACGCACCCGGAGGCCCCGCCGGTCTTTGACCACGCGATCACTGGTGACGCCCTGATTGATCGGTTGGGTGAAATCAATGGCCCGATCCTGTTCAGTTTCCAGGCACATTCCCTCCTTGCGCTGGGACAGGAAGTAAATCCCCGACCCCTTGCGATCCTGCCAAAAGGGCAGATCCACCCCCGCCTTGTCCCAAACCCACAGCACCTTGCGCCCTTTCCCCGCTCCCTGACGCAACCAGGCCACGCTCTGGCGCTTGAGTGCCCGAATATCGTGCTCCTTTTTGCGTCCTTTTAAATCCGCCAGCATCAACGGAAAAAGGCTCTGACTTTTCAAATTGAGCGCAAAGAAGTGGCCCGTCGGCCAGCGGGTTTCTCCCAGCACAGGATCATGCGTCGCATGTTCCAGGTAATGGCCGTCCCCGGCGTAAAGGTCAAACGAGGACAGGGAGGCAAACGAGGAAAGAGGCGACGGACGGACAGCATCCACCCGCCTCCGCAGCAACTCTGAACATTCGGCCACCATCCCCAGACGCCGCTTGCTCAACAGCGTTTCAAAGTAAGGCCCCACCTGGGTCTGCCGACTCCAAAACATCTGGAAGGTCTGAAGAAAATCCCGCCCGCTCCGCACTGAGGACAGAACCCGATCCACCCCTTTGGTCAACCAGTCCCAATCCGATTCCGCCGGACAGTTCCGAAGCGTCGTGGCTTGCCGATACACCTCGTCCAGAGGTTGAAGAAATTGGTTTCGCACTTCAGAAGCGCCTGACAAAGGTGGAAGTAAAATGACCATTAAAATAATTTTGGCCTCCCATCACCATTGCAAGCTTATTCGCATTAAATCATACCGCCACGCCCTCTTCTCACCCCAACCATCATTCGCCAACCCTAACCTTCATCACCTCCTCATGGCCCCTCCCGCTCTAATAAACCCTCGCCATTGCCCCTTTTCACCATTCATTTCATGACACCAATGATGTTAATGATGCTCCAACATTGCTGTGCCTGAGACGGGCACACTCCGGGCGGTAGCAGTGTCAGGATGCCCTCTGCAACCCCGCCGAGTGACCTTTTAACAGTAAAAGGGGTGTGTGCGGCTCCCACCGAGTGACCTTTCAACGGTAAAAGGTATGCGTGCGGCTCCCACCGAGTGACCTTTTAACGGTAAAAGGTATGCGTGCGGTTCCCGCCGAGTGACCTTTTAACAGTAAAAGGTATGTGTGCGGATCCCGCCGAGTGACCTTTTAACGGTAAAAGGTGTGCGTGCGGATCCCACCGAGTGACCTTTTAACGGTAAAAGGTATGTGTGCGGATCCCGCCGAGTGACCTTTTACCGGTAAAAGGTATGTGTGCGTTCCTACCGAGTGACCATCGCACGAAAACGTTTTCATAACCGGGAAGGGTAATCCTTCTCGGTTCTTTCCTTTTGTTCTCGATGGATCGGAACAGCGGTTTTGGCATTCCCAATCGTTCCTGAAAACTACTGGGGTCTGGTGACAGGTGGTTGCCACTTCAAGTGCCAATAATATTTCCAAAGGTCTTCGAGTTTCACCAATTCCGTGTGCCCATCGGCCATGCCCATGTTGATTGCGCCCGGCATTTTTTCCCCTGGAGCAACATCACGCGGAGCGCGGGAAGCGCTGCGACTGCCGTGCCTGGCGATCGTCAAACGCCCCATCTGATCTGGAGATACCCCCAAACCCTGTCCCTCGTAGAGATTGTGAAAAGGCTTGTCCGTTTCCTGAGGCCAGGCGTCCACCCAGTTCTCGTCAAAGAAGACCGGTGTTAATGACGGTTTTTGAATGGCCGACTCACTGGTGAAAACCTGCAATTGCTTTGGATCGCCCTTTTCGGAAAATTGGATATCCGAGTAGAGCCAGCCGTTATAGCCGTAGCTGCCGTGGAACATTGTTTTCTTATCCGAAGTCCACCGCACCCATGCGCGATCGGCCAAACCTTGCAGATTGCCGCTTGTTGGAGTCGGCTCCCGCAGAGGGGCAGAAGGACAAATTAGTATGCCGTTCGCCTTGGCATACTCGTTCAACGTTCCCATCCAGTTCCCACCCGGAAAAGCGGACGTCTCGATTCCGGCGTGCCGGCTGTTGTCGCTGGCGTACATGAAACTGCCGAGGGTCAACTGCTTGATGTTGCTCAGGCAATGGGTTCGTTGCGCTTTTAACTTTGCGCTGCTGACCGCGGTCAGGAGCAGAGCCGCGAGAATGCCAATGATGGCAATGGTCACGAGCAATTCCACCAGGGTGAAAGCGCGTTTGGTGTTTCGTGTCATTAAGTTTTTTTGAGAGATTTCCAGGTTGGTTTCCTGACTTGTGAATCCAGGACCGCGCGGCCCTGCCGGTCTATATCTACCGATTAAAATATTTTATTCTGACCATCTCGGGCAATGCCTTCCGGACCTCTCTGGGGCATGCTTTCAGATTTACGGGGGCCGCAGGATCCGCAGCCTCGGCGAGGGTCCAATTCTTCTCCGTCATCAAAAGCACACACAAATCCTCTTTGCCATCGAATATCCACACGCGGGATGCACTCTCAACAAACGCAAACCAGGCGCTCGGCTGCAATTGTTGGTAAGATGTCCTCGACACCTCCATTTCACCTGCGAGTCGAGTTACAGTCGGGGAAAGCACCCCCTCAGAAACCTGCGTGGTAGAAATGGTGATCGGGATCTGCTTGCCACCCTCGTTCACCAGTGCAACTCCAGGCACTCGGAAAAATTCTCCGGCAAATGCTACTTCCTCCTGCGCGGCTAGACTTTTCACTGATGTGAGATTTGTGAATCTCTCCACGATCAGCATTTCGATTCGTTCACGGCTTGGGACAATTTGAATCCCGAGTTGATCCAGGACAGCTTGTTTCAACCGCTCTGATTGTCCAGCTTCGCTCCCATGATCCCACTTCAAATCCATGTCATAATTATTGGTCAAACCGGTTTGGTCGACGACCGGCTTCTGCAGCCGAGATTCCAAATACAGAATCAGCCCCGCAGCTTTCACCTGACGTCCGGAATACCCTTCTGCGTCGACCCGGTGATAGCGGAGATCGCCATATGGGCCAAACTGGCTGGATGTCTTATCGGATACTTTTATTCCGGGCGCATCGGGAGTTTTCAATTTCAAAACGAGGACATCCGCCTCGCGAACCTCCCGTCGGGCAGTCATGCCAAACTTCTTTTTGAGTTCTGTTTGGAACGCAGTCCTGCTGCCCGTGGGTAAATTGACAAGGAAATCGAAATTCCCTTTCGGCATGTTCGGCGGCTTCACCGTTCGAAGGTAATTCTCTCCATAAGCTTCTTTGAGGATCGCTTCCACCGGGACATTAACAGCGATCATTCTTTCACCCGCGACGCTCGACCCGTGGTTCGCTTCTGGAAATTTCGTGCGACGAATCAATACAATTTGAGGTGCGTTGGTGAAGTTTCCCACCACGCCTTGCAGCCAGAACGCTGGTTGTGGAACAGCTTTTGCCATCACCACGACCGTTGTTCCACCCGCCAGCAGAACTGCTGCTCCTGTGGCAATCGCCACTTTCGCCTTCGCCCATGCCATTAGTTTTAAGGCGCCTTTGACGAGAGTTAAAGTTGAACCGCTCGCCGCCAATCCTTTAGTAACGGCAACAGCGGAAATGGATGTGGCCAAACCGGCAGGCGCCGCTTGAACAGCGTTTGCCGAAATAATTCCGGCGATGATGGTGGCCGTTGAAACGATGCCTCGTTTCACGAAAAACTTCCGTAACTTCTCCAATGCCCGGTAAACTCGAACCTTAGCAGCGTCTTCCCCGGTTCCCATCACTGCGCCGACTTGTTTGAAATCTTTGCCTTCCATGAAGCGCAGCACGATAGCGTTATGATCTTTCTCCCCGAGATGTTCCAGAGCGTTGTCGAGCAGGGGAGCGATTTGCGTCCAGGTCTCGGAATCGGGTTCGTTCAAAACGGATTGCATGTGGGCCTCCTGTTCGCGTTGTTGACGTCGGCGTTGGATTTTTAGTGCATTGGCCGAAGCGTAGCGTGCGGTGCGACAGAGCCATCCTGAGAGAATAGTCCCGGAACCCAGCGAAGACGCTTTCCGCGCCAGAATAATGAAAACGCATTGCGTGATCTCTTCGGCAAGATGCGTGTCACCCACCTGGCGCAGTGCTACCGAATAAACGAGATTGATATGACGCGAGACGAGGGTGGCAAAGGCCTGGTCAGAATTCTGCGATGCATACTCCCGCAGCAAAGCCATGTCGTCTGTCATCATCTATCTATACATTTACGCCCCAGCCAAAAGGTAACAGATTATTTTTGAATCTCTGGCGTTCGGACTCTCACGCCTTGGAGGAAGCATTGGCAGTGGGCGGATGGGCATCGCACGAGCGATGGTGTGGACTTTTATTCAATGCCGCGGGTGACTTTCAACTGCATGAAACGCTGCGGCAGGGTCATTGGAAAACGATCCTGCACCTTGATTCGGCGTGTTGTCCCCAAATCCACATTTTCAAGGGTTTCGATCTGCTCCGAGTCCGAGGTCCAGCTCTCCAGATCATTGGAGACCTCTTCCGAGTAGGTGAGATCAGTCAACGCCTTGATCCGTTCGTAAGCCAGCGTCAGTTTGCCATCTTCTATATAAGGCTTGGGCAACAGGTCGGACGGCACGCTCTCCAAAGGGCTCAAACCAAAAGCGTATTTCAGCACGTTACCAATGCCATCGCCAGCGGGAGTCGACTGGTCACCACTGATAATGGGGTTCTGCAGTTCTTCAGTAGTGAAGTAAAAGGATTTCCAGGAGTCGAACGAAACCGGGCGTGCCGCGATATTGAAAGCAATCTGGTTGGTTGCTCCTGCGCTGTAAGCGGAACCATGCTTCAACGTGGCTGTAACACTTGTGGCCGTCGGCACCCAGGCATTTGTTTTTACTGGAAGCGACAGATTAATGAATGTCGTGTGAGCCGGGAAAAAGACCGTCACCGGATCGGAACCTTGTTCCAATAATCTCCAGGTTTCATCCGCGAACTCCAATTGCACCTGTAGCGACCGATCACGGATTCCTCGTCGTGCAATCGTGATAGGCAGTGAATTGCTTTGCACCGGGAGCGATGTCGCAAGGGTAAAGTTGAGAATGGAATTCGCCCCGCCGACGGAGTTCAAGCGTTCCTCCAGTTGTTTCAGGTATAAACTGTTTGGCGAAACTTTGGCGCCGTGCGATTCCCAGAATCCATCCGAGGCGTAGCTTGGAAAGCTTCCGGCCCATTTGGTTCCAATGACACCGATCGCCCAGTTTTGTGCGGTCGGAGGGTTTTGCACACAGATCCTTTTTGCAGTGCAATTCCAGACCACATGGTTCGCGCCTGACCACCCGTGCCCTGAGCCGAAATTCAACCGGTTCTGAACGTTGATATCGTGATTGGGAATCCGAATGTTGTCGTAGAGCGTGCCCACCGCCCAGCGTTGATGTGGCCCGGTATCCGCAAAAGAATTATCCGCGCTGCTGTCCAGGAACACGTTCGGACCGCACACCAGGCTGGACGTCCCAAAATCGTGCCGCGCATTTCGACCATAACAACGCTGCACCAGCGAAAGTTGACCAAAGATATAGAACGGATAACGCCGACTCCCCGTGTTCTGCGAAATGGGATCCAACAAAGAACTGTCCTCCACGGTGATCCATTTGGCATTACGCCCCACGGTAACCGTGGAAAAGCAAAAGTGCAGCCCAACCAACTGCCGCGCCCAACCGTTTTGCACCGCATCGAACACGACGAAATCCCAGGCGTGCTCTTCATCGGTGGGGCTAATGTATTCGGAAACCCCGCGGATATTCTCAATGCCTACTTGGGAGATGCGATTGTTGAAGTTGTAGCGATAGACCGAGCCGCCACCATATTTTCTTTCGAGAGAATTCAAAATCGGCGCGTCCAGGGTGATGTTCGTGCCATTGATCGCCGTGATGATCCGATCGAATCTCAGGTCGAAACTGCCCGGTTGCCATTGCGTCACTGGCAGGCCATCACTCCGCGGTGGAATCTGATCCATGCCGATATCCGAAATCCATTCTGCTGTGCTGGGACGGTGCACGATCACCTGGTCCCCGACCTGCATTCCGCTGATGTTGGTCAAAGCAAACGTGCGAGCGCCGACCGGCACATAAATATCGGAAACCTGCCGGCGCGAACTGGAAACTTCGGACGGACTGCCCGTGCCGGCAATTCTCACGAGCGCAGGATTGTTGGTGGAATTGCGAGGCCCGGTGGCGATCAGAACAGTGCCACTCACGGTATTGCCTTCCCCTCGCAGCACCACTCCACTGGTATGAATGCGCAACGTTTCGGAAGCACGGTAAGTCCCCGCTTTCAACAGCACAGCCCCGCGAAACCCATCCTCATCCATCGACATGGCTGAAACATCATCAATGGCTTGTTGAATCCGGGCAGTGTCATCCGATACCCCTCCCGCTGGATGAAGAGTGACACGCACCGGGACAGTTGGAATCGGCACGCCACCGCCCATGTAACCGGCGCTCGAGAAATCAGGAATGCGATTCCCCGGAACATCACGGGTGTAAATTAAATTTCCATCCAGGTCTGGATAAACGCGCGGGGCCGCCGAAACCGGCGCAGGGTTGAGGAGGACTTTTGCACCTTCGTAAACAGTCACATTATCCAGGTCCAGGCTGAAGCGATCTGTGCTGAATGTTTGGATGCTGAACGAGCGAATCGGTCCCGTGCCCGCTTCCCGGGCAAACGCATAATTGCTGGCGGCCAACTTGCCATTGATCCAGACATCTGCCCGACCCGACAGAAGTGAGTTGGTGCCGAGAGGTGAAATGTAGTTGATGGTAGCCGCACTATTATTGACCACGGTATCCCAGCGCAAACGATACCAATGCGGGTAAGTTCCGGCATTGCTTCGGATCTCCTGCCCGTTCTGTAATGAAAGGACATGGGCGCGGTTGGCGTTCGCAGTGGAACCATCCCCCGCCCAGATTTGAATGCTGAGACGTTCATTCCCAGCGGAGCTGGTGGTGGTCCGCCGATCCACAAAATCAAAGCTCAGGGTAACGACTTCGTTGGAAAGCGATTGGGTGGCATAGAGTTGAAACCCCACCCCGTTTTCAATGGATAAAAACCTGTTATTCACGGGCCCGAACCAACCATTCGTATCTGTCAGTATCCGCATCGCGCCGGGATTCGAACCGTTGTTGACAGTGGTCCAGACACCGCCCGCCGAGACAGTTCGCGGCAATCCCGCCGCCGTCGGATTCTCGAATTTGTCCTGGAAAAGGATCGTTTGAGCGGAAGCCATCGGAACCACTGCACACAGCGCAATGAAAACAGAAAACCAGCGGAAGAAGCGTGCAGAGTTGGTTGAAGTCATGCGCAAAACGCCTTGAGTTTACGGAATTGCCGGAAAATTACCACGGAAAGCGGTGTCGCTGGGACGATTACCGTAACGATGCAGTTCAAGAAGGATGTCTTTATCCCTCTGTTTTCCATTCCTTAATTCGTGAAATTCCTGCAATCCGTGTCAAAAAGAATTCCCATGTCCATCCGTGGTTAAATCTTCCAGGAGCAGAAATTTGAACGATTCAGAATTACACCCATTGCCAAACACAAAGCTTTCGCCGATAACAAGCCGACTAAAAATGAATCTCGACGACGCACAACGCAAAAAAGTAGCCGCTTGGATCGAAGAAGGCGCCAAGCTTTCCGATATCCAAAAAAAAATGGAAACCGAACTCGGCATCACTATGACCTACCTGGATGTCCGCATGCTTGTGGATGATCTAAAGCTGATGCCCAAAGATCCAGTCGTGGTGGTTCCGCCCCAGCCAGAACCGGCTCCCACCGCGGAAGGAGTTCCCGCTGAAGCAGCAGGAGAGGAAGTCGGCACCCCAATCGCCGGAAATGTCTCCGTGACCGTTGACCAGGTCACCCGTCCCGGCGCCATGATCAGCGGAAAAGTAACCTTCAGCGATGGCAACACCGGCGATTGGTATTTGGATCAAACCGGCCGACTCGGGGTCTCTCCGACGGTTGAAGGCTACCGCCCTTCCCAGGAAGACGTCGTCACCTTCCAAACCGAACTGCAAAGCGCATTGGCGAAGCTGGGCCTTTAAGGCGCTTTTAAGGCGCTGCTACCCAGGCTGGATAGATCGAACCTCTGGTTTTTAAGAGGTTTTCCCCAGTTTGCCTTTGCTAAAAATCTATAACAACACAGGACGAACAGCTTATAACCGATTCGTTTTGCACAATTAACCCTAAATCCGGCAGTTACTTAACCGCTAATCCGCGCTAAAGAACGCTAATCCAAGGATTTGCGGGGAAAACAGCCTGGCAAACAAACCATTTGCCGGGTGAAGGCATTGTCTCGCGTAACCGCTTCTTCATTAGCGACTATCAGCGCAGATTAGCGGTTAAACCTCAGTTTTTAGGTTAACTCTGCCTGCCTAATCCAAGAATATTCCTGCAATACCCGATGCTTCGTTCAATCTCGCCTTTTTGATAGGTCTGCTCTGCTTCGTGATTAGCGGATTTATGGGTGGGTTTGGGTTTTCCCTGTTTCGCCAGAGCGAGGAATTTGGCGAAGTCGGAAGCTTTCGTCCTGGGCCAAACGCTCCAGAAATCCTCTTTTAAATATGGAATCTCGCGGTTGAACCCGGAGATGGTCTCAATATGTACCGGGACACCAGGACAAAGTTCGGCGAAACGGGTGAAATAGGTTTTCCAATCGATCATCCCTTCGCCCATCGCAGTCCATTGAACCGTGGCGCCATTTTCAGATTCCCAGATCAGGCCGTCGCGCAGGCTGGTGGTGGCAACATAGGGACCGAGAATTTCCAGCGTTTGCAACGGATCTTCCATTGTCCACAGGGCATTGCCGGAATCCATGTTGACGCCGACATACTCTTTGCCCGCTGCTTCGATGAGTTGCACCAGTTCCGGGGCCTGCATGTCTCCGGCATGATTCTCCATCGCAATCTTCACATTGGCATCCATGGCCTCGTTGCGCAGTGCCTTGCAGACTTTCACAGTATCGGCAATGCGGGCTTCGATGCCGCCATCGGTCTTGCGATCTTCGCCGTTGCCGAGAATGACGCGGATCACCGGCGAGCCAAGGGCTTTGGCAACGCGAATACCGAGGGCAAGATGCTCTTCGGCAGTGCCATGTTTGTTGCGGAAGGACTTGGAAGTCGGGCAGATACTCCAGGTGCCGACATGAATCTGCAGGCCGCGATCGGCGGCATTTTGGCGCAATTCTTTAAGATGATTTTCCTCCAGGCTCTCAAATGCATCGAGATCGCTTATGAAAAGGGAATCGGTATTCAGCGTTGCCGCATAATCAATCAGTTGTGCCGCATTCCATTTCATGGCGCGCACTGCAAAGTTATCGAGACCCAGTTTTATTTGTGGCTTACTCGAAGGAGCGGTGCTTTGCGCGAAGCTGTTTAATCCAACTGCCAGACCTGCAGTGGCGACGGAAAAGGTTTTGGCGAATTGCCGACGCGAAACAGTGAATTCGGAATGCATGCATCATTAAGTTTTTTCGCTGGCAGAAACGCAAGCACGATTGAAGACTGGCGGGGGAGAAGAAATGGAGTGATGGAGTGATGGAGTGATGGAGTGATGGAGTGATGGAGTGATGGAGTGATGGAGTGATGGAGTGATGGAGTGATGGAGTGATGGAGTGATGGAGTGATGCGCATCCGCACCTCCCCCCACCATCACTCCAAGACTCCACCACTCCAATACTCCGTTCCAAAACACATGACTACCCCAATTGATCTCACAAAATTAAAAGTCTTCCCGCTTGAACAACGGGTGAGTGAAGCGCAGTTGAACCAGATTCTGGTGGAGCCGGATTCGGCTCCGGCGGAAGTGGACGATCGCACGGGTACGCTGATTGAAAAGTGCGCTACGAAGATTAAAACCGCCCGCGAGCGGGGTGCTGGCGTGATGTTCATTTACGGCGCGCACCTGATTAAGAATGGCGGCGCGAAGATTTTGATTCGCTTGCTGGAACAGGGTTTGATCACGCACCTTGCCACGAATGGGGCAGGCATCATTCATGATTGGGAATTTTCTTTTCTCGGTCGCTCCACTGAAAGTGTTCGCAAAAATGTGGCGACGGGAACCTTCGGCACATGGGACGAGACAGGTCGCTGCATTAATCTCGCGGTTCTGGCTGGTGGAATTGAAGGACGTGGTTTTGGGGAGAGTCTCGGAAAGTTTATTTGCGAAGATGGAGTGACGCTCCCGAGCATTCAGGAACTTGAAACAAAGATTCAGGCCGAGCCGTTACATCCCCTCACACCTGCGCGCGCTGAATTGCTACAGGCGATGCAGGTGCATGGAATTCCGTGTGGCCGACACGACACGAAACACCCATGGGCGGGCACGTCGGTTGTTGCAAAAGCTTTCGAACACAAGATTCCATTTACCGTTCATCCGGGGATTGGATACGACATCATTTCCAATCATCCGATGTTCAACGGCGCCGCCATCGGACGCGGTGCCACGATAGACTTTCGCCTGTTCGGCGGTTCAGTGGAACAATTGGATGGTGGCGTGGTGCTATCCGTCGGTTCCGCCATTATGGGGCCGCAGGTCTTCGAAAAGAGCATCAGTTGCGTCAACAATCTTCGCCTCCAATCCGGGAGAGAGGTAGTTCACGACCACACAATCTACGTGGTGGATTTGCAGGATGGCGGTAACTGGGATTGGACCCATGGCGAACCTCCGAAAGATAACCCCGCTTACTACTTACGTTTCTGCAAAAGCTACGCCCGCATGGGGGGCACGATGCAGTATTTACAATGTGATAACGTGGCTTTTGTGCATCAGCTTCTGCAGGGCATGTCGCAATAGCCCGCATTCAGGCACAAAAAAAGCCGGGGCGCTAACGCCCCGGCTTTGCGATTGGTGATTAAATTACTGGCTGATCAGGCGATAAAACTTCGCTGTTCCAGTGGTTTGGACCTGATGTCCAGATGTTCCTGAAATCGATGTCCAGGATCCGGTCACAGATGAGGCTTCCTGAAGGTCGAAAGCACCTGTCCAGGTGAAGGTAATCTCGTTTCCGTTCACGCTATGAGAAAGCGTCGGTGTCGTCGGAGGCAATGTTTCGCCGACCGGCAACAACAGGAATCTGATGGTGATTGGTTCGTTCAGGTTCACCTGCGGATTTGTAAGCCCATTGGGCGGATTCAAAGTGCTGAGGCGAACCACCTTGTTGTTATCCAGTCCACTCCATTGGAATTGGACGCGAAGAGATTTTGTGCCGCTGAAAGCAGCATTACCTGATACAAGGGAGGAATTCGGGCTGTCCAAAACGGCGCTCTGTGACTGGCCCGCAAAGTTTGGCTGCCAGAAGCTGTTAAGGGTTCCCACCTCGGCAGATTCAAAATCCTGGAATACTGTTGTGCCGTTCTGCAATGTGTCAATGTAGAGATCATACGGTCCGGTATCAGTTGCATCATCAATTGCGAATGTGATGGCATCAAGAATACCCCAATCGCCTGATATGGAATCTTGCATGTCAGTGACAACGCCATTCCAGCCGATGGAAGGATCCACTCCCCGTTGCAGCGTTACCGTCTGCCATTCGGTGGAAGGTTGAAGAACGTGACCATCACCGGGAGCTGATCCAAAGCGAGTTGATGCTCCGAGAAAATGAATGCTGCTGCTTGCAGTGCTGCCTGGTTCGCCAATTGGCCCCGTGCTGCTTGTTTCGCGTATGCCAAAAGCAACGAGCAGGGAAGGATTGGCTCCTCCACCGACGATTGGGCCTGTCGGAGAAACGCAACTTTCCTGGCTATTGATAGTCTGCGTGGCGGAGACGATTGCACCTTTTACCAGGCCGCTGACCGTGACGCTATTGACGCCCTCAACAAGTCCACTGGCAAGACTGCCAATGTTTTGCATTCCGGCCCCTGAGTCTTGATAGACTATAATCGAGGTAGCTGCGGCGGAAACACCCGAAACCAGGACCTGGTTTGAGTTGGTGGAAACCGGGCCTGATACAACGACACCAGAGGTATTGATGCAGGGATCGCTCAAGAGGTTGGCGACGGATCCGCTGTCGCTCTTGGCGACAAAGTCCATGAAGATTGTGCTGGTGGCTGGAGCGGAAGGGTTGCGAAAGAGGATTGAATCAATTGTATGACTCCCGTCGTCAACGGTTGCGGAACCGCCGAGGATTCCAGCGATAGCCCCCCAACCATCCGGTCCGCCAGTGTGATCGTCCAAATTCCATTCATAGAGGTGCCATTCTCCATCGGCAATGACTGCCTTCTCAATGCTACCATTGTTACTTGGCCCTTCGATCCAGATTTGCACCGTCCAACCCGGAGAAGTGGTCTTCACATACACCCCAATCCAACCATCTTCAGCCGACGAGGTTACAAAAGCTGTGTTGTTCCCCGGGGTGCCACCGCCAGACAAATGGCGGAGTCGAACGACATTGCCTTCCGTCGTTGCGTTGAGCACCAGTTTCTGATGCCCTGCTCCCTCAAGCGGACTATCGGTCGTAACCCGATCTGCAGTTGAAGAGGCAGCCAGGCCGCTTGTTGAGCCGGAATGGGTTGGAACTGAGGTGAAATGTCCCTCATTGACATTGAAATCATCAAAGATGATTGAGGCTGCATGAGTGCTCTGCGTGAGTGCTGCCAGCCATGCAGCAGCGCAAATCAGAATGGTTGTTGTTGTAACTAGTTTCATGATATTAATCTTTTCGCTTTTCTTCGAAACAGACGGTCCGAGACGTGTTTGTTGCGAGTAATCGACCTCCAATCCGCCGAAGTGCGGACAGGGCGATTCTCCCAAAAGAACTTGCTTTAATCAAATCATTTCGAATCAAGACGGCTCACACGGGTGTGATTAAAAGCGGGTGAGATTGGCGTAGGAAACGGAGCGCGGCGCAACCGCTCTGCGGT
>JACDHS010000166.1 GCA_013820875.1 Verrucomicrobiota bacterium | reverse complement strand
TTGGACATCGGGTTGTTGGAATAGATTTTTACAGGGAAATAAACCGGTTGCCGCTTCGTAATACTTTCCGGTTCGTGGATACTTTTCCCCTCTGCTTTTTGATGCCTCTGAACCCGGGAAAAAAGGTTCGATTCAGGGCCAGATCGGCATTTTTTCCGGCGGAAAAGTTCTGATCAGAAGCTGATAACGATTTTTCCCGCCGGTAAAAAACGTAATCAGAAGCAGACGGAGACTTTTCCCGCCGGTAAAAACGCCAATCAGCCTCTGACGGCAACTTTTCCGGCGGTAAAAATGCCGGTCTGGGGCTGTTCCAGGTTTGTAAATCGCTTACAACGAGCAATTTAAGATTGGGGAGGTCGGACTCCACCTTTCTCACCCGTTTAAAATCACACCCCGTTTGGGCGCATCTTGACACTGCACCGGAGCGCGACTCTATGAGCTCCAGCAGCGTCGGAGTTAGGCGTTTTTGGAAGAAGGGAAACCGCAGATGGACACAGATGAACACAGATAAGAAGGGCTTGTGAAGAAAATGGAGATCACCCTACAGGTGAATGCTTTTCTGCTGAAATATCTGTGTCCATCTGTAGTTTTAACTGCTTTCCAGGGTGTGACTACTGAAAACTGTTTCCTAAAGTTTCCCTGCATGCGGATTTCAGGCTTCTCTTCCATGGAATTACCTGACGCGGAATCTACTGTCTGAGTAACCGCAGGAGTCTCGGGAAAAAGCTACCGCCGAAGGGTGCCTCGTCCCATGCAGCGTGAGACAAAAGAAGAAGAGTAAGATTGAAGCAGCCCAGTTTCCCGCGATGAAAATGAACGAGGCATTCGCCGCGTTACCCCGTGTCGCTTACGGCCGGGCGATCGAGCTGGAGCACCCGTGATACAAGAAAGTAAACAAAGGAATTAAAATGAAAATCAGCGACATTCTTACCAAAGATCCGCAAGTCACTTCTCCGGACGCCACTATTTGTGAAGCGGCCCGAAAAATGAAGGAGCACGATATCGGAATGCTTCCGGTTTGTGATGGCGAACGTTTGGTCGGTTCGTTGACAGACCGAGATCTTGCCATTCGCGCCATTGCAGAGGGATGCGATCCCTTCAATACAAAGGTGCGAGATGTGATGACACCCAAGGTGTACTATTGCTTCGAAGATTCCGATGTAGAGGATGCCGCAGTTATTATGGAGAATGAGCAAGTGCGCAGGTTGCCTGTCCTCAATAGCCAGAAACGTTTAATCGGCATCATTTCCATTGGCGACCTGGCGGTCCGTTCCGGTGATGAACAACTGCTTGAAGAAGTCATGGAACGCGTTTGCGAACCCACCGGTCAGTGATTAATTTAATTAATTAACCGGCTAGACGTTGCGTATTTGCCTTCCCACTCGAACCGCCTTTTTGATGCTTTTACCCTGGGGAGGGAAGATCGTCTTTTTTGCGAAAGTAGAAATGCAAAGGATCGAGCCTGCCCTGCATCCTCTTTTCCCCTGAATAAATTCTCGCGCTCGCCCCATTGTGCCAAAGCTGTTCCTACGCAACGTTTAGGAACGAGGAAGACGCTATTGCGCTATGCCAAAAGACATTTTTCCGCGACCCGAATATCCGCGACCCGATTTCCAAAGAGGTACAATCGAAGGTAAAGACTGGCTGAACCTGAACGGCCCGTGGCAGTTCCGTTTTGATGGTGACAAATCAGGCACAGAGAAGGGCTGGCACCTTGCCGAAGGGCCTGACTGGCGCGAACAAATTATTGTCCCGTTCTGCTGGGAATCCCTCGCTGCCTGGGGTGAAGCCGAGACTGCCGGGAACGAAAATTATTATTCCACACGCGCTTATCGCAATCCGCTCGAGGTCAATCGCGCCAACCACAGCTACGTCGCCCGTTATGAAGTCGGATGGTATCGACGCCGGATCCAAATTCCCGGTGGGGACATTTGGAAAAATAAACGAATCATCCTGACCATCGGCGCGGCGGATTTCTTCACCGACTGCTGGAGTAACGGTGTGGAGGTCGGCCGCCACGAAGGGGGGTATACGCCCTTTGAATTCGATATTACCGACACATTGCAACGGAATGAGGATGGAAGCGCCGAAGCCCTGCTCGTTTTGCGCGTGGAAGATCCGACGGAAAATGCCGAGCAACCGGTCGGCAAACAATGGCATTGGTACACCTCCACGAGCGGAATCTGGCAAACCGTTTACCTGGAACCACGGGACTCAGGCTACATCGATAGCTTCCGTATTTTTCCTGACATTGACGCAAAAACGGCGCGCTTCGAAGTGGCGACGGCACATTGCGGCAACGATCGCGAACTGAAGATTTACATCATTCCACCCGGTGGCGAAGTGCAGATCGTGAAAGCACCCGTCCAGGAGAACAATGCCTCCATCACCGTTGACATTCCGGATCCATACCTTTGGCATCCAAACCAGCCCGACCTCTATCGCCTTACTTTCAAGCTGGAACACAATGGCCAGGTGCTGGACAAGGTGCAGAGTTATTTCGGGATGCGCAAAATTGATTCCGGACCTGCTGAAGATCCGAAAGCGCCGGCGGTCTTGCGATTGAACAATGTGCCTCGCTACCTGCGCGGGGCGTTGCATCAATCATATTATCCAGATGGCATTTACACGGCGGGCGACATTGAAGTCCTGAAGAACGACATCATCTGGGCAAAGAAGTTCGGCTTCAATTTCCTTCGCATTCACATCAAGATTGATGATCCGCTCCTGCTTTATTTCGCCGATACCCATGGCATGATGTTGATGTGTGACATGCCCAACTTCGGTGAAGGCGGCAACACTCCCACCGGCCAGCGTCGTTTCGAGGAAATGATGCGCGCCGCCATCAAGCGGGATTTCAATCATCCATCCATCATCGCGTGGTGTGTGTTCAATGAAACCTGGGGGTTTGGTGGACAGGCTGAATTCGTCAAAGTTTTTCCCGAGGTGAAACGCAAGGTGCTCGATCTGCCGACGCCGCCGGGAGCTGTTTCCGCAAGTGAAGAATTCCAGACAGAAGCTTTTCTCGAACAAAAAAAAGCGGAGCGCATGGCGAATGCCGAGGCACACAAATGGGTGCAGAAAACCTGGGAACTGGCCAAGCAACTGGATCCCACCCGGCTCGTCGAAGACATGAGCGTCGTACATTGGGAACACCTTGAATACTTTGCGCACGGCGATACCGATATCAACTCCTGGCATTTCTATATTGACGACTATTACCGTGGCAAAGAACACATCCAAAAGATCGTTGACGCCACTTTCCACGGTTCGACTTTTAATTATGTGCCCGGCTATGAATACAAAGGGCAGCCGCTGATCAACAGCGAGTATGGCGGTGTCGGTGCGCTCGATGGAAACCGTGATTGCAGTTGGAGCTTCAAATTTCTGACCAACGAACTGCGGCGGCACGGGCAGATTTCCGCCTACATTTACACCGAACTGCACGATGTCGAATGGGAATATAACGGTGTATTGACTTACGACCGGTTGCCGAAAGATTTCGGGTTTGATCCGCGTCTTGTCAACGAAAGCGACGTCCTGCCGATGGACTTTCCGCCCATCTCAAAACATAAGCCCGGCAGCACCGTGAAAGTGGATGTCGTCTCCTCCCATTATTCCACCATCGCTCGCGATAAAGTTTCGCTCCGCTGGCAACTCGGCGGCATGGATACCTGGGGCAGAATTGTGCAGGACGTGGCCAAAGGAGTCGTCCCCATCCGTTTTCCGCATCGTCGCGTCGCGCATGCGCATTCGATTGAACTGCAGCTTCCTGACAATCCGATGCTCTGCACGTTGCAGGTGGAAGCCCTGGATCCGAATGGCACTCGACTGGCCTCGAATTTTGTTCAATTGCTCGTTGCCGATGGCAAACCGCCGCGTCGCGAAGAGACGGAACGGACCACCGCGCTGCGACTCTTCCCGCATGAATGGGCCGATGCACGGTGGAGCGGTGGAATGTGCCGGCGGCAAGATGCCGAAATAGGCCATTTCACCTGGGGCGGAGGTTGCGGTTTCTTCGAATATCGCTTTCCCGTTGAGGAGATGGATCTGCGCAAGGCCCGGCGGATTCGTGTCCTGTTCGAAGCCTCATCCCGTCGCGTGGATACGCCGCAAACGACCACCGATCATTATCCCAGTGTGCTCAACGTTGAACTGAACGGCATGCTCGTGAGCCGCCAGATCATTGTGAATCATCCGCATGATGCCAGGGGGGCTCTCAGCTATTTGAGCGGTGGAAAAAAGGGACGCGGCGCTTACGGCTACATGATCTCGACCTCGATCGAAGGCGAGGTCTTGCAACGTGTGGCCGAGCGGTTGGTGGATGGTCATTTGGCATTGCGCTGTATTGTTCCCGAGAGAGAACTGGCGGTTGGCGGGCTGACAATTTATGACACTGAAAGCGGGCGCTATCCAATTGCGGTAATGCTCGTGGTGGAATGGTGAAGTCAAAAGGTGATTTATGGAACAGCGAAAAAAACTAACCCTGGCGGAGCGCAAACAGTTGCATCCGAAAACCGCGCGACGGCGCACCGGCCATCAGGATCCGCAAGACAAGCCGAATTTCGGCAAGAAAGGCGCTCGCGGACAATCAGAGGGACTGGCCAGCAAAGTGGTAGGCCTGGGAACGGTTGGAAAACAGGCAATCCGCAAAAAGCCCGGTCGCGCCAAACAAGCTGCCAACAAAGGCGCGCATCATAAGAAGCCGCGCCGGACAGAGTAGGGTGGGATTGAATATTACCTGCGGAGCACGGGGAATGAAGGGAACGATCAGTTTGGTTCCTTTCGTGAGAATCCAAACCAACCAGTAATAGCGCTCCGAGCGAAGCCGGTGCATGCCCCAGATTACTGCGATGGTGAAGCCTTTCGGAAATGCAAGCGCGATGACGATTACGACCATTCAGGGCTAACGATCAGGTGAGGCACAGTTGCTGTAAGCGCCGCGCCGCTTGCACAGAAACTCTCCGAAAATCCAAAAACATACAATCTGCAAGCGCGGAGCAGCCGTTGTCCTCCACCGGCTTGATAGGTGTTAGCCTTTATCACGGCAACACGAAAGTAGAGCGCCAGCAAGTCCGCAAATAGTCATGACTAACAATCCGGTCGTCACCAAGGCTGGCATCGAGAATGTATCTCACGGGTCCGCGCCAATAAAATTCAAAATCAACCTCCCTGGGATTTCCAAGAAAATCACTGCCCACGCGCATAGATTGCGCTCTCCTGATCCGGACAACCCCCAAAAAAAAGCGTCTGCTAAGAAAAGCGCAACGATGCCGACATAACTTGTCAGACCAAAGACCGCAATTTTGAGCCAATTCGGCATATACAGATTGCTAACGCCCCTGATCACTTGACCCCGCGCCAGTGATACTCGGATTGAAACCACAGCGCTATCGCGGGTTCGATGCATGCGGAGCGTTAGCCCACAACTCGTCACTTCTTTTCATCTCTCTTCTCCTTCTCTGCATCGCGGATACTCTTCTGAGTCTCTCGAATCGAATCCTCCAACTTTTCCTGGTCTGCATCTTTGCTGACCGCCTTGTCCCAAAACTCTGAAATCGCCGCGTTCTGCTTCTTGAACGCCGCGAGTGCCTGCGCGCTCACGGGTTGCACCGAACCATCGCGCTGCCGAGTGAAAGCCTCCATGTCAGTGCCAGAACGATAGACAACAAGACTCTCGAAAAAGCCGTCTCGATCTTCGTCGCTCTCAATCGCGACCATCTGGCCTGCGGCATAATAGGCTCGTGCTGTGACCTCCCAAACTCCCTGAGTATTCGGTCTGCTCCAAACAACCATCACGCGCTCGCCAGCACGGAAAACCGACTCCATCCGAAAGTCCGGCTTGCCGTCCTTGTCACGGTCTCGCTCGAAAACCTTCCGGGTAATGTCGTTCGTGTCTCGGGCGCTGCAAATGGCCGTTACGAGCAGAAGCAAAATGGTGAGTGTTCTCATAGCGCGTGATGCAAGCTATTATAACTAACCATTTGATTGTTGAATACTGAAATCAATCGCGGTTGCGGTCTCGTTCATTGCTTGAATTAAAAATCCTCTGTCTCAGCTTACTCGTCGGAGTATTGGGATAGACAATCGATCGGACAACATGTTTTCCGCGATGTTCCAGCCCACGTTTTTGAACGTTTCAAAACTCTTTTTTCGGTTCCAAAATTATGCGCGGAAGTTTTTAAGGAGCTTAAAAACATTCAAAACACGTCACAAGCCGCTTTAATCAGATACTTATACGGATTTCGTGGTTTATTGGTGTTTTTGATGTGTTTAGCGTCCCGAGGGCTGAAGGGCCGGCTGACTGCCCTCTTATTCGTAACCTGATTCCCGGCAAAACCGTCCTCTTTCGGAGATGAATTTGTTGAAGTTGAAAGGCCTGCGCTCCTCCTGGATTAAAAGTCCAATCATTTTGCTATTCGTCAGCTTCTGTAGTGTTGCGGTGGCGGCGGAACGTCCGAATATCTTACTCATCATGTCCGATGACATGGGTTTCTCCGACCTTGGCTGTTACGGCGGGGAAATTCAGACGCCCAACCTCGATTCACTTGCCCAAAATGGTGTTCGTTTTACGCAATTTTATAACATGGGCCGTTGTTGCCCGACGCGTGCTTCATTGTTGACGGGAGTTTATCCGCACCAGGCGGGTGTTGGTCATATGATGAAGGACACCGGGCATCCGGGTTATCGCGGCAATTTGAATCGTGACTCCGCGACGATTGCGGAAGTGCTGCGCGCAGATGGCTACGGTACTTATATGCTGGGCAAGTGGCACCTGGCCCGTGCCCTCAACCCAAAAGGGGATATTTCAAATTGGCCGATGCAGCGGGGCTTTGATCATTACTACGGAACGATCAATGGCGGCGGCAGTTTCTACGATCCAACCACGCTCTGTCGCGGCAACACTTACATCACGCCGGAAAATGATCCGAAGTATGAGCCGAAAACATTTTATTACACCGACGCGTTGAGCGATAACGCGGTGCAGTTTCTGCAACAGCATTCCCGGGAGGCGTCCGACAAACCATTTTTCATGTATGTCTCCTACACGGCGGCGCATTGGCCGATGCACGCGTTGGAGAAGGATATTGCAAAGTACAAAGGCAAATTCGACGGCGGCTATGAACCAGCGCGCAAGGCGCGTGTGGAAAAGTTGAAGAAACTTGGGATCCTGGATCCGAAATGGACGGTAACGCCGACGGTGGGTGATTGGAAAGCAGTTGAATTGAAGGAATGGGAAGCGCGTTGCATGGAGGTTTACGCGGCGATGGTGGATAACATGGATCAGGGGATTGGCCGGATCATCGCGCAGTTGAAACGCGATGGGAAATTCGAGAATACGCTCGTGCTGTTCCTGCAAGACAACGGTGGCTGCGCCGAAATGATGGGACGCACTGAACCGAAAGATCAGCCGACCACTAAACCGAAGCCAATGGGCCCGAACGATCTTCAGCCAAAGATCTGGCCCCCGATGCAAACGCGCGACGGTCGTTGGGTGCGCCGCGGCCCCGGCGTGATGCCAGGACCGGCCGATACTTATATGGGTTACGGAGAAGGTTGGGCCAATGTTTCGAACACACCGTTCCGCGAATACAAACATTGGGTTCACGAAGGAGGCATCAGCACTCCGTTGATTGCGCATTGGCCGGCTGGCATTAGCGGGAAACGCAACGGAAAGCTCGAAGGACAACCCGCACACCTCATCGATATCATGGCGACCTGTGTGGACATTTCAGGCGCTGACTATCCAAAACAATTCAACGGTCAACAAATTCATCCCATGGAAGGGGTGAGCCTCAAAGCGGCGTTGAATGGAAAATCGCTTAAGCGCAAGAACCCGATCTTCTGGGAGCACGAAGGAAATCGTGCGGTGCGCGACGGCAAATGGAAAATCGTCGCCAAGGAAGATCAATCATGGGAACTCTACGACATGGATAAGGATCGCACGGAAATGAACAACCTGGCGGAGAAGAATCCAGCGAAATTACGCGAACTCGCCGCGAAATGGGATGCGTGGGCGGCCCGTGCGAACGTGCTTCCACTCGGACAGTGGCGCGGCAAATCGGTAACGCAAACTGGAGCCAGGTAAACGACTGGAAGTAATCGGTTCGCGAGAAGGCTCTTGAACAGGAGCGCCGCCGTCACATGCAGGATTCCCAGCGCGTCATAAAGCTGTTCCACATCATAGGAATTCAATAAAGTTTCCAGAACAATCATGTCGAATAAACATTTGTTTGCCGCAGTTATAAGCGGAATTGCTCTTCTTTCCTCGGTTGCTGCATCGGAAGGTGCTCCGGCCCGACCGAACATCGTCTTGATTTTGGCCGATGATCTTGGGTTCAGCGATATCAGTCCTTACGGCGGTGAAATCCGCACGCCGAACCTCGAAAAACTTGCGGCAAAAGGAGTGCGTTTTACTGAATTCTACAATGCTGCCCGCTGCTGTCCGTCGAGGGCATCATTACTCACCGGGTTGTATCAGCACCAGGCGCACGTCGGCGATATGGTGGACGAATACGCCCGGCGCGTTCGTGAACAACTCAATTCTCCAGCTTATTCGGATCGCTTGAATCCACACGCACCGACCATCGCCGAAGCTTTGGGCGCATCGGGTTATCGCACCTTCATGTCGGGCAAATGGCATTTGGGCTATCGCACCAACGAATGGCCGGCGGCGCGTGGTTTCGATCGGTCGTTCTCCGTGATTGAAGGGGCGATGAATTATTATGGTTTCGGCATTCAGCACACAGGGATCATCACCAATCCGCCGATGGCTCTGGATGACAAAGTCTTTCTTCCGCCACGCGAAGGATTCTTTGCCACGGACGCTTTCACCGATCACGCCGTTCGTTTCATTGAGGAAGAGAAAAAGAATTCGGATCCATTTTTCCTTTATCTCGCTTACACCGCGCCGCATTGGCCGTTGCATGCGAAACCGGAAACGATCGCCCGCTATCGCGGTAAGTATAAAAAGATTGGATGGGATAAATTGCGTGAGCAACGTTTCAGCCGATTGAAAAAGGCAGGCATAATTGACGGGGCCATGGCATTGGTTCCCCGTCCACCGAACGTTGTGCCATGGGATGAAGCCACCCCCGAGCAGCAGGATAAATGGGATCATGAAATGGCGATCTACGCCGCGCAAACCGAGGAGATGGATTACGGAATTGGTGAGGTGTTGAAAGCGTTGAAGAAAACGGGCCGCGACAAAAACACTCTGATCTTATTTATGTCGGACAACGGCGGCGCCTCGGAAGATCCCAATCGCAGTTTGCCCGGAGCGGTGTTGGGCGGACGCGACAGTTACGAAGGCTATGGAATGCCCGGAGCGCACGTCAGCAGCAGTCCTTTTCGCAAGGTGAAAAAGTACAGCCATGAAGGTGGCATTTCTTCTCCGTTGATTATGCATTGGCCTGTGGGCATCGCGAAACGCCAGCATGGCAAAGTGTTGACCGGGCAAGGCCATATCATAGACGTCATGCCAACCTTCCTGGAAGTGGCTGGCGCGGAATTTCCGAAAACCTGGAAGAGCGTTTCCACAACGCCGCTGGAAGGTATCTCATTGAGTCCCGCTTTTTCTGGAAAACCGCTTTCACGTTCCACCCCGCTATTTTGGGAACATGAAGGGCATCGTGCGATTCGTGATGGCAAATGGAAATTGGTCAGCAGTTTCAACGAACCCTGGGAACTTTACGACATGGAAGCCGACCGGGTGGAAACAAAGGATCTGGCGAAAATAATTCCTCAAATCACGCGGGATCTGACTGCGAAGTATGAGGCATGGGCAGATCGCGTTGGAGCCAAGCCGTGGCCGATGCCGGAGAAACGGCCGCCGCCTCCGCAGAAGAAATGAGTTTCAATCAAACCTGCGTCTGAGGGTGGTTGCTCGTCCCGACCGGTCCGCCGCAGAATTATCTCCAGAAACTGTTCAGTACAAAATGGGTTCGTGCCTTCACGCTTTGGGCGATTGCCTCGGTGATGTAACTCTTGGCTTTTGAAACTGCGGTTGGCAGATCCTTCCCGGAAGCCAGATACGCTGTAATCGCCGCCGAGTAAGTGCAACCTGTGCCATGTGTTGAAACTCCTTTCACGAACGGAGCTGATAAGAGGAGTTCTGTTTTGCCGTCGAAGAAGATGTCCACCGCCTCCTTGCCGCCGCGCAGATGGCCGCCTTTGACGAGGGCTGCGCAGCCGAATTCTGCGTTTATCTTCTTTGCAGCACTGCGCAGGTCTTCAATGGACGAAAGCTTTTCGCCGACGAGAATCTCTGCTTCATCAAGGTTAGGCGTGATGAGCGTGGCGTGTGGCAGCAATTCAGTCTTCAACACTCGAATCGCGGAATCTTTCAGCAGCTTTGCGCCGCTCGTGGAAACCATAACCGGATCTACGATCAGCGGTGGGCGTTTACCACTTTGCCAGAACTCTGCAACCGCACGAATGATGTCGGCGGAAAAGAGCATGCCTGTTTTTACCGCAGCGGGTTTCAGTTCAGCAAAGACAGCTTCAATTTGTTGCCTCACTATCTCTGGCTTCGCTGCCTGGATGCGAATAACCGATTTTGGATTTTGCGCCGTGAGACAGGTGATCGCCGTGGTGCCATGGACACCCAGGGAAGCGAATGTTTTCAGGTCAGCCTGGATGCCAGCGCCGCCGCCGCTGTCGGATCCGGCGATTGTGAGGGCAATGGGAAAGCTTTTAAACGGCATATCCGCAATAAAGTGGACGCAGGAAGCGAATCGCAAACAAATTTTCAAAAGAGATCGAACTCACTCGACTTGAATTTCATTTTCAGTGAAAACTTCTGCCCATGAAACGGCGCAATTTTCTTCAACTGATTTCGACCGGTGGAGCAGTGCTTTCCTCTGGTGCCATTCTCTCTCCCACCTCCGCTCGCGCTCAACAGGAACGGGCCGCACTGAGAGCGGGTAAAAATGAACTTGCTGCCGATGTCGTGATTGCGGGCGGCGGAATGGGAGGTTGCGCCGCCGCACTGGCTGCTTTGCGCAACGGTTTGCGAGTCATCATGACAGAGGAGACCGATTGGGTCGGTGGCCAACTCACCCAGCAGGGGGTGCCGATGGATGAGCATCGCTGGATCGAACAGTTCGGCGCTACACGAACCTATCGCGAATTCCGTACGGCCATCCGTGAATATTATCGTCGCAATTACCCGCTGACCGAAGCCGCACGCGCCCGTTGGAATTTGAATCCCGGCGATGGTTCAGTCTCGCGCGTTGCTCATGAACCGCGTGTTTCCCTCGCTCTGTTCCATGATCTGCTGAATCCTTATCTCGCTTCGAAGAAATTGATTTTGCTCCTGGAACACAAGGCGGTGAGCGCCGATGTGAACGGCGACAAGGTGACAGCATTGAAAATCCGCAGCCTCCGCACGGGAAATGAAACGGTCCTGCGAGCTCCCTATTTTGTGGATGCCACCGAGTTGGGTGATCTATTGCCGATGACCGGGACGGAGTTTGTCATGGGCGCCGAATCGCAGAAGGAAACAGGCGAACTGCACGCGCCAGAGAAGGGCGATCCGTTGAATCAACAAGCGTTCACGGTTTGCTTCGCGATTGATTATGTCGCGGGCACAAACAACGTCGGGGATAAACCTCGGAACTATGAGTTCTGGCGTGATTACGTCCCGCAACTCACCCCCCCGTGGTCGGGTAATCTGCTTTCGTTTACCTACAGCAGTCCCGTGACGCTCAAACCACGCACGTTGCCGTTTATTGACAACAAGACGAGCCTCGGCACGTCGAGTTGGTTCCGTTACCGCCGCATCGTAAACAAGGAAAATTTTACGCCGGGATTTTATCCGGGCGACATCAGCATCATCAATTGGCCACAGAACGATTATCTTCCCGGACCCCTCGTCGGGGTGAGTGAAGAAGAAGCCGCCAAACATGTTGAAGGCGGTAAAGAACTGAGCCATGCGCTGCTTTATTGGATTCAAACCGAGGCGCCACGCGATGGTGGCGAAGGGCAGGGCTATCCGGAAGTCAGTTTGCGCGGCGATATCATGGGCACCGAAGATGGGATGGCAAAATATCCCTACATCCGGGAGGCTCGCCGCATCAAAGCTGAAACAATCGTCATGGAACAACAGATTGGCAGGGATGCTCGCGCGAAATTTACTGGCCAACCCTTGAACGAAGTTGCTGCAGAAAAGTTTAAAGATTCCGTTGGTCTTGGCAGCTATAACATCGATCTCCATCCGAGCACGGGCGGCGATAATTATATTGATGTTCCATCACTGCCGTTTCAAATCCCGCTCGGCACCTTGTTGCCGGTGCGCGTGACTAACCTTCTGCCCGCGTGCAAAAACATTGGCACGACTCATATCACGAATGGCTGTTATCGCCTGCACCCGGTCGAATGGAACATTGGCGAATCAGTCGGTTTGCTCGTGGCCTATGCCTTGGAGAAAAAAGAGGAACCCCGCGCCATTCGTGCGAAAGCAAATCTGCTGAGCGACTTTCAAAATCGCATCCGCGCCCAGGGCGTGGAAACCGATTGGCCTAAAGGGCAGTTTTAACCTATTCCATTGCTGGTTAAAACGTCTTCTCGGATACGACCCCTTGCTGGGTGTCGTATTCCATTTCGTAGCGATCATAACCGCGCACCGAAATACGAAAAGTGATCCGATGGGAATCTCCCACCTTCAGGAAGTGAGCCGTTGCTCCGCCACTGTGCCGGGCGATGCGTTTCAATTCTTCCAACGGTTTTTCCTGCGAAAAATTGACCTGCACAAGTGGGCCATCAATGCTCGCGCGATCCACACCGTCGATCCTTCGTAACGTCCGGACCATTTCTGCTCTATTGATTTCAGCTCGTTCGGTGCGCGCTTGAGGTGGTGGTGGAGGCGGGTAGGCCCAATTGATCCAGAAGCAAACAATCAGGATCAGGGGGATGGCAGTGAAGAATACTCCTTTCCAGGAACGCACTGGCGAATCCTCCACGTGTTTGAGAAAAGCCAGCAACCCAAAGATAACGAGAACGGCGATAGTGTATTTCCACATCATAACCCTGTGGTGCCGAGCCTAAATCCTGGGGATTCCAAGTCAATCCTTCGAAGGTAGCTAACCGCGGGCGGGGCGCCGATTTGCTACGTTTGAAGACCCGAAGAGAAAATTGGCCCTTTTCCACCCGAAATTCCCGCGAGAATACCCAAAAGTAAGGAAAACGGGCTGTTTATCCATTTTTTCGTTCTGTTTTAGAACCCTGGTTGGCCAACTTGCCGTCAAAACAGAACGAAAAAGTAGGTAGGTTGGCCAACGAGGTGTCTAAAACAGAACGAAAAAGTAGGTAGGTTGGCCAACGAGGTGTCTAAAACAGAACGAAAAAGTAGGTAGGTTGGCC
>JACDHS010000018.1 GCA_013820875.1 Verrucomicrobiota bacterium | reverse complement strand
GTTTGAACCTCACTAACCCGCTCACCTTCTGGGTGAGTCGGCACCAGCGCAATTTGCGGACTCATGTCCCATGTAATAAAGAACTTACATAACTTTCAAGCTCCGCCAACTGCCGGATCTAGGATCACCGCCTCTTTGGCGAACAGCGGCTGAAAAGAGTCACGGTAAGTCACGCAACCTAAAAATTTGGTGCCGAGGTAAGAATTTCTTTGCCCCGAAGGGCGAAGCTTTGCCACTCAACTGCCGTTTTTAGGTTCACTCGTCCATTGAGAAAAAGAAAATAATATCATAACATGAGATTAAGGTGAGATTATTATTTACAAGGTTTTCTTCTTCCTTTACTTCTTCGGTTCATGAATCAGTCGTCTTTTTCGGATTTTCCGGAGCGCAGTGAAACCTCCAAGCTGGCTTCTGTTATTTTTGAAGACATACGGCATCGCGGCTTAAGGCCCGGGGAACGTTACTTCAATGGGCTGGAAATAGCTGAAAAATACGGCGTAACATTGATCACGGCAAACCGTGCGCTTCAGTCATTGGCGGAGCGTAATGTCCTCGAACGCCGCCGACGGGCAGGAACCTTCATTTCGGGGATGTTTGTTGAGTCGGCAAGCGAGAAAATAGTTCACTGTGTTCATTTGATTATGCCAGTGACCTATTTTCGCTTCTCACGAACAAGCGTTGAGCAGGCACTGTTCGGGATCAATTCGGAGCTGCCGGATGCAAATATTCAGCACACTTTTTTACCTGTGTCAGGAGAACTTGGTTTCGCGCGCAATTTATTAGAGCAATCTGAGAAGAATAATACTTTGGGAGGTGTGGTTCTGTTTGTGAGTTCAGTGGAAATTCAGCAGTTTTTCCGGGACTCGAATGTTCCATCCGTTGTGTTCGGTAGTGTATTTCCAGAAACCAGTGAATTACCCTGGATTGATCGGGACCAGAAGCAAATCGGGGAGGTGTTGGTCAATTTTCTTGTCGAAGAGGGGCATCGCAAGATCGCAGTTTTGATGCGCGATAGCTGGGGATTTGGAGATAATTTGCTCATGGATGGCGCTCAGCATTGTCGGGCTTCCTCGGGAGGCGCGATTTCGATTCGTGTGCGTAGCGTTCCAGCAATTGAGGAGGTAACTCTTGGGACAATCAAATCTCTATTGAGGCAAGAAGATGCGCCTACTGCTTTGATCTGCCGGTCGGAGAAGTTGGCTCGTGTCGCAGCGATAGCAGCAGCGGATATCAAGATACATGTGCCTAAACAATTGCGAATTGTTGTTGCGGAAACTTCCTCAATTTTTCCGTGCGTTGTTCCAACCGTAACCCAGGAAGAACAGGGCGCAATTATTGGTCGGATGCTGAAACAGTTGTGTAGCGGACAAAGTCCGAAACCGCACAGCGTTTTGATTCCAGTGAAGTTTCATAACCCGCTTGCTTCATAACTTCGATGATCTGTTTTTTACTCAGCTTTAGAGTGTCGGGTTTTAGGGCGGATATTGCGAAGGTCAAATGCTTGCGTGCATTGAAGCTTTTTTGGGGCATGTGTTTGGTGGCTATCACTGCAACATCTCAAGCGGCCCCGGGTGGTAATAAAGTGAGCCTGCCGAAAACGGTATATGCCGATGTCTGCATTTACGGCGGGACATCCGGTGGTGTGGTAGCCGGTGTTCAAGCGAGTCGGATGGGAAAATCTGCTGTTATCATTGAACCGGGACGACACCTGGGCGGGATGAGTGCGAGCGGCCTGAGTTGGACCGATGTGGGTTCCCGGGAGCGAGTCTGGATTGTTGGCGGGCTGGCTAAAGAATTTTATAGCCGGGTGGGGAGGCATTATGGTCAAAATTCGAAAAACGTCTTCGAAAGTGAGACTAGCAGCGATCCGACTCGCCGTGGTTACGATTTTGCGAAGCCACCTTCACTCTCCTTTGAACCGAAAGTTGCTGAATCTGTGTTCACTCAGTGGCTGGCCGAGGAGAAGGTGCCGGTGTATTTTAATGGACGGCTGAAATCTCTTCGTAAAGAGAAAGGACGCATTCAGGAGATGGTGACAGATAGTGGACTGCGTGTGCGCGCGAAAGTGTTCATTGACGCGTCGTACGAAGGAGATCTGATGGCAATGGCGAATGTCTCTTATACGGTTGGACGAGAGGCGAATTCGACCTACGGCGAGACGATAAACGGAGTGCAGGGGCCTGCTTTAAGTCTGCGCGCGGGCAAGTTTGAAGTTGCAATAGATCCTTACAAATCACCGGGTGATCCTTCGAGCGGGCTTTTGCCTTATCTTCTTCATCATGGTGAGATTGGAAAAATCGGTTCTGCGGATAAATTGGTGCAAAGCTACAACTATCGCGTTTGCCTGACCGACAACTTGACGAACAGCATCCCGATTGCGGCGCCTGGTGATTACGATCCCGCGAATTACGAACTGCTGGCCCGTTGGATTGAAGCGCGTCAGGCTGCCGGACAAAAGCTGACTCTGCGTGATTTCTTGAAATACGATCCGCTGCAGAACGGGAAGTACGACTTCAACAATCGCTGGGCGATTTCCACGGATTTCATTGGTGGTGCACATGAGTATCCCAACGCTGATTGGCCAACTCGCGAGCGCATTGCTCGGGAGCATGAAAATTATTTGAGAGGGTTTTTCTATTTTCTGGCAACGAACTCCCGCGTGCCGGAGACGGTTCGCAATGAACTGAAGTCATTTGGTTTATGCAAGGATGAGTTCACTGACAACGGCGGTTGGCCACACCAGTTGTATGTGCGCGAGGCGCGTCGCATGATTTCAGATTTTGTGATGGTCGAACAACATTGTGCTGGTGAGCGCATCGCGCAGAACTCTATTGGGATGGGTGCGTATGGAATTGATATGCACGCGGTTCGACGCGTTTTGCATGATGGGCAACCAGTAAGCGAAGGCACAATTGGACGTCCTGTTCCAGCTCCGTATAAGATCGGGTATGGAGCAATAGTGCCAAAAATTTCCGAATGCGAGAATCTGTTCGTCACATTTGCGCTTTCTGCCAGTCACGTAGCGTTTGGCTCTATTCGGATGGAGCCGGTCTTCATGATCTTAAGTCAATCTGCTGCAACCGCAGCCTGTCTCTCAATTGACGAAGGTGTCCCTGTGCAACAAGTAAACTACGGCAATTTGGCCGACCGCCTTCGGGCTGATGGACAGGTTCTCGGACCTGCGGCAACGACTCCTTAACCGAGAACCACAACGAATTTTTAATATATGAAAATCCTCTCCTGCATTGTTGCTCTTCTTTGTTTGTCTCGAGCGCTGTCTGCTAACGAGTTGACGCAGACTGACATTTTCGTCGGTGGAGTCGATGGCTATCACACCTATCGGATTCCTTCTTTGATTGTGACGAAGAAGGGAACCATTCTCGCTTTTTGTGAAGCGCGAAAGAGTAGCAAGTCTGACACAGGTAATATTGATCTGGTGTTCAAACGTTCGAAGGATGGCGGCACAACGTGGAGCCCACAACAGGTAGTTTGGGATGACGGTGATAATACCTGCGGAAATCCTTGCCCCGTTGTTGACGAAAAGACCGGGACGATCTGGCTGTTGCTGACGCACAACCTTGGTAATGACCATGAAAAGGATATAAAGAGCAAGAAAGCAAAAAGCACTCGAACCGTGTGGGTTTGCAACAGCACCGATGACGGAAAGACATGGTCGAAACCAGTTGAAATTACCCGGGATGTTAAGGATCCATCATGGGGTTGGTATGCAACCGGTCCTGGTGTCGGAATTCAAATCAAACATGGTCCGTATAAAGGGCGTTTGGTGATTCCATGCGATCATAGTTTTGACGAGCCAACGGGTGGTTCACGTGGTTTGCCGATCGAGTATGCAGCACACTCGATTTACAGCGATGATCACGGCAAGACTTGGAAACTTGGCGGCGTGATCACTCCGAGAATGAACGAATGTCAACTGGTCGAATTGGCCGACAAAAAAGGTACGTTGCTGATGGACATGCGCGCCTACACGGGACGTAGCCGGCGCAATCATTCCATCAGCGCTGATGGTGGCGTGACTTGGAGTAAGTCCGTCGATCATCCCGAACTGATTGAGCCAGTTTGCCAGGCGAGCATTCTCCGCTACACCTGGCCGGGAAGAAACGAAAAGAGCCGCATTTTATTTTCCAATCCCGCTGACGAAAAGAAGCGTGTGAACATGACCGTGCGTATGAGTTACGACGAAGGCAAAACATGGCCTGTGGCAAAAGCGCTTCACTCGGGAGCGACGGCTTATTCCAGCCTCGCCATTTTACGAGATCAGACCATCGCCTGCCTTTATGAACGCGGCGATGCAAACTCATATGAGAAAATCACCTTTGCGCGTTTCACTCTGGACTGGCTGACAGAGGGCAATGACTCGGTGCAGGCAAGACAGTCACGCGGTTTCATCGGAAGGAGATGAAAGCGCTCGTGTCGGCCATGGCTAATTTCTGAGTTTTCTCATAGGATGAAATCAGCAGTCATCATTCTCCTCTGGCTATTTTTCTCTTCGTTTTTTTCGTTCGATGTTGTTGCGCGATCGGAGTCGCGCCTGAACGTCCTTTTTATTTCCATTGACGATTTGCGCACAAATCTTGGTTGTTACGGCGATGGAATTGCCGTCACTCCGAGAATTGATCATTTGGCGAAAACCGGATTGACCTTCGAGCGCGCGTATTGCCAACAGGCTGTGTGCAATCCTTCGCGGCAATCGTTTATGTCTGGACGCCGACCCGATTCGATTCGCGTCTGGAACATGGTCGATCATTTTCGTCAAACTGCGCCGGATGTGGTGACATTGCCCGAGCATTTCAAGAAGCACGGCTACTTTGCTCGGTCGTTCGGAAAGATTTATCACGGTCAGACAGGGATGAACGACCCGCAGTCGTGGTCGGTGCCGGAACAGTTTGACCATTCCGATAAGATTGAGGACTACGGTCAAAAGCCAGAAGAAGGCAGCCGCAAGAAAAATCAGGCTAAACAGACAGCCGCGCTCATCGCCAACAACGCGGATGCAGATTACGCTGATGGAAAAATCGCAATTGCGGCCATAGATGCGCTGCGTGAGTTCAACCGAAACGACACGCCATTTTTTCTGGCTGTCGGTTTTCGCAAACCACATCTGCCGTTTGCCGCGCCGAAGAAGTATTGGGAACTCTATGACCCCGCGAAAATTCCTGCTCCAACTCCAGTTATGCCACCGAAGGACGTTCCCGCCATCGCGTTGCACGAATGGAACGAGTTGCGCGGCTATGTCGATATGCCCAAAGAAGGACCAGTTTCTTCAGAAAAGGCGCGAGAACTTCGCCATGGCTACTATGCCGCCACGAGTTTTATGGATGCTCAGGTCGGCAAGGTATTGGATGAGCTCGAACGGCTCGGTTTACACGAGAACACTATCGTTGTGCTCTTTTCGGATCACGGATTTCACCTCGGCGAGCATGGCTTGTGGGCGAAGGCTTCCAATTTCGAACTTGACGCTCGTGTGCCGTTGGTTATCCGTGTGCCGAACCAGAAAGCTGCCGGACGAAAGACCAAAGCACTGGTCGAACTGGTTGACCTGTTTCCAACCTTGACCGAACTCTGCGGACTGCCACGCCCTCCAAAGCTGGATGGTGTTAGCCTGGTGCCGTTGCTCGCCAATCCCAGGGGCAAAGTGAAGGAATTTGCGTTGAGCCAATTTCCGCGCCCGTGGCAACTGAACCAGCAACCGCAGAAAATGGGTTATGCCATGCGAACAGATCGTTGGCGTTACGTCGAGTGGATCGATTTCCAGACGCGCGCGATTTTGGATCGTGAGCTCTATGACCTTCAAACTGATTTGAACGAACACGTGAATCTGGCTGATCACCCTCAACAAGCGATGCGGGTGGCGGAATTGAGCCGGCAGTTGAACATCAGTCTCGATCACACAAGCGGGCCATTACTCAAGAAATCCAATTCACCCACTCCAGGCGAAGCGCCTCAATGATAGCTGCTAAGAAATAAAACATCGAATGAACATAAAACTCACCGGTCTGATCGCTGCACCGCATACCCCGTTTCACGAAGATGATACGATCAATTACAACCTCATTCGCAAACAAGCGGACTGGCTGTCCTCAAATTCCGTCATTGCTGCATTCGTTTGTGGAACGACCGGCGAATGGAGTTCTCTGACAACGACCGAGCGGATGGCGATCACGGAACATTGGATCGCGGTGGCTCCCCGCGATTTGAAGATCATCGTCCATGTAGGGCACAACTGTCTTTCTGATGCGCAACTGCTCGCCGCGCACGCAAACAAAGCTGGTGCATATGCAGTGGCGGCGATCGCTCCGGATTATTTTCGGCCCGCTACTCTCAATGCATTGGTGGAGTTCTGCTCCAGGATCGCCGCTGCTGCGCCAAACCTTCCGTTTTATTACTATCACATGCCAGCCATGAATGGCGTGACCTTTGCGGTCATTGATTTTCTCAAGGTCGCAGCGGAACGAATTCCGAACCTGGCTGGAGTTAAATACACTTTTGAAAACCTGATGGATTATCGCCAGTGCGTTGCTTTCGATAACGGTCGCTTCAACATTTTGTTCGGACGCGATGAAATCATGCTCTCTGCGCTGGCTATGGGGGCGGAAGGATTTGTTGGAAGTACTTATAATTTTGCTGCTGCCACCTACCACAAAGTCATCGGCGCTTTCCAAAACAAGGATATGAAAGCTGCTCAAGCTCATCAAACGCAAGCCATCGAAATGATCAATGCGTTGTCTCGCTATGGCGGACTATCAGCAGGAAAAGCCGTCATGAAAATGCTCGGCATGGATTGCGGCCCCGTGCGCGCCCCGCTGCAAAGCATCTCTGCTGAAGCCTATGAAAAATTGCAGCATGAACTACGGGTTCTTAACCTGTTGCCGACCGCAAAATGAGATCAGGCAGCAGCATTATAATTTTTTTGGTGTGCCTGGTGTTGTCGCCCGCTGCATTCGCCGCGGATTTCTTGAAGTGGGAAAAATTACCGGACTTGCCAGATAAAACCGGAGTCGCCGGGCCGTTTTCAGGTGTCAGCGGAAATGCCTTGATTGTGGCAGGCGGCGCCAATTTCCCTGATGCAATGCCGTGGGAAGGCGGTAAGAAGATTTGGCATGACGCCATCTACGTTCTGCCCGGTCCAAAAACTGAATGGAAAATCGGATTCACCCTGCCGCGCCCGAACGGTTACGGAATTTCCATTACGACGGCGGAAGGGCTTGTTTGTATCGGTGGTGGTGATGTGAACGAGCATTTCACTGACGTTTTTCTCCTGAAGTGGGAAAAGGAAAAAATCACCACCAAAAAACTGCCGCCCCTTCCAATGCCGAGCGCCTTTGGCTCTGGTGCACTCCTGGGCAATTCCATCTATGTTGCAGGTGGAATCGAAACCCCGGATGCGACCAACACGATGCATGTTTTCTGGTCGCTCGACCTTTCAAAACCGAATGGAAAATGGGAGGAACTCGAGCCATGGCCCGGTCCGGCCCGAATGCTCGCGGTGGCTGCGGCGCAGGACGGCTCATTTTTTTTAGCGGGCGGAACAGATTTATTTGCTGGTCCGGATGGCAAACCTCAACGCACGTATTTGGACGATGCATTTCGTTATACTCCTGAAAAAGGTTGGAAAGAAATCGCAAAAATGCCGCGGCCCGCGGTTGCGGCTCCCTCGCCAGCGCCAACGATTGGCCGGTCACACTTCCTGGTGATGAGTGGTGATGATGGCTCAAAACTGGGGTTTCAGCCGGTGGATGAGCATCCCGGCTTTCCAAAAGAAATTCTTGCCTACCATACCATCACCGATACGTGGACTCGAATGGAGAACGCCCCATTCGCTCACGTCACCGTTCCGGCCGTAAACTGGGAGGGGCGCATTGTGATTCCCAGCGGGGAAGTGCGTCCAGGAGTTCGGTCCCCGGCAATCTGGAGCGCGACCACAATTACACAGAAATCTGCTTTCGGAACTTTCGACTACATCACGCTTGCAGGCTATCTCGGGTCAATAGTGCTGATAGGTCTTTACTGTTCCCGACGGCACCAGACCACGGCGGATTTTTTCCTTGGTGGAAAACGCATTCCATGGTGGGCGGCGGGCATTTCCATTTTCGGAACACAACTCAGCGCCATTACGTTCCTGGCGATACCTGCGAAGGTTTACTCCACTGACTGGACGTATTTTCTCAACAACATGATGGTGGTCGCCATCACCCCAATCGTGGTGTTTTTCTACCTTCCATTTTTTCGGCGGCTCAACGTTACAACTGCCTATGAATACCTGGAACATCGTTTCAACGTAGTTGTCCGGATGTTCGCTGCCGCCACGTTTTGCATTTTGCAGATGGGCCGAATGGGAATTGTTCTGTTTCTGCCTGCGCTGGCGTTGTCGGCTGTTACCGGCATCAACATTTACCTTTGCATCGTGCTGATGGGGGTTCTGACAACGTTCTACAGTGCGACCGGCGGAATTGAAGCCGTCATATGGACTGATCTGGCGCAGGTCGCAGTGCTTCTTCTTGCTGCTGTTGTGAGCCTCTTTTTGATCGCATCCCAGGTGGACGGGGGATTTGGAACGATCGTTTCGACCGGCATAGCCGAAGGCAAATTTCATATGGTGGATTGGACTTGGGACATGACCACCACGAGCATTCTCGTTATGACCCTTGGCACATGGCTCTCTCTGTTCGGGCCGTATTCAGCGGATCAATCTGTGGTGCAGCGTTACCTTACTACTCCTGATGAGAAGCAAGCCGCAAAATCCATGTGGACCAATATGATTCTTGTTGTGCCGGCAACGCTTCTGTTCTTTACCGTCGGAACCGCGCTCTATGTTTTTTACAAAACACATCCCGAGCAACTGAACCCAACGCTCGATACAGACGCCGTTTTCCCATGGTTCATCTCTCATTCTTTGCCCACCGGCGTCGTAGGTCTCGTAATTGCCGGAGTGTTCGCTGCTGCGATGTCGAGTCTTGATAGCAGTATCAACAGCATGTCCACTGTGATCACTACCGACTTTTACCGCCGCGCCCGCCCTAATGCATCTGATCGGACCTGTCTTCGACTCGCCCGCACCCTGACAGTTCTCCTCGGCATTGCTGGAACCGCGACTGCGTTGTTGATGGCCGGTTACAACATCAAATCTCTTTGGGACGTTTTTCTGCGGATTATTGGACTGCTTGGCGGCGGATTGGCCGGTGTTTTTGTGCTCGGCATCTTTACGCGGCGTGCCAATGCTACAGGAGCTCTTATGGGTCTGATAGCCAGTGCCGTTCTCCTTGGATGGATCCAGCAAAATACCAGGCTGCATTTCTTTCTGTTCGGTGGGATAGGAATGGTGAGTTGTGTTGTGTTTGGTTATTTCACCAGCTTATTCTTTGGCTCCAAACCGCTGCTCTCCGGGAAGCAGTTGACCATTCATTCTCTATTTCGATCTCCAATTGAATCAACTGAACGCCGTCTTTCTAAAAAATGAATCCACTCCGTTTCCTCACATTCGCCATGTTGTTAAACCTGTTTTTCTCCACACTCGGGAAAGGGGCAGGGGAAAGCGCTTTTCAAAAGGATGTTTTTGTAGGGGGCGAAGATGGTTACAATACCTATCGCATTCCATCGTTGCTTCTGACGAAACGAAAGACGTTGCTCGCTTTTTGCGAGGGCCGAAAAGACGACCGGCACGACAATGGCAATATCGATCTATTACTGAAGCGCTCGACGGATGGTGGAAAGACGTGGAGCAAACAGCAAGTGATCTGGGATGATGGCATCAATACCTGTGGCAATCCTACTCCGGTGCAGGACCAAAAGACCGGAACCATTTGGCTGTTCATGAATCATAATCCGGGCAAGGTGGATCCGAAAATCCTGAAACGCCCCGGGTCACTCCTGACCCGCACCGTCTGGATTGCGAAAAGTGACGATGATGGCAAGACATGGTCGAAGCCATTGGACGTTACCGAAAACACCAAACTCGAATCATGGGGATGGTATGCCGCTGGTCCGGGCGTTGGGATACAGGTGCAACGCGGCCCGTTCAAAGGTCGTTTGGTGATTCCGGCCTGCCACAACAGCGACGACCCGAAAGCGCGTGGCGGTTCACATGTTGTTTACAGCGATGACCATGGGAAAAGCTGGCACATTGGCGGTACCGTTCATGGCCGTGTCTCCGAGGCGCAGGTCGTCGAATTGGCAGATGGCGCGTTGCTCATGAATATGCGCACCATCCCGGGCGTTTTCCGCAGTCAGTCCATCAGTCGCGATGGCGGCGCGACCTGGTCGAGCCCGGAGTTAAAGAAAGATTTATTGGAACCCATTTGCCAGGGAACCATCGTCCGTCATACATGGCCTGGTAAAAAACAAGCCAGCCGCCTGCTATTCGCGAATCCCACCCACGAAAGTCGTCGCAAAAACCTGACTCTGCACGTGAGCGAAGACGAAGGCCGGAGTTGGTTCGTGGCGAGAACAATTCAGCCCGGGTGGTCTGCTTATTCCTGCCTGGCTGTGATGCCGAATCTGGATGTCGCCTGTCTGTACGAAACTGGAGAAGCCCATGCAAATGAGAAGATCACATTTGCCCGGTTCCCATTAAACCTAAAAACCGCAGTGAACCGCTAATCTGCGCTGATAGTCGCTAATGGAGAAGCGGTTACGCGAACAAAACACCTGAACCGAAAAAATGCCCATCGTCGGCGTAACCGAGTCCCAAAACGATCGTTTTACGTCTCGGTAAACGTAACCGAGAGAGAAGTGCGGGGAAAGTTGCCTCGGTAAACGTAACCGAGAGAGAAATGCGGGGAAAGTTGCCTCTGTAAACGTAACCGAGAGGGAAATGCGCGGAAAATTGTCTCTGTAAACGTAACCGAGAGAGAAATGCGGGGAAAGTTGTCTCGGTAAACGTAACCGAGAGAGAAATGCGGGGAAAGTTGCCTCTGTAAACGTAACCGAGGGAGAAATGCGGGGAAAATTGTCTCGGTAAACGTAACCGAGGGAGAAATGCGGGGAAAGTTGTCTCTGTAAACGTAACCGAGAGGGCATTTTTGCCGATTGGAAGGTTTCCCGGAGGAATGAACAAACGTTCAGTTCAGTGACGCCACCCAAACGCACCGCTTTTCGCACAAGCGACAATAGTCCGCCCACCACACCGACACACCATCACCCTTATCGCGGCTACCTTGTCCGCCAGGCAGTCGGAAGTTTGAACGGATGGAAGGTGAAAGAACGGGCATTTTGCCGGATCTGGTGGGACACACCAGGGCATTCATGGCCTGGTTCTGTGTGGCCGGGGCAACATTGCCATTGATCGCCAAATCACTGAGAAAGGATTCGACCTTGGGTTCACTGGGAAATAGGTCGTCCCGGGACTTCATCCGGTGAAAAGCAACATAACGTCTGATCCAATCGATGTAGGACCGCTCCGTGTGAATGGAATAGTGCAGCAACCGCATTTTGGCGCGCACTTGATCCAACAGTTTGGGTTCTGAAACTGCACCGGAGTGACCTTGACTTTGCTCGACCATAAACATTTAATTCCGCTCATGAACCTGCTGGGACACTTGCCTGAAAAGCCGAGTAATATCAAGTTATCAAGGCAAAGCCAACTGATAATCAATGGTTGGGCGACTTCGCGCACATGGATTCCAATTTGAAAGCTCTAGCAGACTACGTCATCTGTCTCTCAGAGAGCTTGGCGCACACCCACCATGCCGATGACCGACCAAGGTATCAGATGTATCTGGCTGACGCGGCAGTGCTGCTCGCACTGGTGGTGCGAGGATCGGAGTCGAGTCAGCTTCTGGCTCGAATCGAGCAGCACGAGCGGCTTTGTGCGCAGACGTTCTTGGCTGGCCCTGAGCACGCGGCTATTGCGGAGTTATGGCAGAGATTCAAGAGGACGATATGACAGACGCATCGCCCAACCAGAGCGTCGAGCCAACCGCCGGTTGCGTTGTCTCTTTTTGTCTTGAGTCGCTAGCCGGCGGTGGCTCACGCTGGCGTTAGCCTGCTATGACACTCACTGCCCTTACACGATACGTCTCGCCACGAACGAAGGCTGAAGTGTTCCAAGTCGAGCGTGGAGGGGATGGTCATGTGACCGTATATTTCTTGTGCACGGATCTGCGGACCAAACGCATTCGCCATTTTTCCGTTTGGTGCGATGCAGCGGATGAGATTCGCGTTTGGCCCGATTCATTTGGTAAGCTGCGAGTGGAAAAGGCACCGCCTCTACCGCTCGGAACGAAGCTACTTAGTACGAAGAGGCGTTCTTTAGTTCGTTTTGGCGACATGCACATTATTGGTTATGGATTCAAATCGATTTACATCCCAGTGGGTGGCTAACCAAGCGGTCCAGCGAACGGGAGCCAGCCGTTTCGCTCAGAGTAAATATGAACGTCATCGTCGGCTGGCTCCCGTCGCTGACCTTAGCGTTCGGCGGCGTATGACCATTGACGATTTTGCCAGCATCACACGGCGAATCATTGAGCGGGACGGTTTTGATGGATACCTTCCCACGTTGTGCCTGCCATCTCGGAGGCATATCGCAGTCCTTGAGGGTGTGCCCGACGAGCAGCAGAAGGAGATTCGTCGCATTGCCCTTGCGTGGGCTGCCGACAAAGCGAAAGCAGACGAGGAGTTTCTGTTAGCATTCAAGGAGGACGCCGATCATTTTCGCGTCATCCGGAGATTTCGAGGCCAGGATGAAGAGCAGGTTTTCAGAGTGGAGTAGGCCGAACCAGACGGTGGAGGACAACGGCTGCTCCGCGTTTGCAGATTGTATCTTTTCGGGTTTTATAACAGTTTCGTTACAGGCGAGACGACGCTTACAGCAGCCGTGCCTCACCTGATCGTTAGCCCGCAATCGCACGTCAACTAATATGAGACCATTGGGACATCCTCCAGACGCAGAATCTGACGAAGACTCCATAGAGATGATTCGCGGATGGATAGTTGATGGGGAGCTTCAGATTTCTTTGGCCGCATGGGTTTGGGTCGACGAACCCGACCAATGGGGACGCTTACTTGCGGAGTCCGCGTGTCATCTCGCTGATGCCATTTCAGGAGAAACCGGGAAGAATCGAGATGAGGTGTTTCGCGCCATTACCGAGAGTTTGATTCACCATTTGCGTCACCCTCCAACTGACTTGGAGGGTGATCACGTCAGTCCCGTCGACCCAGTATGAAGACTCTGGCTAACCAACCGCATGCACTGAACCCCGCGATAGCGCTGTGGTTTCAAATTGAGTATCACTGGCGCGGGGTCAGTGATGCGGGACGTTGGCATAATGAAGAATAAAGTTTTAAGAGTGATTATCACGGTTGCCCTGGCGTGCGGGGCTGCCCCTGTTATCGGTTCGTATATCCTTGCGTTGCTCAACGGCGGTGACAATCGTTCGTTCTGGTTCGGCAGCTCTGGCACGATACCGCTTTGGGTGTTTGCGCCGTTCTTCGTCGCCCCTTTTACAATTCCCGCCGCCGGACTATTATGCCTCGGGTCATGGTGGATAAGCCGGAGGCAGTGGCGTTACGTCTTTACCCGCATAGCGTGTTTCGTGTTTCTCGGTGTTGTGTGCAGCTGGTTCTTTCCGGTATTTGCGGCTTTGGCTTCGTATCTAATGCCCTTCGATGCGACACCGTATGGCATCACCTCTCACGATCAGCGTGTGTTCATAGCTCAGAATCTGTTCGCGGCAGGGATGCCCGGCCTTCTGGGCGGCATATTGCTGCACTTTCTCTGGCCGCCGAATCATAGGACAGAAACTGATGCCAACAATTCGATGCAGGGAACGGGCGCTAACGCGCCCGTCCCTGATCTCTGACGTGGCATGAAGCCTGCACCGGCATACCGCTCGGGAGATGCGATCTGCGAGGGCGACGTAGTGCGCATCGGCAAGTGGGACGGAGTGGTCGAGAGCATAATCACTAAGGAGAGCGCTGGTTGGGAAGATTTCTTTCAGGAAGAAGGCGAGGGCGTCATGCTGACGGGGCCTACGTTTGGCAGACTTTACACTAAATTTGATGACGAGGATTTGGTTCTCGTGCAACGTAAAAAGCAATGAAAACCGATGCCAACCAACCGGCTGCAGGCAAGGCCGGGATCGCGCGTTGGTTGACAAGCAAACATCGTTGGCCCGGCCTGCCTGAGCCGGGGCGTTATGTGCTATGAAAGATCCGCACATTCCCCGGCGGTGGGCATTTCTGGCGATAATACCAAGTTGGATGTTGCTTGGCCTTTGTTTCTCACTCGCATACGACGATTGGTCGATTCTACATGATTGGATACAGCTCGGTCTGATAGCTACAGCTAGCGTTGGTGCGTTGATTGGCGCAAGGAGAGTATTTCCCTTTCTGATTCGCTTTACTCGCGGTTTTCTGGCGAGACATTGGCGCATACTCAGTGGTCTCACCGTTCTGCTCATTCTTTTCAGGCTGGCGGTGCCATGTCCCCTCCGTGGGAATTATGTAGGCTCGTTCACGGCGCATGGATGCGAAGAGCGCGCATTTCTGAGATTCGCTGATGGGCAGATCACTTATTTCCATGGCAGTTTACAGCCAGAGTTGAAGGGGAAATTTGAGCGAGTCGGATGGAATACTTACGCGTGGAAATACGGAACTAATACCGCTTACGACACCACAATCACTGCCGGGTGGCTTTTCATCCGACTTTCCGATGGTGGATATTGGCTGCATCGAGACTTGAGCTTTCAATCCGATGAGATGGTGGAGAGATGGATGACGAACGCACTTAACCAGAGCGTCGAGCCAACCGCCGATTGCGCTTTCTGTTTTGATCTTGAGTCACAAGCCGGCGGTGGCTCACGCTGACGTTAGCGTTCAGATGAAACCCAGCGACCAAGGCAGACCAATGTGGAAGGATCGGGTGTTCCTGTCGGTGTTTGTTGGCAGCAGTTTGCTTTTTGCCGGACTCTGTTTCGGTTTCTTGCATGTTTTCAGTGATCTGCCGACTTGGTCGTCTGTTTTGATTGCATTGCCTTCAGGAGTGCTGGCTTTTCTGCTCCTCTTGTGGCTACAAATTGCTTCTGATGCGCCGTCACGCTAACAAACCACATGCACTGAACCCCGCGATAGCGCTGTGGTTACAATTTGAGTATCACTGGCGCGGGGTCAGTGATGCGGGACGTTCGACGTAGCAGGAGGACACGTTGCCTTACATCTGCCTTAATGACATAGAAGCACACGGACCGCTTTCGCCAGAGGTTCAGGACGGAGTCCACTTCGCTCACGCATCTGTGCGATTTGCCGCCTTGGGGCTCATGGCCAAAGAGCGGTGTTGGGACCTTCCTCGATACCACCTCTACGCTCTTGGCATTGAGCTCGCGTTCAAGTCCCTTGCCCTCCGCTCTGGGGCGAGCCTCGATGACTGCCGGACAGCCAGCCACCGTGTATCCAATATGATCAAATTGATCGAGCGCTGTGGCACTACAGTACCCGAGCGGCTTAAGATCCGTCTTGCGGATGATGATTGGTTTCGAGGGTTTCTTTTGTTGAGCAGGTATCCGGCGGTGAGCCAGATGAACACATCTGTGGATACTACGATCTTTCTGCACCCGGACTACCCGGAGATGATCGCCGCCATCCTTGAGACTCCCTGCAGATGGCCGCTGCGATTCGAGGGCGGCAGCGCGCTAGCTGAGATTTACGATCCACCGAAAGGACCAAGAGAGAAGTTAGTTGAGTATCGAGTCGAACCAGGCGCTGCACCGAATGGCGGCCCAGCGGCGGCAGTTGATAATCCCGACGCTCTCGGTGGGCCGCCATCGGTGAGCTGAACGTTAGGCCCACGATTGATGCGCTCTTTAGCCTCAGATGCCAAAAGTTGGAATGAACTTCTCGTTACTGTCCCCAAAGCTTTTGACGAGCACCTGTGCTTTTACGAGGGAGCTCCATGGGATGTGCTGCGCTTTAAACCAATTGCGGCAGATAATCTGTTCGATGAGTTCGACGACTTTATTGCTCGCCATGTCCTGCGCCCTTACGGAGGCCCCGACGCCGTCGTCATTCCCCCCGGGAATTTTGCGAAAGTGCGCCCATATCTTGGTTTGGATGAGTGGACGTATCTGACAGGCGTTCCATGCCGTCCAGAGTCCATAGGTTCACTCATTTCGCGATGGGGCAATATTCGGGGCAGGCTCGACGAAACGCATTTCAAGTTTGTTGAGGAGCAGCGTGGTTTTGTCATTGCCTGGATTGACGGGTGGTGGGAGTGTTTTTTTGCTGATGATCACTTGTTTGAGGCTATCCAGTTCGGAGGCCGTAAGGGGAATACTGAACCCGGTAAGTGGATCAACGGAAGTTGGAGACGACCTGATTTTCGTGCCGAACCAAGCGCTGCACCGAATGGCGGCCCAGCGGCGTCAACTGACAATCCGAATGCTCCCGGAGGGCCGCCATCGGTGAGCTGATTCGTTCGGCCTGGACATTATGCCTCTTCGTAGAATAGCCGTGGTTGCGATTGATCTGCCAGCCGATGAGCCAAATGAGGTTGCAGCGTTCTATGGCTGGTTGTCTCGAAACCGTGGACGCGTTCTCGGCATAAGTGACAATGAGGGATGCGGCTGCTGCGTTGATATTTTCAATTTAGAGCTTGAGGATGGTGTCGAGGAGATGCCGTGCGAGAGCTCCGGAGAGTTCATTTCTTCAGCACTCAAATACGGACACGAGAAGGACAACATTATCGATGCTGCTCTTGAGCATAGACTGAAGATAGCCGAACCCGGCGCTGCACCGAACGGCGGCCCATCGGCGTCTATTTCAAATCCAAGAGCCACCGACGGGCCGCCGTCGGTGAGCTGATCGTTCGGCACTCCAATTTATGAGACTAATCATCACAATCTGTTTGTTGCTAGTTGTTGGCTGCTCGCGTTCGTCCAAGATTGAAGATAGTCCGATAAGTCTTACAACAAATGACATTATTCGCGTTGAGACGGATCGAGGAGGTGCTGCAATCATTCAGTTCACCACCTTTGGACCAGACCAGGAGGCCTTGTATCGTTGGCGATACCGTGCGCCGCAATCGAAAACGGTTCAGAGCGGAACCGGTCGGGTGGTCGAGTCTTTCGACCGCAAAGCGAAGAGCGACGGCAACTACGAGGTAGTTCCTAACGCGGAGCACGACACAACGGTCCGAGCGGGTGATCTCATGCTGGAATGGTCATACGGCAGTGACACGAACGGATTTCTCTATTTCGATCCGAGTGACACGAAGATTCAGCTGCTGGACGGGGATAATTTTGAGCGAAAGCTATGAGCCGAACAAAAAAACTGCAGCCAATACCGGGATCGCGCCTTCAGTTCCGCTTTCGTGGATTGTGTTTTTCGGCCCGGTATGGCTGAGTTCTAACCGTTAGGCATCTCGCGCCATGTGCGACTTCATCTCCATAGCAGTGCCCGAGCGAGCAGATAATAGTGCGCCCCTATCTCGCCGTGGCTTTCAGCTATTGCCACACGACCACCCGACACTGAGACAGTCTTCGCCGCCAGACTTTTCCACATGGGTTCTTACGACTGGAGGCTGTTCGTGCGCGTTGTCGTGCGCCGGGAAGCACCAACCCGCAGAAGATGGCAGTTTGGTTTTTCGCGACGACGCCACCGAGATTCTTCAGCAGATTGCATCGTGCGCAGAGAGGATGTTTGTTTACGTTCATTGTTACAGCGGGGACATTTCCTCCGAGCGGTTGCCGCCCATGCGGAGAGAGCGACGGAAGTTTGAGACCCTGACGAGAGGCGAGGCCTTCCGCCGAGACACCTTGATTGAGTTTGTGAAGAGATGACGATGCCTAACAAAAAAGGGAATGTAGATAATTTGAAGTGAAGTGGGAGTGAGGGTTGGGATAATAGAGAGACTTGCCCCGCTTTACTTCGGGGTATTTGCATTCCAGGGTTGAATGTAGCCGCGTCGGACGTCGGGGCCGCTTTGGCTGTTGGTCAGGTGTTTGCGGAAAGTTTTTGCGCGCAGGTTTCTTCAGGCAACCATTTGGATGTTTCGATCGCGGCAACAAGACGGTGCGGGATGGCGCAACCGTTCTTTCGATCTTCCGCTCGAGCGGTTTCATGGTTTCCGATCGTCTTCCATCGTTCAACAAACTGGATGCAGTGAACCCCGCGTTCGCGTTTCTGTTGCATGCCGAACATCGTCGCCGCGGGATCACTGATCCAGAACGTTCGGACACACACAGCTTGACGTGAGTTTAAATGCGCAAATCGAGTTGGAAACGTGGGAAGGCCCGCTCAGTAAGCTTGTGCGTCTTCCCGAAGCGACACCCCAGCGATAACGTGAGGCGTTGGCTCTCCTTGACTGTCATCGGACAGACTCACTTTGGATTGAGATCGAGGACGTAGGAGAGCTGACTGTCGGTGGCGGACCGATGGGCTTTGTAGTGGTGTCCTTCCCTTCAGTCGTCTGTTTTCGGTGTTCAATTCGAACATCCGCAGCCGCCCGGGAAACCGGGCAGCCTTGTTTATGTGCTACCGGCAACATGCTGGCAGCAGATTGGGATGGCACCAGCACCAGCGCGTTACGGTTCCAGTTTCACTACGCCGCTTTCATTGGTTCCGAGGAAACTGCCCAGTGCGTAATTGTAATCCGGCAACGCGACGCCGAAGTATTTAGTGGGCGCATGATTCAATCCGGGATGCGCAAAAACGCCCTGCATCTGCCCGGTCTTGCTGAAGCCGCCCTTTAGTGAAAGGAGAGGCGTGGTTCGCACGGTCAGGGTATTATTGCTTTTCAACGTGATAAGATTTTTGACCATGCCCATATTGCCTTCGCTCATTACAAGTTGGCCGTCGATGAGGTTCAATACTCTCACGCCTGAAACGGGTGGCGCATACCATGAACCGATACTGGCGCTCACATTGCTGAATCCGCCGGCATATATGGTGTTGGTCCAGCCGGTCTTGATCCAGCTCACGTCGCCGAGCGGGGCCAGTGTTGTCTTTTCGGCGGGCTGATTTGTGGCGAAGTCAATCCAGCCAAGCATTGATCCCTGGAATTCCCTGTTAGTCTTGTTGACGCCATTGATATTCACGGCCCTTTTCTCCACGTACATGGGAACGTAAAACGGCCACTGGCCTGTTTTTGAAATTTTGGTGCTCTGCCGGATGGGATGCTGGTCGGCCGCCCGTCCACTCAACCGCACCTTGCCAAGCCTGTCCACTATCACAACGCCATAACTCGCTCCCGGCGGACCTTTCACCGGATTACTCAACCCCGGCAATGCCATCGTGTAGAGATTGCTGAAGGTCACCGCCTGCTGGCCGGGGTCGATGCTCCATACAGAACGATCGCCGTTCAACTGCGCCGTCCAGTTGCTTGCAGATACCTGGCCCGCGAGGTGATCGGCAAAATCCATGATCAGCTCCACTTGCAATGGTCCTTTGCCAAACTTCGTCCTCGGAACCTCCCTGGCAGCGGTGCCTGGCAACGACAATTTTCCACTAAAGGAAACGGCGTTCCCATCCAGAAGCAATTTGGCGCTATAACCAAGCTTTGCTGTCACCTTTATCTTGAAGAAGCCAGAACTGTCATGCGCCACGCCATTGCTCGAATAGAACAACCCGTGGTAGAGCCCCGCCGCGCGCACGAATGGGTTGGTGATGAAATTGGCGTGCAGCACCAGGTTGGATTCCATTAGAAAATTCAGCACCGCGTTGCTGGAAACAACATTGGTCGTGCCGCCGGAAATCCGGGTCCAGTTGGTGAATACCCAGTCCACGCTCAAGGGCAAGGCTGTCATGCGATAGCTCTTCGCGTTTTCGAGCGACTGATTGTCAAGGTCTGGCGAAAGCACTCCTCCGCCAAGGATCTCCGCGGAGAGCAGGGAATAAGTCACGTAGGTGAACGTGCGTGACAAGGGCGCCGACGCATTGTTCACCGCATCAAAGGCGCGCACGGTGATGGTGTTCTCGCCGGGAACCATGTTCACAGTTGCCGACCAGTTCAGCGCCTCGGTTGCCGTCAACCAGGAACCGCCATTGAACTGATATTCAACGCGCGTCGCACCAACGTTGTCCGATGTGGTTCCGCGAACCACAACCACTCCATTAGTTACATCAACCATTTCGATGAGACGTTGTTTCGAGGCGGGGTAAGTGATGGCTATGGTCGGAGCGGTCTGGTCGGTGCTGACGGTCAACAAAGCGTTGGAACTTACGACTGCTCCGGCGGCGTTGCTGACTTCCACCGAGTAATTACCAGCGTTAATCGACTGCACGTTGAGAATGGTGAAGGATGAATTCGTTGCATTCAGAATGGGATTACCTCCGAAAAGCCATTGGTAATGAAGACCGACGCCGATTGCCTCAACTGCAAAAGTCGCATTGGAGCCGACCTTGACCAGTAGATTGGCAGGATGGCTGGACAGGGTGGGCGGGCCACCGAAAATCAGCTTCAAAGCGACCACTCCATTCTGCGTGTCGAGCGCGACGATCCGGGTGCCGTCGGTGTCCACATGCCCGGCGCGATTGAGATTTGGACTGTTGGTTCCATTGGCGATCGGCAGGAAAAAGAAATTCGAGACGAGCACAGGCGAGGAGAAGTTCGCGACATCATAGAGGCGAACCTGGTGGCCGGAGTTGGTTGTTGAGTTGTCATCAAGCACCGTGCAGAGCAGGCTCTGTTGGGTCAACAGTCGCATGGAGATCACATTGTCGTCCATTGGCGCGGATGCGGTCTGCGTCGCAGAGTTCGCTCCGAGGTTGAGTGAGAATTGTTTTACAACATTAGAGCTGTGGGTTGCGTGCTTGCTGAAAAAGTTGTCGCCCGTTCCAAAAGTGAGGCCCTGGGCAAATTCGCCCGGATTAACGGCGGGAGACGCGGTCAGCTTTGCGACCTGGAACGAGAGACCATTGCTCGTCGTGAAGACGGCGATATTCGTTGTTGCGCCCGATCCTGACACCATGATTTGGGTGTTCGTGCCGCCGCCTCGAATCGCAAGGGAATCGCCCCAGCGAAGCGTGACGCCAGCGTCGGGCTTGCCGGAGTATGCAATCGTCGGAGCCGCGGATTCATCCGCCCAACGATAGATGAAAAAGTCGTTAACCGCTGAGGATGTGGTCATGTTCGCGGCGTAGATTGCGCCATCTTCCGCGACCCCAATCTTGCTCAATTTGAAAAACGCAGTGTTGTTGATTGCGGCAACGTTCATGGCGCCCAGTTCAGCGCCAGTCTCGCCGTCCAGGATGAAGATGCCCAGGCTGCCGGCAACCTGCGCGGAACGGCTGGCCAGGAGAACATGTCCGGTGAACGGATTGATCGCGATGCCCCGCTCGGTGTGGCCTGCCGTCACGTAGGCACGTGAATCGGCGCGGATGTTCCAGATGTTCGTAATCGTTGCATACGGTTCTGTTGGAATCACGGCGAGCCCTCCATTCGAACTGGTCACAGTTCCGACGGAATTACTGATCACAACGGAATAATTGCCCGCGTCCGATAGCTGCACGGAAGAACGCGTGTAGGTGGAATCCGTGGCCCCTGCAATCGGGTCACCGTTCCAGCGCCATTGAAAAGACATCGGCTGGAAACCGCTTGCCACAATACTGAAGGCAGCGTTCTCGCCAGCCGAGCGAGTTTGCGATTGTGGTTGCGTCAAAAGGGTTGGCGGTTGCGCCACTGTCAGTGTGGCGACGGCGCTTGTGACAGACCCGGCGCTGTTGCTGACAACCACCGAGTAGCCAGCTTCGTCCAATGCGGAGACAGAAGAAAGGGTGAGCGTCGGCGATGTTGCGCCGGACACATTGCCGCCGTTGTTCAACACGTTGCCGTTCATTCGCCATTGGTGTGAAGGGCTCGTTCCCGATGTATCTACCGAAAAGATGGCGGTCGTGCCGGTGTTGTTGGTGATGCTCGCCGGCTGGGAATTAATGGACGGCGGTAAAATGACTGTCAGGTTGGCCACACCGCTGGTGGCGCTTCCCAGGGCATTCCAGGCCACAACGGAATAACCACCGGCATCGCTCAGTTGAACATTCGAACGGGTGTAAATGCTCGCCGTCGCCAGCAATACGTTCGTTCCTTCAAAACGCCATTGGTAAAACAGCGGAGCAGCTCCGGAAACAGCGACAGAAAATGTGGCGTCGCTGTTCAGCGCAACGCTTTGGCTTTGTGGCTCTGTCATGATGACCGGAGGGCCAGCGGGTCCGAAGTTGAGCCGAATCGTGTTGCCACTCTGAGTGATGGTGAAAATGCCACTGCCGAGACTGTTATCGAAATTAGCTGTGACGATCTGAAATTTTTCCGGCGCGAAATTCAAAATGCCGCCGGACGCCTCGGCAATAACCCAGGAATAAGACTGTGCATTATTAAAGTTATAAACCTGGCCCCGGGCATCCGATTGCGTCAGGGAAGTGACATCGATAGCGAACTTGGAAGCAGGTGTCGCGGTCACATCGAGCGTGCCGTTTACCATGAGTTTATCCCAGCCGATGCCGTCACCGGCGGAAACGTCTTTGATTTCCCATTCGTAGCTGCCGTTGCCTGCCCAGGTGGAACTGCCGACCGTCAGTGTGCCGATGCTGGTTCCCGGTGCAACTGTTCCTCCGCTGCTGACGACGGTTGCCCCTGAGATCGTCCCAGTCCCCCCGAGAATTCCGCCGCTCACCGTCACCCCGCCGCTGCCCGTGCCCGAGCCGCTGGTGTTGTTTACAAAAAGTTTTCCGCCAGAGACAGTCGTTCCGCCGCTGTAGGTGTTGGCGCTGGTGACGCGCATTGTTCCAATGCCGTTCTTGGTGATCGCGCCATTCTCGATGGGAACGGCAACCGATAAATCCGCACCACCTGCGATGCCAATGGTGCGATTTCCGCCACTGAGATCAATCCTGCCCGAGTTGCCCGCACCGGATCCGTTTGAAATGGTGTTCGTGCCATTCGACAAAGCTTCGAAATTCACATTTCCGTTCAGGGTGATCTTTGCCGGCGTGCTGCCCGGCATCAGGTTGATTCCGCTGAACTGAAGAGTGCTGCCACCGCCAACGGTAAATGTTCGCGCGGCATCGACCTGCAAGGTGTGGACGCTTACCGAGGCCGCGCCGCCAAGTGTGACCGGGGCTGAGAACTGTGCGGAAATCGGAGTCGAATCCCAGGACGGCACGTAGTTAATGTTAAGCGAGCCACCGGTGATAGCGAGACTCTCGCGGACGTAGAGTTTGCGGATATTTTGCGCGCCGGAGGCAAGTGTCACAGTGATGTCGGCATTAGGGCGGTCAAGGACAACAGTGTCGTTCATCGTCGGCAGGCGCGGAGTCGGCAAAGTTTGTATTCCAATCGGTGCTACCTGTCCTGGGCCGGTGACCGGCGCGACCGGGGTTTGCCCGCTGTTCCAGTTGAATTGTGTGGTCCATTGGCCGCTGCTGTCATTCATCCAAACTGCCGGGACAAGTAAGTCCTTGATGAATTCGGTGCCGCCGTGCGCCACGTTGCCGTCGAGATTGCTGCTGCCGTTGTTGAAGCTCTGCAATCGGACGGTGCTGGCGTACTGCCAAATTGTCCACGGGTGCCCGTCAGGATAAGGATTGGCAACCGTGTGGTTCGGATTCCACTTGCCGTAAACGTTCGCTGTAGAAGGGGATGGTGGCGGATGCCCATTCTGCACGTCAATAGAATCAGGGTCTGTTTGATTCGCATAGCGCGCAATCCAGAACTCTGGATGCACTGGCGGTAGCGTCGAGTTGACGTAATTGGCATAGCTCTGATTGATGTAAAGTAATGGGCGGATGCCCATTACCTGGTACACGCGGTCGGAGAAATCCACACAGAACTGTGAGAGCTGGCTTGAACTCCTTTGGCTCAGACCAGCCTCCAAGTCATGCACCGGCAACAGGTAACCCGGACGCATCCAGGCACCGGCCATTTCGATCATGTGATCCGCTTCATCCGCGCCTGTGTTGGCAATGCCATCGGAGTTCAGCGTTGTTTCAATAATGTCCGGCCGGGAGAAATGATACGATCCGCTCAAAATGCCCGCGGTGGTGGCGCGGTTGATGTTCTGCACGAAATAAGGATCGTCGTAGCGCTGAGAAAGAGTATTAAGCCCCTGCGAGTTGCTGGCGTCGCTCTGGTTGTAATAGCCGGTGGTTCCCCCGCGACTGGAGCGAAGAAAAACGAACTGGCGATTCTCAACATTCAGGATGTTATTCCAGGTGGTCTGCGAAATGTTGCCCTGCCATGCGGAGACGTCGAGCCCCAGTGCGCGTTGCTGTTGACTTGGTGCGTCCGATGCGCCTGCGCAAACAAGCACAGATAACATGGTCGCCATGCCGAAGTTTGAGCGCAAACGCCGCAGTGAGATTGAAAAAATACCGGCCGACGGTTTCGAGGGAGGAAGAAATCGTTTTGACATAGGAATAACGACCGATTCTACATGCGATCACCTCTCTGACCAGCCCCAAAAACGGGGCTAGACTCGGAGAGGATAGGGCAGGGTTGCGCTACGCTTTAAGATCAGAGCGCCGCAAGCGACGACGCATTCCAATCGAATCCGTTATGAAAACCGACGCCTACCGCGATAACATTTCCTGACGAAGTTCTTCCGCGGCGTTCTGTTCGTCCGCTGCGACATCAATCTTTTCGAGGAGGCTGATGTATTTCGCTCTCAGGATTTCGTCTTCGGTTTCGAACTCCTCGGTGGCCTCATCGTAACTCCATTTCCCCAGGTTTTCTTCGAGCAGATTCACAACCGCAAGAAGCGCACTTGCATAATCAGTAATGCTATCGCGAACACGAAACAGCAGTGGAAGTTTATCGCCGAACCCTTTGTGTAACGACGCAGTCGCCAGTTCAATATCTTTCGGCGCCAGTTTTTGTTTGACCAATTCGGCGCGGAAAATTTCTATGCCACCTTCAAGGAAGGCGCGCAAGCCGACGTTTGCATCGATGTAATCCTGAGTGGCAGTTCGCTTGGCGACGAGAGCTTCCCGGGTCGTGGAAGAAGCTAAATTGAGAATCTCCTCGGGTTCAAAACGTTGTGAAGCATCTTCAAATGTGCGCGACGTCTCTTGCATCTGCTTGAGGAATACAGCATTCGCCCGCATTATCGCGCTCTCCGGTCCGGTTGTTTTATCCGCAGCGGTTTCCACCTGTTTCTGGAGCTTTTCCATATGGGTGGAGGTGGCGTTGGGAGAGGTATCGTTCTTGATCCCCTCTCTAAGATCCTGCACCGCTTGCCGGGTTTGGGCGAGTTGATCCAATTGCGCCTGGGCTTTTGCCCGGCCAGCCAGGAAATTGGTCACCAGGATGGAGAGTAGCAGGCCGTTGATTGTCATCCCAATGAGCGCGCGACCAAGAATTTGTTTGCGTCCAAAACGGTGAACTCCCAGCAGTGCGATCACCCCAAAAGTCAATCCAGCGACAGTGATCACCAGGCAAAGTGCAGCGGACAGAATCGCTCCGCTTGGGGTGGACAGAAAGCTGATCTGCGGAGCCAGGGCTCGCGATGCGGCGTTCCACAGAACGATGACCAGGGGAAGCAGAATGCAGATTTTTGCTGCTCGCTGTGGAAAAGGTTTCAACGTTGCCTCCACTGGATTGACCGGAAGCACGCCGGGTTGATTCGGTTTGTTCATGAAGTAAGTAAATCACCTTTGCGCAATCACCGGCGGCGTGGGTTGAGGGCGCATGCCTCGTTCCATGGCTGTGCTCGCGAGACTGATGCGAACAACTTGTTCCAGGTTCTTCGATGGAACAGCGGGATTGGGACCGCCGAACATGCCTCCGATGTTTTTGAATATTTGCACGGGAGTGCCGATGATTCCCCACGGAAAACCCCACCAACCAAAGAAGAACGAAAAGAGAATGCCGCCCACTTGTCCTTTGCGACCACAAGAACGACAGCAAAGCCTGGGACTGCTGGACCAACGTGTGATAACCAGGAATGACCAGATGAAATAGGCCGTGTGCAGATCAACGGGACCGGGACCAGCGCAACGCGGGCAGTTACTCTGGTGCAGGGCAATCAGGTCTCGCCGCACGATGTCCGACGGAATCTGATTCGACATGACCGTCAATACGTTGTCCTGTTGACATTTGGTGTTGCAGAAACGTTGGTTGCCTTCACGAACGCCGCCGAAGAATATGGAAGAGCAATGGCTACAGCGTGCCATAGGGTGTTTGGATAGGTTGTTTGGTTGTAACTGGATCCTTCACCGTGAACAATCCCAGGTTGCGTGCTATCTTCATTTCCCGTACGCAGATGTCGAGCGGGAAAACCGGAAAAAAGGAGCAAGGGGACAGTTGAGGCTCTCTGTTCTTCATTGTTAAAAATCTTGCTGCTAATCAGGGGCCGCTCACAATGTTGTGCAACTGTTATGGATCTGACCGAAAAAATTGGCCTGAGTATTGACGGGAAACCCCGGCACGAATACCTCGAAAGTTATGTAAACCTCAAACTGGCCGCGCTCGGGTTGCCGAACGTCCATCTGCGCGGCGAGTCGGCGTTCGACGGAATCTCCACCGCGATCCTCGCTCAATACCGCGAAGCACAACGTTTGCTCTCCGAATATCTTTGCCCCGCCGACCAGCGCATCCAGGATTTCCTTGACTCCTACCTGGCCGCTACCGGCGTTTCTGTCCGCCTGCCGACGCGAACATTTATTCTGGACCGCTACGGACTGGCGCGCACGCTATCGATTCCCGCTGACGGTCACGAATTTGTTTCTGACATCGTGACCAGTTACAAGGTGAAGCAGGGAGTGCTGCACAATCCGCAGAGTGATCGTCGCACGACGCAGGGCGTTTTTCATATCACCGAAGGCGGGTTGCCAGTGCCCGATGATAAATCTGAAGTTCCGAAAATTGCTTTTGCAAACTTGTTGTTGCTCGCGCTCGATCCTCCCCACGAATCGATGCGGCTTCCTTTTACCGCGTCCCAGCCAGAGCCGGCAAAGAGCATGGTCTCACTTTTGTTGCGGCCGGTCGTCTGCCCGGAAGTTCCAGGATTCGTGCCGGAGAAAACCATGGAGATACGTTTCTTCGCCCCGGGAACCCTGGTCAGCAACCTCGATTTCGTGGAAAGCATCTTCGGCAATGCCGGCGATCCGCTGCTGCCGCACAATGACGCCGGACTGGATGTCGAACACTGGGTTGGTCATACCGGATGCGTCATTCTTGCGCCGCACCTGGTTCGTGTTCGGAAAAAAGACATCGGCCTGCCGCATTGGGATACGGCCACCGAACGGCAGCGCCGCGATGGAATGTGCTGGAAATCCCCGGAGGAACTTTACAACAACGGCACTGCTTTCAAGGTGACCTGCCGCGACCAGCGGGGTGTGATGGTGACGGTTATCGCGGACAACTATTTCGGCTATTGCAAGAAGGAGGTCAAAACGCAGATCAGTTATTCAGCGAACCTGTTTGGCCTCGCTGAAGAAGAGCATGCGGGCGGCGCACGCGTCTTCCCGACCTACGACCTCGGCGAGACTTTCAGCGGCACTTCGAAAGAACCGAACGTCGGCCACTCGTTTGCGCAGACCCTGAGAATCCTCGGGGACACCATCGACCTGCAGCCTGAGGGTTACGCTGTGGACAAGAAGTTCCCCAACGTCCTTTATGTCCCGGAAGACTCCGTGTTCGATCTTTACCGGCAGACCGTCAAGTGGAAGACCGGCGATAAGGAACAATCCATCAAGCTGCTGGCAAACAAGATTCACGTGCGGCCATCCGGTTACAGGATCCGGATGGAAAAACCTCCTGGAGATCGCGCCTGGCGATTGATCGGCGCGCGCGGTATGCCGACGCTTTGTCACAAACCATGCACCGTTTCCGGCGGCGGCAAATCGGAGATTTCCAAACCCATCTCCGACGCCATCATCCAGGGGCCTGTCGTGACGTTTAACTTTCACAACGACTTCGACTACGTGGCGGAACTTTTGAAGCGCGACTATGCCGATCGTTACGCAAACCCGAATCGTCGCGGCCAGGATCACCGCGCGATTCTCAGCCCGGAACGTTCGCTGGGTTCGGTCGTCAAGCTTCTCACGCCTGACAACGAAGACTTTTGCGACGATTACAATGCCTGGCTCGAAACGATTCCGCAGCATATCAAGGAACTCGTTTTCGTCGTAAAACGGTATTACAAAGCCGAGTGGGGCGAGCACTGGCGCGAACATTTCAGCGTGGACGTGGTTAATGGCCAGCCGGGTTACGAGTTGAAATGCAACGGGCGCAAATTGATCACGAACTATCTGCGCGTCGGTTTCTCCGAAGACGGTTCGTGGCGCGTGTTCGGGTTGCGCAAAGACTTTCATCCGGCAAGAAAAGTGCAGGCGGAAGATGACATTACGGCATCGGTCGTCATTCCAGGCGAAGCATTATCTCATGTCGAAAACAAAGCGCGCTCGTACAAGGTGGTGCAGAACTGCGAATACCGCCTGTTCCAGCGTCCCGACGAGGCCATTCATCGCGGGTACGACAAAGTGACGGAACAGGACTTCACCCGCGCCGACAACTTTTTCTCCAACTACGAACCTCTTGCCGCCGAACACGCGAAGGAACTTGTGGAGGACGCCATTGGATTCATCCAATTCACCGCGCCGATGCAACAGGTGATCATGGAAGCCGCTGCCGACGAGAAATCCAGGTTCTTCGTTTCCTCGGCCCATCCGAGACTCATCGAAGGCAAGCCGTCAAAGAATCCGCGTTACCTGCAGGTCCGCCCCGATCTACTGGATCCGCAGGCCGTTCATCTCGCCGAAATTGGCGAACGATTACAGCGTCAGATTCCGTTGACTGAACCGTTGATCACGACCGTTCGAGCGATTCTGCCCGGTCGACGTAACAATCCGCCGGATGCCACCGCCGGTATTCGGTCTCTCGCCGTTTTTAATCCCATTCATTACATGGAATTGCCGGAGTTGTTCATGGAATTCATCTGCAGCATGACCGGCAAATCGCCTTCCACCACAGGTGCAGGTTCTGAAGGCGCACTGACAAAAGGTCCATTCAACGCGCTGCCGCCGATCATCGACCTGAACAACGCGCTCGTTTCTTATCTCCTGTGCGAGTTCGACGCATTCATTACCGCTGCCGGTTGCGTGGGGCCGCATGCGCGCGTCGATCACGACATCAGTTTGCTCGTCCCGGAAGTGTGGAGTCGCATGACGGATAAAGAGCGTTCCCCGGCCTTCCTGATTGAGGGTGGTTACCTCGAAAAATGCCAGGACTCGGAATGGAACGGAAAAAAGGTTCTCGCCAGTCGGCTCGGCTATCGTGTGACCCAGCGATTTATCAACCGGTTCTTCGGCAGAATCCTGAGTCATCCGCACATTGTTTTCACAGAAGGAATGCTCCAGCCCGAACTCCAGGACCGCGACATATTCGCGGATGGCATGGATAACATTATCGCCACACAACGGCGTGTTGCCGAACATTACTTCAATGATGGCAGCATTGAAATGGCCTGTCCGCCGCTCCGCGCTCTCCTGCACATTATGCGTGACGACCAGTTCGAGGGACTGCACCTGAACTCTCCCGAATTCCGCGAACTGTTCACCCACGAAAACCTTCTCAAGAGCGATTGGTATGCCGCGCGTTTGCAACAGAAGCAGGCGATCGATATCCAGTTGTGGAAACGGCACATCGACTATTTGGAAATATTTCTCGCCAAAGCCAGTCATGTGCGCGAAGCGACGCGACTCGGCATCGCGCCGCGGCTCGACCATGCGAAGGCGCAGTTAAAAATCGTCCAGGAGAAGAGCTACACCAAATGGTTGCGCGGCAGTCTCGGAGCCGATCCCGCCGCCCATCTCAATGTCCAGCCTGAATCCGGCAGTTTGAAAACCGCTGATGAACGCTGATGAACGCTAATCATGCAGCGCAGCTTCATCGGGATTTGAGTGGGCAGGTCGCTTGAAGCGGAAGAGCGTCAGAAGAGAGCAGTGCCGAAATTCCAAATCAAAAGTTGGGACGTTGACTCCGCCCCACCGGAGACGATTCATTCCGCACATTCCCCGATGGTTGCATGATTGATTTCAATCCACGATCTTCTCAAACGTGACTTCTAATGATTGATTATCCTGGCATGGAAGGAGCGGCAAAGTTTGCGCCGGAACCGAACGACTCAATTCGTGAGCTGCGATGGAAAGCCGAAAGTATGCTCGAATACCTGCGCGATCATGAAAGCTTTCTGCGCCAGTTTCCACTCGGTGGGATCGATGAACGACTCGCCCTCTGGCAGTCGCTTGCCGAATTGCTGGCGCGCGCGATGGCGGATCCGGGACTGTCGGATGATGCCCGGATCGAAACGCATCGGGTCTGGGGCGAGGAGATGCATCGCTCCGCATTGTTTGTTGTGACGATGTGCGTCCATGCACATTCCGACATGGCACAAAAGCGCTTCACCGAAGATCCAGAACTGCTCGACGAATTGATCGAGAAGTTTGAGCGGAACCGTCCGGCTGCCTTGCGCGTTCTCTCAACCGATGATCTCAATGAACTGCGCAAGGACGGCTTTCTACGGCCCGGCGAGTAGGAGCAAAGTATTAGTGTTCAGTCCCCCGCCTTCCAAGGTAAACGGCACAGATCCGACCTTTTGGAAAACCTCGAAGCCGTTAAGCTGCTTTCATTTTACGTGATGCGTTTTGCGGGAATCACTTCGCCCCAGCCATTTGTTCACTGGCATAGCGGCCCATTAATTCCGCCTCTTCGACCATATGATTCTCAATGGCGCGCTCCACATCTGCGCGGGTGGCTCCGCGTCCCAGTGGAAAAACCGTATCCAACGCGAAGATTCGGAAAAAATACCGGTGCTCACCGGAAGGCGGTTTCGGGCCGCCATAACCGATTTCTCCCCAATCATTGCGCCCTTGTGTCGCCATCACCGGCGGAGAGTCTTCGCGGATCTCTTTGGTCATGGGTGAGATGTTGAACAGTATCCAATGGTTGAACGTGCCGCCTGGAGCATCTGGATCGTCCATGATCAGCGCCAAACTCTTGGTGCGTTCAGGAACTTCTTCAATGTGCAGGGGCGGACTTTTATCGCCTCCCTGGCGGCTGTATTGTGATGGGATCATTTCCCCCTCTGAAAAAGCCGGACTCGTAATTTCCATAAATTCCCTTTCCCTTTTGATTGTCTTGTAGAGTTGCGCCTCCAATCAAAGCGGCGCAGCGAAAGCAACCGTAGTTCAGCCTCTCCAATTTTTCAAATCCAGGTTTCTCACCGGATTCACCACAGGGTCACAGTGCTACGAAACCGCCAAAACAGTACCGCTAATCTGGGCTAATGGGAGAAGCGGAGCGAGACAATGGATTTCACCTAACAAACGGTGCCCCCTTTTCTTCCATTCCCACTGCCGAAAAACCGGTTTTAAGATCCCGGCACTGACGCCTTGCCTCAAGTGACTTCAAAACAAAAAGCTGATTTTGGGCGCAAAATGACGAAAAAAGGGATTTTTGGCACCCAACACACCTTGCTGAGGGTCAAAAAAGCCTTTTTACGACCTCCGCAAGGTTTGCGGACAGTCAAAAAACCCTTTTTGAGGAGTGCGCAAAGGTTGCGAACAGTCAAAAATCCCTTTTTTGACACCCAACAACCTTTGCTGACTCGCCAAAAACCCTTTTTCGACACCCAACACACCTTGTCGAAGGTCAAAAAAGCCTTTTTGCGACCTTCGCAAGGTTTGCGGACAGTCAAAAAACCCTTTTTGAGGAGTGCGCAAAGGTTGCGGACAGTCAAAAATCCCTTTTTGGGCGGCCAACACACCTTGCTGACTCCCAAAAATCCCTTTTTTGCCGGTCCGCAGACCCTCCACGGAAAGCCTGAAAAACATTTCAAAACAGGCTGCAATTTCCCCCCTGAATTTCACCACAAAAACAGGTTCGCCCCACCCATCGTGGACCGGCGTTTGCCGTTCCGCTCTAACTTTGCTTTTACTCAGCAAAGTATTATCTGCAAACAAGCCCACTCACCTGCCGCGTCATCATGCGTCGCGAACGACTGCCTGCAATTGATCCCGGAATCCGCTCACAAGCTTTTCATGCGCGGCGGACACTTCGACATCGGTCAACGTCTTCTCAGGGCTGCGGTAGGTAAAGGCATATGCCAGGCTCTTTTGGCCTTCTGGAATGTTTTTGCCGCGGAACACATCGAAGAGTTCCACGTTTTCCAGGTTGGCTGGCTTGGTTTGTTTTACCACGCTGAGAACGGCGTCGTGGTTGACAGTTTCCGGAACGAGCATCGCGACGTCACGGCGGACGGATGGGAATGCCGGCAAGGTCTTGAACGACTTGCCCGTGTTGCGACGCGCAATCAGCAGGTCGAAGTTTAGTTCGGCAAGAAACACTGCGTCGCGAAGATCGTAACGTTTGGCGAGGGCAGGGGAGAGTTGTCCAATTTCGCCGAAGGGCAGTTTGCCCAGATTGATCGTGGCCGATTCGAGGAACAGCGACGTGCTCTCAGTGCGACGATTGTAACTCATGCCTCGAAGCCCGAAGTGTTCGAGGAATTCTTCCAAAGCCCCTTTCAAGTCGTAGATGTCCGACTTGGCATCACGATCGGTTCCGCTCCAGAAGGTTGGATTGCGCAGACCGGTTAAGGCGATCGCCAGGCGGCGTTCTTCTTTTGGTTTCCCATTGTCATTGATGAAGACGCGACCGAGTTCGAACAGAGCGACATCAGTATTCTTACGGTTCAGGTTGTGCCGGAGCGATTCAAGCAAGCCGGGCATGAGGCTGGGTCGCATCACATTCATGTCGCTGCTCAATGGATTTGCCAGTGCGACAATTTGTTCATCAGCACTGGTTAGACGAGCTGCCGAATCTGAAATCAACGTTTGCCCTTGCGCCTCGTTCAAGCCAAGGCCGACCAGAATGCGGCGAGCGTCTGCGATTTCGTCGTGAACTTTGTCGAAGGGATTTGATCCGATCGCGCCACGCGGTGCAGTGGAGGGAACCTTATCAATCCCATAGAGCCGCACGATTTCTTCGATGAGATCGATCTCGCGTTTCAAATCCACGCGGAAGGTTGGAATTCGAACCGTGCAGAATTCGTCGCCGTTACGGACCAGAATTTCGAGGCCAAGCTTCTGCAGAAAATCAACCTGCTGCGATGGCACCAGCGGAATGCCAAGCAGTTCGCAGGTTTTCGCATGGCGCAGGGAAAGTTCTTTTGGTTGAACTGGGTTCGGATAAGCGTCGATTGAACTTTCCAGAATCTGTCCACCAGCGGTTTCCACAATCAACTGCGCGGCACGGCGGCTTGCCCAATCGCAAATGCCAACATCAGCGCCGCGTTCGAAGCGGTAGGAAGAGTCGGTACGGATTTCGAGTCTCTTGGAAGTCGCGCGAACGTTTTGCGGATTAAAGTAAGCGCTCTCGATCAGCACATCAGCGGTCTTGTCGTTGATCTCGCTGTTCTGCCCGCCCATGATCCCGGCAAGTGCGATGCCTTTGGTTTCATCGGCGATCAGGAGTATCTGATTATTCAGCCTGTGCTCTTTGGCATCGAGAGTGGTAAACTTTTCGCCTTCAGCAGCGCGGCGGATCACAATGGTAGGACAGGCATCCTGCCTGTCCCCCGGTTTAGAAAGTAAGGAATAGTCAAACGCGTGCAGCGGCTGCCCAATCTCCAGCATCACGAAATTCGTGACATCCACGACGTTGTTGATGCTGCGCAGTCCAACCTTTTCCAAAGCGGCACGAAGCCATGCGGGGCTTGGTCCGACTTTAACCCCGCGCACCAGGCGGGCGGTGTAACGTGGGCAAAGTTCTGTGTCTTCGATACGAACATCTACAAAGTTTGAAATGGGTTCGGCAGAAGTCTGGCTTAACTCAATCGCTGGAATCTTCAGCGGATTGCCAGTGACCGCAGAAATTTCTCGTGCGATGCCGATAACGCTATTCCAATCAGGACGATTCGGGGTGATCTCCAGATCATAAACAACATCACTGCCGCTGCGCCCGAGATGTTCGGCAAACGGCTGACCAACCTGCGCGTCGGCGGGGAGAATCAAAAGCCCATCCACGTCATCGGGCAAACCGAGTTCCTGCGGAGAACAAAGCATCCCGTGTGATTCCACGCCGCGAATTTTTCCGACCTTGATGGTGAAAGGTGGCTCGCCAGCTTTCGGCGGAAGAGTAGCGCCCGGCAGGACGAGCGGCACCTTGTCCCCTGCATTGAAATTCTGCGCGCCGCAAACGATTTGCCTTTCACCTTTGCCATCATTAACGCGGCAGAGCGAGAGCTTATCTGCATTCGGGTGCTTGTCTTTGGTGATGACCTGGGCGACGACGACACCTTCGAATTCGCCGGAAACCTTTTCGACTCCTTCGACTTCGAGTCCAAGCATTGTCAGTCGTTCGGTTAATTCTTCAGGCGACCAGTCGAAATCGACGTATTGTTTGAGCCAGTTAAGTGTGACTTTCATTTTGAAAATTAAAACTGCCTTAAGAACCGCACATCATTCTCATAGAACAACCGGATGTCATTGATTCCATAGCGAATCATCGCAATGCGTTCGATGCCGAAACCGAAGGCCCAACCGGTCCACACTTCCGGATCGTAGTTAACATTCTCAAACACTTGCGGATGCACCATGCCGCACCCCGCGATTTCCAGCCAATCTTTGCCGAGCTTCTTCACGAGGGCATTTTGAAAATCGATTTCGAAGCTGGGCTCGGTGTAGCTGAAGTAATGCGGGCGAAAGCGAATCTTCGTATCTTTGCCGAGCAATTCGCGGAAAACGAATTCAACGGTTCCTTTCAGATCGCCGACGGTCACGTTCTTATCTACGTAAAGACCTTCGATCTGATGGAAGGTGGGATTGTGGGTGGCGTCTGCGTTGTCCCGACGGTAAACGCGCCCCGGCACAATGATGCGCACGGGTGGTTGCTGCTTCTTCATCACACGAATCTGGACGGACGAAGTGTGCGTACGCAGAAGCTGTTTGTCCGTGGTGTTGAGATAAAAGGTATCCTGAAGGTCACGCGCTGGATGATCGGCGGGCGTGTTCAAGGCGTCGAAGCAGTGATATTCATCTTCAATTTCCGGTCCATCGGCGACCACGAAACCAATCTTGCGGAAACTGCGAATAATATCTTCCGTCACCTGGGTGAGCGGGTGCAGCTTGCCGAGCGGACGGCGGCGACCAGGCAGGGTGAAGTCGGTTGGCTCTTTCGGCAGCGCTGCCTTCAACTCCAGTTCGGATCGGCGTTCGGCCAGTGCCGTTTCCAATTCCACTTTTGCCTGGTTGATCAGTTTGCCAGCGGCGGGGCGTTCCTCCTTGGAGAGAGTGCCGAGCTGTTTCATCAGCGCGGTGAATTTTCCATTCGGTCCGACGTAAGCACCTTTTGCCTGGTCCAAAGCGGCTAGATCCGCGGCAGATTTTAATTCTGCAAGTGCGGCTTGTTTGAGCGGTTCGATTTCGTTCAGCAACGACATAAACGGGCAGAGACTTTCAAATAATGACAAAGGAATCAACAGTGATGCAGGGTTTAACCACGAATAAACACTAATGGAACACGAATCAGGCTGAATCGATCCCAAAGCCTGCGCCGCGCTACACTGCGCGGACACTGCCGCCTGCGGGCATATGGGATCATGCGCGGTTCTTCCGCCTGGTTTATTTCTCTCCAATCCCGAGCTGTTTCAGGAACGGCTGGTTCGAGCGTTCGCGGCCGAGAAATTTGCGAATCGAAATATTCACATCGCGTGAATCGCCCGGCTCATAGATCTCTTTGCGAAGGCGCATGCCGGCGTTTTTATCAAAATAACCGTCAGGCGCATTCTCAAAAACCGTCGCCATATCCGCGGAAATGGCATCTGCCCAGGCATAACCGTAATAACCGGCATCGTAGCCGGTGAGATGTCCGAAATAGGCGACATAGGCGGTGCCTTCGATTGGAGCAAGGAAGGCGTCGGCGGTCACTTGATTGGCGATCTTCACCGTGTCCTGGCCTTCCTTGTAACCGGAATGCAACACAAGGTCAGTTAAACCGAAGCCAATTTGCCTGCGGTAGCGGGTTCCTTCGGTGGCCAGTTTGGCTTCCTCCAGTTTTTCCAGAATTGCTTCCGGGATCTTTTCATTTGGGTTGTCATACCGGGCCGCGAAGGTATCGAGCACTTTCTTGTCCCAGGCCCAGTTCTCCAGCACCTGGGAAGGCGCTTCTACAAAGTCGCGCGGCACACTCGTTCCGGCGAAGCGGGAATGTTTCGCGCGGGTCAGGATGGAATGCATTGCATGGCCGAATTCATGAAACAATGTCTGCACCTCGGAATGAGACAACAGTGACGGTCGGTCAGCCGATGCCGGTGGGAAGTTGCAAATCAGTGCCACAGTAGGGCGCTGGTATTTTCCGTCGGGAAGCAATTTACCTTCGATGATTCCGAACTGCGCGAAGTGATTGTATTTGCCCTCGCGCGGGAACATATCCAGGTAGAACAATCCCATTGGCTCACCGGTTTGAGAATCAGTCACCGCGTATAACTTCAAATCCTCAATCCATTTGTAGGGAGGTTCGACTTCGGTAAAATTGAGACTGAAGATGTGCTGATAAATATCAAACATCCCGGTGAGCACACGTTGGTATGGGAAGTAAACCCGCAATTGTTCGGCATCCACATTGTAACGCTGTTTCTTCAGTTCATTACTGTAATAGCGCCAATCCCAGATATTAATCTTTGCGTTGGGGTTTCCGGTCTCTTTGGCTTTTAACTTTTGATACTCAGCCAATTCCGCTTCGAACTTCGGTTGGAGACCGCGTTTTAAATCTTCCAGGAAGTTCAGCGCTGTTTTGCCGTCCTTCGCCATCTTTGGTTCCACCTGGTAATCGGCCCAGTTCTTATAACCGAGTCTCTGCGCGATTTCCTGGCGAAGCTTGAGAATCTGGTTCAGGAGCGAAAGGTTTTGTTCGCGCGCAAGATTCTCGCGTTCGAACAGCAACCTGCGACGTGTCTCTTCCACTTTGCAGGTGTCCATCACGGTGATGATGTGGAATGTCACATTCGCCATGATTGTGTATTCGTCATCGCCGGTCTTAATCCCCTTTTGATTCAGGAACGTTTCCGGGACGCCATCCAGTTCCGCCTTCGTGAACGTGATTGTCCCTTTTGCGTCAGTGATGTTCTTATCAAAATCGGTGCTGACCGCGGAAAGCTCTTTGCGCAGGCGTTCCACTTCATCGCGTTCGGCTTTGGGGAGGTTCAAACCGGCCCGGCGATAGTCGCGCATCACTTCTTCGAGCAGCTTTGCATCTTCACCCTGGAGCTTTGGTTTTGTATCGGCGAACGCTTTGATAACGCGGTAAACATTCTCGCGATAATCGAGCCCGACTGCCCAATCAGAAAACACTTTCACCGCTTCCGTGCCCGCTGCGCGCACTGCCGCATTGGTGCTGGTTTCCTTTTGCAGATAAATGCGGTTCACCGTCAAACCTGCTTTGTATCCGATGTCATCCAACGCGCGGACAGTGTTGTTGAAATTCGCTTGTTCCGGACGGAGGTTGCCGAGTTGATCGAGACTGGCATCGGCCACTTTCATGGCGTTCTCGACGGCGGCTTTGACTGCTTCGGGGGTTTGCTCGAAGTCAGGCAGGGCCAGCACAGAATTGTAGCGGCTGGCGGCGGTTTGCAGTTGGGCGAGTGTTTTAGGTTGTTCGACTGGTCGAGTATGCACAGTTGTTGGTTTAGGGGGAGGAATCACTCCATGCTCAGGTTTTGATTTGCAGGCAATGAAGGTCATTGCGGATGCCATCACGGTCGCCCAGATAGTTAATGGAAAATTTTTCATAATCCCGAAAGACCCTAAAGAACCATCGCAGGCTTGATTCTGCAACAGGCTTTTCCCCATTGCCTCCTCGGTGGGTGCGATCGGAGCGCGGCTGTGCTCGAAGAGTCAGCCGCAGCAGGTACGGCGATGGGATCAATGTTGGCAGTCCGGAAGTCATGATTGTAGCCTCGACCGCTGCGGCTGATGCTTCGCACAAATCAGAACTATAGAAACAACGAACCGCTCTGCGGTTACGCCGCGCTCCGATTCCTCCAATCTCACCCTTTTAATCGTGCCCTCCTCGGTTCGATTCCGTTGCCTCGCGAACATCGAGGTGAGCGAGGCAACCCTTTCAGAGGAAATCAGGGAACCTTCGTCCGATAAAAGCGGTGCGTTGAATTGGTCTCGGGATCGGTGATTTCGAAGTAACCATTGGTTGGAGATTGGGTCGTCAAGACCTGCCATTCGATCAGGTCCGAGCTTGCTTCAATACTTTGCGCGACAGGATCGGAATCGGTCAGCAACCCGATTTTCCCGTTCTCAAGTGGCATCACCGATTGGATGGAAATCGGCCAGCGAGGAATCAAGCGCAGGGCCAGGATCCCGTTATTTGAATTGAGTGCATAAACTCGATCCCGTCCGAAATCCACCGACCCGGTGCCATTCACATTAGGCAGGTCCGGAAAGTTTTCGGATGCGATGAGTGCTGGTGGCGCAGAAAGAAAGTCGTAGAGATGGAAAGCATCCGGGGTTTCAATCGTGACGCCTGCAATCAAATCCAGGGCGGGGTTGACACCGATCGCGGTCACGGCGTCGGGGACAATGGCGGTGCTGATAGTGTTGACGATGTTCGCCGTCTGGGTGGCGAGATCAAATTCAACCTGCTTCAACGAGTTCGCAATGTTCTTGCCCCAAAAAGTATTCCCAAGACCAAAAGCGAGGCCTAATCCACCCGTAACCGATGGAACGCTGAAGGTGCGTGGAGTAAAATCAACGCCGTTCTCCGTGGTGAGGATGCAGAAACTTGACCCGGTGCGTGCTCCCACCAGGATTAATGTGTTTGTTCCGGAACCGCGCACATCGAAGGTATCGCCCCAACGCTGTTCGTTAGCAGGCCATGGATTGCCGGAGAATGCCACAGTGGGAACGGTCTCCGCCGCATCGTTGTTCCAGCGATAGATTTTAAAACCGTTGCCAGGGGCGAGAACCATGTTGCACCCATAAACCGCACCGTCTTCTCCTGTGCCCAGCATTTGAAGCGTAAAATCCTGGTAGCCGCCCTGGATGACATCGGTATCAGTGTTCATGGTGCGGATCTCTGCCCCGGTATCCGCGTTGAGTACATAGATTTTAGCGCCACCCGCGCGGCTCGCCAGCAGGAGGTTTCCGCTCACAGAATTATAAGCGAGACCGCGTTCCGTTCCGTTGGTCGTGAGGTAGGGACGGCTTCCGGGCGGCAGGTTCCAGAGCAATTCCATTCCGGTGGTTCGCAAGGGAGAAACGACCCGAAGAAACGCATTGGAACTGATGGTTCCCCCAAACGAATTGCTGACAGCAACAGAGTAATTTCCTTCGTGCGAGTATTGGACGTTGGTTCGTGTGAACGCTGAACCGGTGGCGCCAGGGATTTCGAAATTGTTAAAGAGCCATTGATAGGAAAGGGCTGTTTCACTCGTGGCGGTTACCGAGAAGGTTGCATCTGTTCCAACTGCTGTTACCAATCCGGCAGGATGTTCGACGAAGTGAACGGCGGTTGACGGCAAAAGAAAATCGAGGTCAGCCACCAGTCCGGCCGTGACGGTGAAGTTTGATGTCACGTCAGCGTAGCCAGGAAAAGAAGCCGTCGCGGAGTAATTTCCGGGAACCAGGTCAACAGCGCCGTAAAACCCTGTCACATCGCTATACAATGTGCGCGATTCAGGCCCTGTGATGGTGATGGCACCATCTTCGAGATAATTCGTTGGACTGCTGCCGGAGACGAACCCTTTCAAGTGACCGCGGATGGGGGCGGTTTTCCATGGCATGGGCGGGATGGTGGCTGGTTGAGCATACATGGGTGGGGTGACAGGATCGTAAGCCGTTGGATTCACCAGGGCGTTGTAAAAAATTGAATTCGCCTGACCATCCTTGTTGGTTTGATGGAAAACGTATCCGCACGAACCGACCGCGCTGTTCCCAGCAGCCGTAACAGAGCGAGAGTGGCGGAGTTGCACCAATCCATTCTCAATGCTGTTGAGATAAAGGCCGGGTCCAATGGCAACCTGGCGATTATAGGCATGGTCCATCGCGAAGTTTGCCCAATTGGTGTAAGCCTTGGCGTGGTTCTGCGGTTCGATCGTGTTGTGATGCCGATAATAATTCATCGGGATATTCAGGTCGAGAATGCCTTCTTCCATCCAACTGCGCCAATCCTGTAGAACGCCGTAGTAGGCTGCATTGGTGGACCACTGAGCAGTGTTGGTCACTCCATGATGTCCCCAGGTGATGGTGTCTGCGGAGATTTTTACGTGCGGCTTGATGGCGATGGCGGACAGATAGATCTTCCGCAGCAACGCCGTCACTTGATCCCGACGGAATTCTGACCAATCCGGATCATCCGGGGCAGGTTCACCGGTGCGACCATATTTTGCATTGAAACGAGCAACGGAAACCGGGTTGTAGCCCCATGGTTGGTAGTTGCCGACCTGTCCGTATTCGGGATAGCGAATGTAATCGAAATTAAATCCGTCCACGTCGTAGCGGGAGATAATATCCATGGCGACATTGAACGTATGCTTTTGCACCTCGGGATGGGCGGGATCGAATTGCCAACGAGGAGAAGCGCCGCCGGTATGGACTGGTCCATTGACGCTGTTGCTGCGGCTCAACCAATCCGGGTGAAGATAAAGCGGGTGATTGGTGACGAGCGTGTTGGTGGCTCCGCTCCAGATCGGGTAAGTGACAATCCAGGCATGAACTTCGATGCGGGGACCGTTGTTCGTGTTGTGCGCTTGTTGAGTCAAATAGGCCAATGGATCAAAGGAGTTGTTCGCCAATTGCGAAATTTTCGGCTCGTAATTGGAAACATAGAGCGAATCGCCGCGACGCCGGATTTGTCCCACCACAGCATTCAGGTTGGCGCTGCGCATTTGGGCCAGCATGGCGTCGATGGCCGAGGCAGAATGCAGATGGTTTTGCCAGGCGTCCGTCCAGATGCCACGAAATTCATTGGTCTTGGCAGAAGCCGTTTGGGAGAAAAATAAAACTGCCAATGTGCAGTAACAGCAGCCGAGAAAAGTTTTCAGCATCGGAGACATACTATATAGATACATGATTTCAGTTTACGGTCAGTCATTTTGTTTGGCCCGAGGGAAAAGCACTGTAATCAAAAGGGTTTATCATCGCATGGGATTACCGTGAATAACCTCATCCGAGGACAGCGGTGACGCAGGGCCCCTATTTATGTAGATAGCCTGCCTCTACCCGGACTTTACTCGGATATCAGTGGAATCTTTGCGGGGAACCCCCGATTGGAGAGTTCAGGGGTGTCAGAATAAATTTACTCAGTGGCCCGCTCGTAAGACCGGCGAAACGTATGAAGAAAATTCGAACTGTTTTGATAGTAGAAGATACTGAGGATGATGCTTTTCTTTTGAAAAGAGCACTCGCGAAGGCGGGCTTTCCCAGTGAGCAGGTCCACCTCCTGCAAAATGGCAAGGAGGCGCAGGATTACCTGGAAGGAACCGGACCTTACGTTGATCGGAAGAAGTTTCCTTACCCGGACATCATTTTCACGGATCTCAAAATGCCGGTGATGAACGGATTTGAGTTGCTCAGGTGGATCAAAGCGAATCCGGTTTACCAGGTCATTCCGACCATCGTCCTGAGTTCGTCCAAAGATAAATTGGATGTAAAACGTTCCTTCATGGAAGGGGCGAACTGCTACTTCATGAAACCCCATAGCCAGGAGGAGAACGTCGAGATGCTCAAGCTGATCTTTAATTTCTGGAATAAGAATGAACTGCCGGAGATTTGAGTTGATTCTGGGTTTATTCCTCAACTGCTCACGGTTGTTTCAGTCGGTAAAACCGTTGGGTCATGTTGGTGCCGGGATCGCTGAATTCAAAATAGCCGTTGGTTGGGGTGACCGCGCTGATTTCCGTCCATTCAACGAGATCGGACGAACCTTCGATTCCATGACTGAAGGTGGAGATATCGGTTTCGACGGCGATGCGTCCATCGGGCAACCGGGTCACTGAATGAAACCGGAGCGGCTCGAGTGGCAGTAAGCGCAATGCCATGAGTCCGTTGTTGGTATCCTTCGCGTAAAGCCGATCCTCTCCAAAGTCCACTGCGCCGGTGAAATTGGGGTTGGAGTTATCGGTTGCAAACGGTTCCGTTGCGATCGGTGTCGGGGGTAACGTCTCGATGTTATAAAGCCTGAGCCCATGGGGTGTTTGAACGGTTACCCCGGCTACTAATTTGAAGGCGGTGTTGATACCGATGGGAGTGACTGAACCGGGGATAATGCCAGTGCTGACGGAGTCAAGGATGGTGCCGTTGATGCTATTGGTTTGATATGCGATATGCCGAAGGGGTTGGCCGGTTTCCTTGGTCCAGAAACTATCCGCTTCGCCAAAACTCAGTCCCACGTTCCCAGGCACATCACTGACATTGACCCGCTGGGGAGTGAATGTAGAACCATCGGTGGTTGTAAAAATACAAAACGCAGTTCCGTTTCGTGCACCTATCAATATCTGCGTGTCCTTGCCTGACCCGCGAACATCAAACGAGTCGCCCCAACGTAGAGTTGTTTCCGGTGGCGCGGGATTCCCATTATACAGGACTGTAGGCGCGGTGGTTGGTGCGTCGTTTTCCCAGCGATAAATTTTGAAACCGGGAGAACCTGTCACAAGATTGCAGGCGTAAACCACCCCATCATCGGCGACTCCAATCATGTTGAGGGCAAAGGTGCCACCGGTCACGCCGGTCATGTTCATGATATGCACTTCATTGCCGGTGTCGCCATCCAGGGCGTAGATCCGGGTGCTCGCATTGGCGCGACTCACGAGCAGGACATTTCCACTGACGGGATTGTAGGCAATGCCGCGTTCTGTGGAATTGGCCGTGACATAGGAGCGACTGCCCTGGGCGAGTTTCCACAACACTTGCATCCCGGCGACGGTAAATGGCGGCACCACGGTGAGTTGGGCGGCCGCACTGGTCACGCCAGAAACGGAGTTGCTGATTACCACGGAATAACTTCCGGAACGTGAAAAATCGATTTCGCTCATCGTCAGTTGGTTGCGGGTAGCATCGGCGATCGGGGTTGTATTGAAGCGCCATTGATAGGTGAAGGGAGCGGACCCATTGGCCCTGACGCGGAACGTGGCGCTTTGCCCGGCATAAGCGTTTCGGCTTTGCGGTTGTTCGACAATGTAAGGAGCCACCAAGTCGGATGAAACGGTCAGCACCGCACTGGAACTGGTCGCACTGCCAGCCAGGTTGGTAATGACTACTGAATAATTTGCCGCATCAGCGGGCTGCACGTTGAGGCGGGTATAACTATCCTGAGTGGCTCCGACGATATTCGCAGCGTTACGCCGCCATTGGTAACTGAGCGGGGCGGATCCGGTGACCTCCACCGAGAAGGTCACATCATCACCCTGCTGGGCGGAAACACTTTGCGGTTGAGCAATGATACCAGGCGGGACGCGCACCGTGAGGATGGCATTTGAACTGGCCAGGGAATTGGTCGGGTTGCTTACGATCACCGAATAGGTGCCGGCGTTGGCAGCCTGCACATTGAAGAGATCGAGATGTGCCTGGGTTGCTCCGGGGAGATTGGTGCTATTCAACAGCCATTGATAGGTGACCGGTGGCTGGCCGACGGCTGAAACGCTGAAAGTGACATTGGCGCCTGCATTCACGGTCTGGCTTACTGGATGATCAAGGATGCTGAGGCCTGACGGGGGTAAGGTGATATCCATTGTGGTCACGAGACCGGTGGTGACTGTGAAGTTGCTCGTGATGAGAGCGTAACCCGGGAAGGAGGCGGCGGCTGAGTAATTGCCGGGCAATAAATCCACGGCTCCATAGAAACCTGTGGCATCGCTCTTCATTGTTTTGTTAACCGGACCGGAAATCGTAATGGTGCCGCCATCGAGGAAGTTGGTCGCGGAGTGGCCTAACAGATAACCTTTCAAGTGTCCGCGGGTGGGGGTCGTTTTCCATGGCATCTCCGGTGTCGGAACCCACGTTTGAAACAGTGGCGTGGCATTCGTTTCGTAAATGCTTGGGCTCACCAGCGACTTGATGAATGTGGTGGTGGGGACACCGTCCTTGTTGGTCTGCTTGTAAACGTAGCCCATCATCCCGTCGGCTTTATTTCCCAGGGCGGTCGGGGTGCGCGAGTGGCGCATTTGCCAGAGCGCGTCTTCAACGCTGTTGAGGTAGATGCCCGGACCATTGACCAGGTGCCGGTTGAATCGGCGATCTTTGGCGTAGGTGCTCCAGTTGATGAAATCATTCAGGTGAGTCCATTGCCGGAAATAATTCATCGGCATGTTGATATCAATGATCCCTTCCTCCATCCAACCACGCCAATCCTGGAGAACGCTGTTCCAGGCCGCAGAACTGCTGTAATAACCCGCATCGGAGGTCGGGCCCGGCGCCCACGTGATAGTGTCGGCGGAGAGTTTCACCTCCGGTCGGACATCAATGACGTTGAGGTAAATCTTACGGAGCAGGGAGGTGATCTGGTCACGACGAAATTGTTTCCAGACGGCATCGGTGGGGATTGGTTGACCGGTGCGATCATGCAGGCGATTGAAGCGGGCGACGGTCACCGGGTTATATCCTTCGTTCACGCTGGAGTAGCGGACATAGTCGAAATTGATTCCATCCACCGGATAGTTGGTGACGATGTCCATGGTGACATTGTAGGTGTGCCGTTGCACTTCAGGATGGCCGGGGTCGAAGGTGTATTGGCCGCTGATCAACGTGTTTCCATTGACATCACTCAGCAACCAATCGGGATGCAAGGTCAGCGGGTGACCTGCTGGAGGCGTGCCATCTTGCGAACGCCAGATGTGATAGGTCACCAGCCAGGCATGAATCTCGATTTTCTTTTTACCGCCGCTGGTATCGTGCGCATGAGTTAAAACATAGCCCAGCGGATCAAAGTTGGACTGGGTAACGCCAGCGCTTTTCGGTTCGTAATTGGAATTGTAGAAAGCATCGCCCCGTCGCCGCGCCTGGATGACGAGCGCATTGATATTGCCGGCGCGCGAGTTCGTGACCATTTGAAAACAATTCGCGGCGTTATTCAGGTTGGAGCCCCAGGCATCCACCCAAAGCGCGCGGAATTCAGGTTCAGTTTGGCTTTGACCGACGGAAGTGAAGAGACTGGCCAGCGCAACAACGCTCAAGAAACAGGCGCTACGGATTTTTGACGCGAACATAAGAGTGTCGCGATTGTCGCAGGTTTGTGTGGCAGCAGCAATGGCTACTTGCAGGTGGAAAAGCTGTTTACGGAACCAGATCAATCACCCGGAAGTTATCCAGCAGAACACGATGTTCGGTTGTTCCCGAAACGGGCGTAAACGCCAAATGCTCCAAAACTCCCTTGCCTGTGGCAGAACTTAAAATGCCGTCCCCAGTGAAAGCGCGCACCGATTCGTGCGGAATAAAAAACTGGAGCGTTGTCCATTCACCAGCCGGGACAAGTCTTCCGCGCGGTGGCGTCGTGGTGGTTGTGCCGATCCATTCGATGCTGCCGGTATCTCCTCCATTGGCGCCGATTTCCGCACTGGTTCCGGTTTCACGCACGCCGACTGCAACGTGAAGACTGTTGCTGGTATAAATATCGAAGAGCAGCGCCTGGTTGAAGGCGATAGTTGGGTTGGGTAACTGTGGAGCGTTGAATGTGGTCAATCGCAACCAGGCGTTCGTCACGCCGGTAAAAGTCCAACCGACTGCGAGCGCTTTGCTGCTGGTGTTGCCGGATGGAAGATTGTTGGTCACGTAAGCGTAGGTCGGCGCATTGGTGTTCAGGAATGAAATGGTGGAACCCGAACTGATTGGATTTAAAAAGGTGTTTCCACTTCCAATGGCCGCGCTTTCAAAATTGTTCAACCAGGAGGTGGAACCATGCCCGGCTTTGTAATAGCGGGATGCCAGGTGGATCGCTTCAAGATCCACAAAGGGCAGGGGGCCGTTAGTGATGGCCAGAACCGAAATCGGTTTCCATGAAATGAGATTGGTGGAGGCTTGCACCACATAGGATTCCCCGCTCGCACCCGAAAGCGTGAGTTCAACTCCGTTCGTCGTCTTCGTGATGGTTTCGAACTGGACCGGTGTCGCCGGCACCACGGAAAGCACTGCCGTGGCATTGGCTGATCCGAGTGAACTGCTGACGGCGACCGAGTAGTTCCCGGCCTGGTTGGTTTGAACGTTGATCAGCGTCAAAGTCGTATTGGTCGCATTCAGAATGTTCGTTCCGTTCCAGCGCCATTGATAAGTGAGTTGGCCGTCACCGATGGCAAAGGCACGAAACGTGACGGTCGAATCCGGCGTCACGGTTTGGGCGGCGGGTGGAGTGGTGATGATCGGGGCAGTGGAATTGAACGTCGGGTATCGCGGTGTCGGGATGGTGTTGGAGGTGTAATAGGGATCATTGCTGATCACTCCCGCGAGATTCGGATTGGTCAGGATGTTCGTCACCGTGTTCGGTTGGCCATTGAAGATGATACCCATTTGCACCAGTCGAACGCCATGGCTGTAGTCGGCGTAGGTTTCTTCGTGGCCATTATAAACCCCTTGGATGGGAGTGCCGTTCAACTGGTGCCATCCATAGATCACGACCGGTTTCGTGATGCTCGCATTGGCGAAAGCTGTGTAAATGCGGCCGGAGATGATCACATCTTTCTTGTCGCCGCCGACCAATGTTCCGAGCGGATGAGTATTGGTGACTGCAAAACGTTGTCCGCGCACGGTGTTATTATGGTCAATAAAAACCGGCACGGTCACCATCTCCGGACCCCAGGGGATCGGCGAGGGCGCCAGCTTGCAGGGCGCTGCTGTCCAGATGTGATTCACCATCTTCGACGTCGGCATGGTGCAATTCAGTTTGTTGGCGAGATACTGGCCAAGCAGGGGAGTCATCGGCGTCAGGAAATAATCTGTGTCGGAACCAATCGCCAGGTAATCGCGCGTCACATAATAGCTCACCGTGTGGTTGGTGCCATTTACGATGCCATTGGTCGTGATGAGCGTAAGCTGGCGCATCCAGGAGGGGATGTTGCCTTGCAGTATTTGTCCGCAGATGGCTGCTTCACGCGCGCTGATATTTCGATTGTTCGATGAAGATGGGCCAGCCAATGGAATAAGAGATTGCGCGAAGGCTGTTCCAGTTGGCGCATCGGCCGGACGAGGCGGCAGGTTGAGTGTTTGGGCGAAAGCGGAAAACTGCAGCAGGAACGTCAGAAGGATTACAGCGTAGTGAATCCCAACGGGATTCGGGCCCTTTCCTCTCCCTGGAGGGAGAGGATTAAGGTGAGGGTGAAGACGTTGGACCTGCTGAAGAGATTTGGTTTTGTTGGAGCGTTCTCCCTCACCTGCCGGGAGATCGAGAACAATCGGATGTCTGCGCGTTTTCATTTCGGTTTCTTCACCAATGCCCCATGGGAGGTTGCTTCGCCCAGACGTGAAAAATAGTCATGCAACGTGCGTGAAATCTCTTTGAACGTCTCGGCAGCATCGCCCATCCCGTAGTTCTCCATGACGGCGACCGCATAAGGACGATTTTTTACCTCGATGATAGCCCATTCGGTTTTCACCCCGGTAATGCCACCCGGCTTGGAGGCGATCACAACTTCTTTCGGCAAACCTTCGCCGAGACTGGTGGTCTTCCCCTTCTTCAGGATGGAGATCATATCCTTGCAAGCAGCGCGATTCAAAAATTTCCCGGTATGCAAAAGCTCCATGACGCGAACTGCTTCCGTTGGCGTGGAGGTATTTTCATCGCCGCGATGCGAAGCCCCGGTGTCCATCATGCGACGCCGCACGCGGGTTTCTCTCAGTCCGAGGGATTCCATCGTGGCATTGATGTTTGCGTGTCCGACGAGGTCGATCAGCATGTTGGTGGCGCTGTTATCGCTTAGCACCATCATCAGCACACAAAGATCGCGGATGCTCATTTGCACGGTGTCATTGCCGAGATCATTGAGAATGCCGCTGCCGCCCGCTTTATCTTCCTTCCGTATCGGGCGGATGTCGGTGAGCTTGAACTTCCCTTCGCCGGCCTGTTTATAAACTTCCATCAAAATGGCGATCTTGATGGCGCTCGCTTGTGGAAAAACCAGTTTTTCGTTTAAGGCGAACCGTGTTCCATCCGTCAGATCCAGAACGCAAAAACCCATCACCCCGCCCGATTTCCCCGCAAGGTCGTTCAATGCCTTTTGAGTTTTATCGCGGAGAACCGAGATGTGTTCAGGTTGGGCGGAAGCAATGTTCATCAGGAACAAACTGGTAACTGAAAGGAGGAAAATTCTCAACATATGCCCTTTTATAAATGACATTCCGGACAATTTTTGCGAGGAAATTTCCTGAAACTTTGCTTCACCTCCGGTGCGTCTTGGAAATAGGATCGCACCAACACCAACACCACTTCCATGAACCCGAAAATCTCACGTCGCATCTTTCTCCGGAACAGTTCCATTGCAGCCGCCACGTTCTGGATCGGCAGCAGTGCTTTTGGAAAAGGCAAATCGCCCAATGATAAACTGAACATCGGCATCATCGGCACAGCGAACCGCGCCGGCAGCAACATCAGTGGCGTGAAACATCAAAACATCGTCGCGCTCTGCGATGTGGATGACAATTACCTGGCAGCAGCCTCCGCCAGGTTTCCGGAGGCGAAAAAGTATAACGACTTCCGCAAGTTGCTGGAACAAAAGGATATTGATGCCGTGGTCATCAGCACCACCGATCACACTCACGCCGTCGCCACCGCTGCCGGGCTCAAGTCCGGGCGTCATGTCTATTGCGAAAAACCGTTGACGCATACGGTCGAAGAAGCGCGCGCCATTTCACAACTCACCGCCCGGAACAAAAAACTCGCCACCCAGATGGGAACCCAGATGCATGCCACCGAGAACTATCGTCGTGTGGTGGAGTTGGTTCAGAAAGATGCCATCGGTCCGGTGACCGAGTGTCACGTCTGGTGTCATAAATCCCGCACTGCCCCGGTGCCGACGGAATACCCGCCTGTTCCCGCTCATCTCCACTGGGATCTATGGATCGGACCGGTCAAATCGCGTCCCTATCATCCGATCTTTCATCCCAAGGAATGGCGCGTGTTTTGGCAGTTCGGCAACGCGACACTGGGCGATATGGGATGTCATTATCTTGATCTCGTCTTCTGGGCTTTGAAATTGCGCACGCCCACCAGCATTGAAGCGGAAGGGCCAGCGCCTCATCCGGAAGCCGTTCCTGAATGGTTGATCGCGCATTGGGACTTCCCGAAGCGCGGGAAATTGCCGCCTGTCAAACTGCATTGGTACGACAGCGGAAAGCGTCCGGCTCTGCTCGACGAAATGGGAATCAAAGGCTGGTTGGATGGCGTGATGTTCGTCGGCGAAAAAGGTGTTTTGATTGCCGACTACACTAAACATGTGTTGTATCCGGAGAATAAGTTCGAGGGATTTGTCGCCCCCGCGCCGTTCATTCCGAAATCGATCGGTCATTATGAAGAATGGATCCAGGCCTGCAAAACAGGTTCACCCACCAGTTGCAATTTCGATTATGGCGCCGCGCTGACGGAAACGGTGCTGCTCGGTCTCGTTGCGTTCCGTTCTGGCGGCAAACTGGAATGGGATGCGAGCAAGCTGCGCGTTAAGAACAATCGCGACGCGGAGAAGTTCATCCAGAAGCAATACCGTGCCGGTTGGACAATTTAACCTCGAAAAGCAGGTGGAACGGGCTACCAGCCGCCGACTGTTCGACTTCCGACACCTGTGTGCCTGTCGATACCCAGGCCGATTGGCCCACTGCCATTTAGTTAAGGAATGAAGGCCGATAAACAAATGAATGCGAGCGGGTTTCCCAGCGGCGCGCAAGTCAGAACTAGAGCGATTACCAAAAGTAATTTCCGGATACGCTCGCCCTCGTCAAAAAAGTCTCCCGAGCCGCGAAAGGGTTGTCGACCGGCTGTTGTCTTCTGGTCCTAAGCACCAAAGGTGCGGCCATTCCTCAGCCCAGCCCACGCGGGCTG
>JACDHS010000165.1 GCA_013820875.1 Verrucomicrobiota bacterium | reverse complement strand
TACTTTTTCGTTCTGTTTTAGACACCTCGTTGGCCAACCTACCTACTTTTTCGTTCTGTTTTAGACACCTCGTTGGCCAACCTACCTGTTTTTTCGTTCTGTTTTGACGGCAAGTTGGCCAACCAGGCTTCTAAAACAGAACGAAAAAATGGATAAACAGCCCATTTTCCGCACTTTTGGGTATTTTCGCGGGAATTTCGCGTGGAAAAGGGCCAATTTTCTCTTCGGGTCTTCAAACGTAGCAAATCGACACGCTGCATCGCTTGTGATAACTCAGCCCTTTTGCACCCGCTACGGAGAGTTATCCGTAGCAGGATCGAGATGCGCCCAGAGAGAAGGGTTAGCGATTTTAAACGGGTGAGATTGGCGTGGAAGCGGAGCGCGGCGTAATCGCTTTGCGGTTACGCCGTTTCTATAGTTCTGGTTTGTCCGAAGGATCAGCCTCAGCGCTCAAGGGCAGAACGTTGCGCTGCTGGGCCTTCTCTGACGCTCGAACAATCTTACGCGCTGCGGCTGATGCTTCGCACACAACCGCGCTCCGTGGCATCTTTCACCGTCTCAGAGTCGGGGTGGACTTAATTATCAATTTCAGACAAACTTGCCCTGTGTCAGCCCTTGGATATTTCTCTGTCGGGAAGAGTGTTTTCGTGCGCAGCGCTTTGGTCGCCTTTTTGGCTGTAAACTTTTCAACAAACGCGCCCGCGGAAATGGACGTCAGCAAACTTCCGCCGGCTGCCAGCCGCAAAATCGATTTTACTAAAGATATTGAGCCAATCCTGGCGGAGAGTTGCTACTCCTGCCATGGACCGAAGCATCAGGAGTCGAACTTCCGCCTGGACGACAAAAGTGAAGCACTCAAGGGCGGTGATGCCGGCGCGGTCATCCTTCCGGGCAAAAGTGCGGAGAGCCTGTTGATCCACGCGGTCAGCGGTTTGCATCCCGATCTGAAGATGCCTAAGAAAGGCGATCCATTGACCTCCGAACAAGTCAGCCTGCTCCGGGCCTGGATCGATCAAGGGGCAGAACGGCCAGATACAGATGTCGGCAACAAAAAAGATTTTGCCGAACACTGGGCCTTCAAAGCGCCAGTTCGTCCGAACGTTCCAGTTGTCAAAAATAAAAAATGGGTTCGCAACCCGATTGACTCTTTTGTTCTCGCCCGGTTGGAGAAGGAAAAGCTCAAACCAGCCCCGGAAGCGGACAAAATTACTTTGCTTCGCCGATTGCATCTCGACCTGATTGGCCTGCCGCCCACGCCCGCGGAAGTAGATACTTTCCTCGCGGACAAATCGCCGGATGCCTACGCCAAACAGGTGGAGAGATTATTGAGTTCGCCTCATTACGGCGAACGCTGGGGCAGACATTGGCTCGACGCGGCGCGCTACGCGGACTCGGATGGTTTCGAGAAAGATAAGATGCGTTCCATGTGGTTCTACCGCGACTACGTCATAGACGCTTTCAATGAAGATTTGCCCTACGACCAATTCATCCTTGAGCAGATTGCGGGCGATCTTTTGCCGAATCCCACGCAAGACCAGATTGTGGCCACAGGTTTCGTCCGCAATTCGATGCAGAACGAAGAAGGTGGTGTTGACCCGGAACAGTTCCGGATGGACGCGATGTTCGATCGCATGGATGCCATCGGAAAAAGCATGCTGGGTCTGACCATTCAATGCGCGCAATGTCACAACCATAAATTCGATCCGATTTCGCAGGAGGAATACTATCGCCTGTTCGCCTTCCTGAATAATGATCATGAAGCGAGCCAGGTGGTTTACATGGCAGAACAACAAATGAAGATCAGCAATCTGCGCCGCGAGATGGCCGAGATCGAAAAAGGTTTGCAGGAACGGTTTACGGATTGGCCGGAACGCATGGGCAGGTGGGAAGAGGAAGTGAAGGATAATCAACCTGAATGGGTGGTTTGCAAAGTGCAGCACAAAGGCGATAACGGCCAGCGCTACACGGAGCAACCGGATCTTTCCCAGGTGGCCGGCGGTTTTGCTCCTGCCAAAAAAACAGGCGTCTGGGTGACGACCAATCATCTGGCGCAGATTGGCGCCTTTCGGTTGGAATTGATGACTGACCCGAACCTGCCTTGCAACGGACCGGGTCGCGCGACCAATGGAATGGCTGCATTGAGTGAATTTAAAGTGGAAGCTCGTGATGCCAACAATCCCACGAATAAGGTCAACGTGAAGCTGGTGAAAGCAACGGCGGACTTCTCCAATGAAGAACGTCCCCTGGAAGCACAATACGCCGATCGCTCGGACAAAAAGCGTGTCACCGGCCCTGTGGCATTTGCGATCGATGAAAACAACGACACAGCCTGGGGCATCGATGCCGGTCCCGGCCGGCGGAATCAATCGCGCACGGCAGTATTCGTCCCGGAAACACCCATCACTTTCCCGGAAGGCGCAGTCCTCACCTTTCGCACTGTGCAGAATCACGGCGGTTCGAATTCTGATGATCACCAGAATTTGCTGCTCGGCCGGTTCCGTTTCTCCGTCACCAGTGACACTAACGCCACTGCGGATCCAATGCCCAATGCTGTTCGTGAAATCCTGAAAATTCCCCGGGAAAAACGTTCAACAAAACAAATGTACGCGGTCTTCAATTACTGGCGAACAACCGTTCCCGAGTGGAATGAGGCGAACGAAAAAATCGAGGCGTTGTGGAAACAATGGCCGGAAGGCACGCCCAGCATGACTCTGCTCGCGCGGGAGAACGAACGCGAAACGTTCATGCTCAAACGGGGCGATTGGTTGAACCCCGGAAAGAAAGTGGATTCAGGCGTGCCCGCCTTCTTGCATCCGTTGCCCGCGAATGCAGAGCCGAACCGCCTCACGTTCGCAAAATGGCTGACCGATAAAAAATCTCCGACGACCGCACGAGTGGCAGTGAACCGCATCTGGCAGACTTATTTCAGCATCGGACTGGTGAGCACGTCGGAAGATTTTGGTCTGCAAAGTGAAGCGCCATCCCATCCGGAACTGCTCGACTGGCTCGCCATTGAGTTCATGGAACCAAAGTCCAATGCAATTCTGCAACCATTCAACCATTCACCGGCTCGTCCCTGGTCCACTAAACACATTCATCGGCTCATCGTCACCAGCGCCACTTACCGGCAGAACAGCCGCGTGACTCCAGAGGTTTACGAGAAAGATCCTTACAATCGGCTGGTCGCACGGGGCGCACGGTTTCGCGTGGAAGGTGAAATCGTGCGGGACATTGCTTTGGCCACCAGCGGTTTGCTCCGAACAAATGTCGGTGGTCGCAGCATTATGGCTCCCGCCCCGGCTTTCCTGTTTGTTCCACCTGCCAGCTACGGTCCGTTTCCGTGGGTGGACGAAACCGGCCCGGATAAGTATCGCCGCGCTCTCTACACGTTTAGGCGTCGTTCAACTCCTTATCCGGTGCTGCAAACTTATGATGTGCCGAACGCAGATTTTTCCTGCGTGCGCCGCATGCGTTCCAATTCGCCGTTGCAGGCGTTGGTTTCGCTCAATGAACCGATGTTTGTTGAATGCGCCCAGGCGCTTGCCTTGAAAATTTTGCATGATGGAGGGAAGACAGACATTGAACGAATTGACTTCGCCTTTCGTCAGGTTCTTTCACGACGCCCAACCAAAAGTGAGCAACAAGAGTTGCTTGGCCTGATTGAAAAACAAAAAGCGCGCATTGCAGATGGCTGGGTGAACCCGCTGGAGGTGGCGGCAGGTGAAACTGAGAAACTGAATTTACCGGCAGGGACAACGCCCACACAACTGGCTGCATTCACCGTGGTTTCACGCGTGCTGCTCAATCTGGACGAAGCGATTACGAAGGAATAGACATGACTAAACAGGAACATTTTTTCAACGAACGAAAACGGGAGATCACGCGGCGCTGGTTTTTCAAAGAATGCGGTGTCGGGCTGGGCGCGATGGCTTTAGGGCAGTTAATCGGAGGAAACCTCTTTGCCAAATCGAATAACCCGCTGGCGCCGAAGGCGCCTCATTTTGCGGCAAAAGCTAAACGAGTCATCTTCCTGTTCATGGCCGGCGCGCCGAGCCATTTGGAACTATTCGATAACAAGCCGGAGTTGGCCAAGTGGGATGGGAAACTTCCTCCTGCAGAATTATTGAAAGGCTATCGCGCGGCATTCATTAATCCCAACTCCACGTTGCTCGGGCCAAAATTTAAATTCAATCGTTACGGCAAGTCGGGTGCGGAATTGTCAGAGCTTTTGCCACATCTCGGCAGTGTTGCCGATGACATTGCGATTGTGAAGTCCATGCACACCGATGCGTTCAACCATGCGCCAGGGCAGATCTTCATGAACACCGGTTCGCAACAGTTTGGGCGGCCGAGTATCGGTTCCTGGGCCACATACGGGCTGGGCAGTGAATCGAATGATCTCCCTTCGTTTGTCGTTTTCAGCACCGGCACAAAAGGCACAAGCGGAGGCGCATCGAACTGGGGGGCTGGTTTTCTGCCTTCGCTGCATCAAGGGGTCATGTTCCGCAACACCGGTGATCCAGTTTTGTATCTGTCGAACCCGAAAGGTGTGGATGAACAGATGCAGCGCGACTCCCTTGATTCCATCAGTCGCTTAAACCAGATGCGCCTGGATGCGATGGGCGATCCTGAAATTGCCACCCGGATCAATTCCTATGAAATGGCTTACCGGATGCAATCGAGTGCGCCGGAATTAATGGACATAAAAAAGGAAGATCCCAAGACCCTGGAGATGTATGGCGCGGAACAAGGCAAAACGTCTTTTGGCAGCGCCTGCCTGCTGGCTCGCCGACTTGTGGAACGCGGTGTCCGGTTTGTCCAAATCTTTCATGAAGCCTGGGATCAACACGGCAACCTGGTCGCAGACCTGAAGAAGAACTGCCGGGACACCGACCAGGCTTGCGCCGCGCTCATTAAGGATTTGAAACAGCGCGGGATGCTGGAAGACACGCTGGTCGTTTGGGGCGGCGAGTTCGGCCGCACTCCGATGGTGCAAGGCGGCAACGACGGTCGCGATCATCATCCGAACTGTTTCACCATGTGGATGGCTGGCGGTGGCGTAAAACCTGGCATGACGCTCGGCGAATCAGATGAGTTTGGATTTAACGCGACACGCGACAGAGTCCACGTCCACGATCTTCACGCGACAATTCTGCATCTGCTGGGATTCGATCACACGAAATTGACGTATCGTTTCCAGGGCCGTGATTTTCGACTGACCGATGTGCATGGGGAAGTTGTGAAGAAGTTGTTGGCGTAGGGGTGAAACGCGCGGATGGACACGGATTAAAAATCAGGGAACCTTCGCCAGTGAATTCTGTCCGTGCCTATCCGTGGTTAAATTCTTTTCTGGATCGGCTGCTTACAGCTAAGTTCTCTTTAAGTGCATGAGTGATATACCGCATATTCCCGTTATTCGCCGAGGCCGCTCCTATGACAGCCTCGACAAGATCAATATTGTAAATCATCGCACTGGTGAAACGGTCGCGGAGGTCAGCACCATTAATGCAGGCATCATCCGCAAGGATCTGCAACGGATCGCCGAGTCGCGCGCGGCTTTGAAGAAGTTTACAGTCGAGCAATTGATCGAGATCTGCGCCAGGACGGGCGAACTTTTCCTGAATGGCACGTTGCCGCTCGGCGATAGAGGGCACACTCAAACACCGCAGCAATACATCGAAACACTCTCCAGCACGAGCGGACTGCCTCATGTGATGGTGCGTCGCAACATGCAGAAGATTCATCACGCGCTCACCAACATGCGCACCGTGCTGAATGGCCTGACGCGCGGATTGGACCTCTCCATTCTGGATAAAGGTTTTGGCGAACAATTCGGAACGCCGATCAGCTACTTCCCCACCACCCAGGCACTCGGCCTGGTGATGCCAAGCAATTCACCGGCTGTGAACTCACTTTGGTTGGCGGCGATTCCTTTGAAAATCCCGGTTATCCTCAAACCCGGCCGCGAAGAGCCCTGGACACCCTACCGGTTGATCCAGGCATTCATCGCCGCAGGTTGCCCGGCGGAGGCATTTGGCTTTTACCCAACCGACCACGAAGGCGCGGGTGAAATCCTGAAGTCGTGCAGTCGCGCGTTGATCTTCGGCGACAAGAGCACGATGGCCCAATACGCCAATAATCCAGCCATCCAATTGCATGGTCCTGGCTTTAGTAAAATCCTCATTGGCGAGGATGAGATTGAGAACTGGCCGGAGTTCATCGAATTGATGGCAGCCTCCATCTCTGACAATGGCGGACGAAGTTGCATTAATGCTTCGGCCGTCGTCGTCCCAAAATATGGTGCAGAGATTGCCGATGCTCTTGCTAAGAAACTCGGTCCCATCGCCCCAACAAAACCTGACGACGAAAACGCCCGACTCTCCGGTTTTGCCAATACGAAGATGGCCGATTACATCGATGCCGCGATTGACGCCGATCTCAAAACATCTGGCGCGGAGGATGTCACTGCGAAATATCGTGACGGTGCCCGCAAGGTGAATTTTGAAGGCGGTGTTTATCTGCGACCCACGGTTGTGCGCTGTGATTCGTTTTCACATCCGCTCGCCAACCGCGAGTTTCTCTGTCCTTACGCCAGCGTGGTGGAAGTTCCACAATCGGAAATGCTAAAACAGATCGGCCAATCACTTGTGGTCAGCGCAATTACGAAGGACGAAAAGTTTATTGATGAACTTTTGGAATCGCCCTTGATCGAACGCCTCAACCTCGGGCCAATCTCCACGATGAAAGTCTCATGGGATCAACCGCACGAAGGGAACATGTTCGAATTTCTCTATAAGCGACGCTCGATTGAGCGGGCGTGACAAGAAGGCGAGGCTGGTTGGCAAATGCCGTTCTAGAACTCGGGACTGGAAAGTCCCGAGAACTGGCAGGCTGGAAAGCCTGCCACTACATCGCTGGCCGTTATTTAGCTCACGATCCAGTTCAGAATAGACTTTTGCACATGGAGACGATTTTCCGCTTCGTCGAAAATGGTTTGCGCGTGCGTCTCGAACGTTGCTTCATCGATTTCTTTGCCACGATAAGCGGGGAGACAGTGCATCACCAAGACATCTGGTTTCGCAATCTTCACGAGGTCCCCGTTGATCTGGTAACCGGAAAGTTCTTTGATCCGTTGCGCAGATTCCGTTTCTTTGCCCATCGAAATCCAGACATCCGTATAAAGCAAATCAGCACCTTCGGCTGCGGCTTTCAAATCTTCTGTTACGATGATTTTGCCCCCCGCTCGTTTCAGTATCTCGGGTGCTGGCTGAAAATTCTCCGGGGCCGCAATGCGCAGCTCGAAACCCAGTTTCGCTGCCGCAAAGATCCAGGAGATCGGCATGTTGCAGGCGCCGTCGCCGACAAATGTCACAACCTTGCCGGCAATCGGGCCGCGCTTTTCCTGGAAGGTGAAAATGTCTGTCAGGACCTGGCAGGGATGCTCGTCATCGGTCAACGCATTGATTGTAGGAATGCCAGAGAACTCGGCAAACTCATTAACATCACTTTGCGCAAACGTGCGGATTATCGCTCCATGAACCATTCGCCCCAGCACGCGCGCCGTATCCTTGATCGGTTCGCCCCGACCTAACTGAATATCATTCGAACTGAGGAACATCGGGCGTCCGCCCAGTTCATAAACACCCACTTCAAAGGAAACCCGGGTGCGAGTGGAAGATTTCGTAAAAATCAGCGCCCAACTCTGACCGGCGAGCGGTTGATGCTGGCTATCGCCGCGCTGATTCTTCAACACCGCGGAATTTTGAAGGATGATCTTCATATCCTCGCGGGACAACTTTTCAAGGCTGAGCAGGTGTTTCATTTTACAAAAGTAAAAAGGCACAAAGGTTAATTTGTGCCTTCGAAGCCATTAATTGAATGGATTTCAGACCAATTTGGCAACAACTGATTCGATGATTTGCAGGGCCTCTTCCGCCTCTTTTTGGTTTAGGATGTAGGGCGGAAGCAAACGAACAACCTGCGTTCCGGATGGCACTGACAGCATCCCGGCTTCGTGCAGGCGAATTACGAATTGGACGGCTTGAGGTTTATCACTTCCGGCGAACGCCGGGATGCCTGGCGCCAGCTCAAGGCCCATGATGAACCCGAGTCCCCGGGCCGTCTTCACCACTTGCGGATACTTCTCTGCGAGCTTGAGCAATCCACCTTTGATAAACTCTCCCGTTTCACGAACGTGATTCGCCAGGTTCTCGCGCTCAATGACTTCGAACACTTTCAAACCGACCGCACAAGCGAGCGGCCCACCACCGTAAGTAGAACCATGGGAACCCGCGCTCAACAAAGCCGAGTGGCGATCGTTCACCCAGAATGCTCCAATCGGAAAACCAGCGCCAAGCGACTTCGCCATCGAGATACCGTCCGGCAGAAAATTCTCCGCGCCCGGAACATTTTCAAGGATTCGTTGAAACGCCTGGCATCGCCCTGTGCGGAAGTGCCCGTCCTGCACAGAGTCGAGCAGTAGTAACATCTTCTTCTCATCACACAACTTACGCAGGCCAAGTAAATATTCCGGAGAGGCGGAAGTAATTCCACCTTCGCCCTGCACGCATTCAATCATCACCGCAACGGTTGCGGGCGAGATCGCATTCTTAATTGCTTCAAGATCGTTGTATGGAACATGCCTAAACCCGGGCACCATCGGTTCAAACCCTTTTTTCACTTTGTCCTGGCCAGTGGCCGAAATGCACGCAAGGGTCCGGCCGTGAAAGGAATTCAGTGCCGTAATGATTTCGAACCGACCTTCATCGTGCCCGAATTTACGTGCCAGCTTGAACAAACCTTCGTTCGCTTCGCCGCCGCTGTTGGAAAAGAAAACCTTCCCGGGACCGATATATTTCACGAGCTTTTCGGCCAGGCGCCCCTGGCTTTCGTGATAATAAAGATTCGAAGTGTGAACCAGTTTCTTCGACTGTTCGACAAGTGCTTCCGTGATAGCCGGATGAGCGTGTCCCAGTGACGAGACTGCGATGCCGCCACCAAAATCGAGGTACCGTTTGCCGGTGACATCCCAGACGTAACTACCCGCGCCGTGGCTCAGCGCGATTTCAAATCGTGCATAGGTGGGAACGACATTTTTTTCGAACAAACCTTTGATGGCAGCAACATCATTGCGAACAATCGCCGGTGGCGGCGGAACAATATCTTTCATTGATTTACGATTTTGGATTAACGACTCACGTAACCGGAAACAGTGCGTAAATCGTAAATCCCAAATCGTCAATCCAAACGAAGAAGATTCCGAGTTACAACTCAGCTTTGAGGGCATCCCATGTTTCGGTGTAGAGACCGCGGACAACCGGCGCGACCGGCAGGTCGCGGGGAAGATTGCGGTTTTTGATCAGCTCAACAACATCAGCCTTGTCTTTCAAACGGTGCAACGGACTCGCAGACCAACTGTCCAGCTTGAGTGAGATCAACTCTTCCAGGCTGATGATCTGCGGGGTTTCAGAAACTTTCGAAGGATTCGGAAATGGAACCTGGCATCCATGCTTCAGAACACGCCCGGCTGGCAGAAAATCAACGAAGACACCGTTTCGACGATCTTTCACCCGGTCTTCAATCTTCGGGATTCGCACGAACGGTCCGCTCAAATCTGCCGTAAGAAATTCCACCGCCTCAAGCACATCAGGCACAACAACATCCACATCCAATGTGACACGAGCGTAACCATGCTCCTGGACGGCCAGGCCACCCGCAATCAGGTGAGGAATCTCATAGTGGCCAAGGATCTCAGCCACCTTACGAGCCGTTTCTTCCAGGCCCGATGTGTTGGTATTTTCGCGCAAGAGGTATGCAGCGGAATTCGTCACGCCCACAGCATCCCACTTTCCGACAACGCATTCAACTGCTTACAAGACCACTTCAGTGCCGACGCCAGCATCCGTGAAAATCTCCATCAGGACGGAATGGGGAACACGACCATCCACAAAGGAAACTTTCTCAACCCCGGATTTGATTGCCGCCACTGCGCTATCCACCTTCGGGATCATCCCTTTATCCACGATGCCTGCTTTCTTCAGTCCATCCACTTCGCTGGTGTGCAAGTGAGAAATGACCGTGGCAGGATCTTTAAAATCACGCATCAGGCCGGGGACATCACTCATAAAAACAAGTCGCTTGGCATTCAGTGCGATCGCTACCTGTGCAGCGGCAACATCCGCGTTGCAGTTGTAGATTTTGCCGTCTTCGCCGCGAGCGGTCGGACTGATTACCGGTGTAATGCCTTTTCGAATGCATTCCATCAACGGCTCGGTGTTCACCTTGATTACTTCCCCCACATAGCCGATGTCATGTTGTTCGCCGTCCGGGCTTTTCACAAAAATTTTGCGGCAGGTAAAAATGTCCGGGCCGGCAAACCCCTGCGCTGCGCCGCTCAACGAATTGATCGTGGCAACCACCTCTGGATTGATTTCACGGGAAAGAACGTCATCCACAATCTTCACGGTAGCTTCGTCAGTCACCCGCTGGCCCTGGATGAAATTGGCTTGAAGCCCGGCTTTCTCCATGGCACGGGTGATGGCCTTGCCGCCACCGTGGACCACCACCGGATTGATCTCCACTGCTTCCAGAAAGACGATGTCCCGTGCCACACCGTTGCGCACCGCAGGATCCGGCGAGTCCATAAAGCTGCCGCCATATTTCACGACGAAGATTTCGCCGCTGAATTTTTGGATGTAAGGCAATGCCTCGAGCAACGTAGCCGCCTTGGAAATCAAATCTTGCACAGCGAGAATGAAAAAGACTTCCCGACGAGTTGCAACATTCTTGTGAGCGAGCACCCCTTGCCAAGAAAGCCCTTCGAGGCAATACTCGCCCCATGGAAGCGTTGCAAAGCGGCACCCACTTAAGCATTCAGGAATACCTGGAAGGCGAATTGCACAGTGAAATTCGCCATGAATATCTAGGAGGTGACGTTTATGCCATGGCAGGAGCAAGCATCGATCACAATATTCTAAGTCTCAACATCGCCTCAGCCTTGCGCGCACATCTGGCGGGTAAAGGCTGTAGAGTGTTCATGGCAGATGTCAAAGTTCGGCTACAAATCGCAAATGACGACATCTTCTATTATCCAGACGTGATGGTAACGTGCGACCCGCGCGAGACTGAACGTTACTTCACTCAATATCCCAAGGTAATCATAGAGGTGCTATCCCCCGAAACTGAGCGCACAGACCGCCGCGAAAAATTCCTTAGCTACTTACAAATCGAAACCCTTGAAGAATATGTGTTAGTATCGCAGAACAAGATGGAAGTCACAGTGTTCCGCCGAAAAGAGAACTGGCGTCCGGAAATCATTACCGCCGCAGAACAACAGCAACGATTGTTGTCCCTCGATTTCGCAATCCCGCTTTCCTCGATTTATGAGGGTGTAAAGGTTTAGCCCCCCAACGATCCCGGGTCAGTTACATCCCCTTTATTAAACTCCACGTATTCTTCGGTCAGATCAGCGGCATACATTAAGGCACCCGCTTTACCCACGTTGAGATTGATGTGCAGGTCGAATTCCTTCGGCGCGACGGCAGCACACAATGCCTTGAAAGTGCTCTTGGTGGGCTGACCGCGTTTTAAACTCAAGATGATTTTTTTTGATCCAGGCGCGCTGTAGCCAATATCCACTTTTTCTTCTACGACCGTTGCCGCGCTGTAGCCGATGGCGTCAATGATGCGACCCCAATTCGGATCGCCGCCATTCCAACTGGTTTTCACGAGCGCGCTGTTCGCAACGGCACGAGCAGCGGAATCGGCGTCGGCAAAAGTCTTCGCGCCATTCACGCGCACAGTGACAAAGCGAGAAACACCTTCGCCATCGCGGACGATCATCTTAGCCAGTTCGAGGCAGACATAATTCAGAGCAGTTTGAAACGCGGCGAAATCTTTGGATTTAACGGAGGTGATTGCGTCGTTTTCAGCGAGAGCATTGGCGAGGACCAGCACGGTATCGTTGGTGCTCATGTCGCCATCCACGGTGATACGATTGAAACTTTGCGCGGTCGCTTCTTCCAAGGCCACCTGCAATACGGACGCCTGGATGGCGGCATCTGTGGTAATGAACGAAAGCATCGTGGCATGTAAACCTTGCGGAACCGCGGCAGGGCGTGCGCCTGTTGCACTCATCCCCGGTTGAATCATTCCAGCGCCTTTGCAGATGCCACCGATCGTCACCGTCTTTCCGCCCAGTTGCACCTCGACCGCGATCTGCTTCGGTTTGGTGTCGCTCGTCATGATGGCTTCGGCCACCTGGTTCGCATTCTCAGTCGTACTGTTCACCCGCCATGCTGCATCCTTGATACCACTCTTCACATTTTCCATCGGCATGGTGACGCCAATGCGACCGGTGGAGCCTACGAGGACATACTGTTTTGAAAGGTGAAATTGATCTGCAACGACGCTGGTCATTTCCAGTGCGTCTTTCATTCCCTGTTTGCCGGTGCAGGCGTTGGCGTTTCCGGAATTCACCACGATGGCCTGTGCGATGCCGCCTTTCACCCGTTCCACGCAAACTTTCACCGGAGCCGCACAAACCTGGTTGGTGGTGAACATCCCAGCGACGGTCGCCGGCACTGCGGAGATGATCAGCGCAATGTCACGCTTCTTTCCTTTTTGGGAACCTTTGCCCGTGCCGAGACGTTTGATATCACAAAAGACACCTGCCGCGCGAAAACCTTTGGGAGCTGTGATGGAACCGGAAACTACTTTGAATGGAACTTTCATTTAGATGATGGAATTCACTGGATGCAGAGGAACGTTCGCGATTTAAAATCGCTGTGGAAAAACTGAAACTTCAGTCCCGCATAATTGCACGGGCGCAACGGAAACAGTTTGAAGCGGGACTGTCAACTTCTCGGATGACTTTGGACGGGGATGGTTTTAACCGGGTGAGGTGGGCCTTGGACAAATCGCGGCAATCGCCGCACGAATGTCCTCACCAGAAAATTCTCGTTTCGGAGCGGGCGGCGAGGTGGAAAACGCGTTTTCCTCGTCTCCGAACGTTGGAAAATCACGTGGGAAACGGGTATTCTGCTGATGTAAGTGGCTGGGAATAGGAGTTTGAGGTTTCAGGTTGAGGGAAGTGGGGTGTGAAGAATGTTCCGGTTTGTTCTGTAAAGGATGTTGCCGGATTGCACACTGTTCCCATCCCAACCGATGTGCTGTTTCGCACATTCTCAACGCCCTCCTGACCTCGTCAATGCGAGAAATGAATGCGTTTCCTACTCGCCCGAGTACATCATTCAGCGATCCCAGGAAGCCTCAGACCGAACCAAAGCGATGATTCGCGCATCAACCTAAAACGGCAGTTAAACCGCGAATCGCAGGCGGTCAAAAAACTACACTATCGAAAATAAGGGGTTTTCTGCTTAGAGACGCCCAGAACGTGGGCTGGACGGTCTCAAGCCCACTTCCGGATCATCCGAAAACCGCCTGGATGGTCTCAAGCCCACTTCCGGATCATCCGGAAACCGTCTGGATGGTCTCAAGCCCACTTCCAGATCATCCGAAAACCGTCTGGATGGTCTCAAGC
>JACDHS010000164.1 GCA_013820875.1 Verrucomicrobiota bacterium | reverse complement strand
CCCGGTGGGCTGGGCTGAGGGATTGCCGGCCCTTTGGGCCTCCGGCCAGCTGCACCGAAGCTGTGCGATATCGTTTATTCCTACTCCTTTAGAATAACTCGATTCAGGACCTATCCGGAAATTACTTATGGCAACCGTTATAAAGATCAAGATGAGAGTTGGGATATGAGCTGGTATACGGAAAAGGGCGCACATTCGCTTTTGTCCATTGAGAAGGGCGAATAACCCGAAGTGAAGCGGGAGTGAGGATTGGAATAATCGTTTTCCACGGCCTCATCCCCAAAACCGCGTAAGCGGTGAGTCCTAGCGCCAGCGGCGCGACATGTTTATAGATCCGATGTGTGAATGGATCGCAAGCCCCAGCGGGGCGACATGTTCGTCTTTATAATTTCGTTCGCCGTTGGCACCGGTACCTCGGGATCACTCATGGCGCTCTTACAGAGTTCAGAATCCTTCGATTGCATTTACCTGGGCCTTGCTCGTCGGACTCGCTTGCAGCCCAGGCTATCACATGACGGACTTTCAGTCCTGAGTCATCCCCACAACTTGCATCGATCAGTTGATACAGTTGATAATGCATTTGGTTTCCAGACTTGCTACGATCAGCAAAGTAGAGTTCAAAAGACGTTTCGGATGAAAGCCAGCCAACCTATTCTCGCCATATTGTTGTTTTTCTCCATAGGCACGCAATTCGTGCAGGGGCAAAATCAACCCGGTCAACCAACAGCCGCAAAACCGTCCGTTCCGGCTCCGGCCCTGTGGAACAATTTTGTGGAAACGGACTTTCCATTTTTTTCTTCCGTCCTCGATGCCCGCAACCTGGGAGCAGGCTGGCCGACCAATAATTTAACGCCGCGCGGTATCATTCTGAATCTCGGGAACGATTGCTGGGCCTGCTTCGATGTGGATCTCCTGCGCGTGTCTGCGATCTGGCACGGCAAAGGGGTGACTCCCGTTTCGATGTCGCAAGGTTCCTATCAGGTGGCTGGAGCAAAGGCGCCGATAGGGCAGGGTAAACTGCCTGAAATTATCGGCACGCCATGGATTGCCAATGGCATCTATCCCGGTTGGCAGCCCGGTGAACAGGTTTCGCGCATTGATCCTCGCGAGCCGGGGCCGGATTCAAGGGAGATTGGGCGTGGACCGATTGACCCCAGGCTCGGCCGGTTCAAAGCGGTTCGCCTTCGGGAGAATGTTGTCTGGCTGGAATATGATATAGAAGACGTTCCGATCCGCGAATGGATGGAATCGCGCGTGGAAAATGGAATCGCACAGGTGCAGCGAACGTTCGAAATCGGGAAGCGCGAGAAGAGTTTTACGCTGATTGTTGGGAGCCGACCGGAATCGCTGACGAACAGGTTGGATGTTTCGGTGCTGGCCAACACGGTGGGAGACGCTCCTGCGGTATCACTGCATGAGTCAGCAGGCACTTGGTTCCTGCGGGTTGTTCCTTCTTATACATTCACTGAGTTTTCTGTGGCAATGTCGTTGAATTCTGCAGCCCGGCCCGCGCAAAGTTTGAAAGCCAAACCTGCTGAATTGCGGTGGCCTGAAATCATCACCACAAGTGGGAGTCTTTCTGAATCGGATGAGGATTGTGTTGTGGACAACATCGCCTTGCCCACCACAAACCCGTGGAAGCGCAATGTGCGTTTCGCTGATCTGGCGTTCTTCAAAGATGGCCGCGCCGCGGCAGTGACCTACGACGGCGATGTCTGGTTGATTTCCGGTCTGCGAGAGAATCTCAGTGGATTGAAGTGGAAACGGTTCGCGTCCGGTTTGCACGAGCCGTTGAGCATCGCGGTACGGGATGAAGAATTATTTGTTTTTGATCGAAACGGAATTTGGAATCTGCGTGACATGGATGGAAACGGCGAGGCCGATGTTCACAGGCTGTTTTCCAATGCCTTCGCCCAGACGGCGGAAACTCGTGAGTTCGCCAGTGGCATGCGGGTCGGGCCGGATGGTTCGTTTATTATCGCAAAAGGGGGACAACAGGGTGCGACGATTGGTAAGCATAATGGAACAGTTTTGCGCGTCTCTCCTGATGGTAAAACGACCACTGTCCTTGGCTGGGGATTGCGTCAGCCATTCATGGGGGTTGATCCAAAGACAGGTTTGGTTACCGCGAGCGATCAACAAGGGCATTACACCCCCGCCACACCGTTGCACGTGGTGGAGGGGAATCAATATTACGGGTTTCTCACCGGGTCACAGCCCAAGGAACAATATCCCGCTCCCATCGCAGATCCGCTCACGTGGATTCCGCATTCCATTAATGCTTCCGGGGCAGGGCAGGTGTGGTTGCGCGATGCCCGGATGGGATCGATGAATGATCGTTTGATTCACATCGGTTACTATCGTCCGGAGCTGTTCGTCACTCTTTTGAATGATCGTGGATCGCGGAAGCAGGGGGCAGTCGTGAGTCTTACCCGTGACTTTTTGTTTCCGCCGTTGTGCGGTGCGGTAAACCCGGTGGATGGACAACTTTATATTGCAGGTTTCCAAATCTGGGGCACTCAAGCGGAACAGATCAGTGGACTGGCTCGCGTGCGTTACACGGGGGGAGAAAACAACAGCACGATGCCTCGTGAAATTGTGGCTATGAAGGAGGGGATGTTGCTGCGGTTCGATGTTCTCCTGGATAAAACGAAGGCCACCGCTCTATCGAACTTTTCCGCTGAACGATGGAACTATCAGCGCACGGCAAACTATGGGTCGCCTCATTTCAAACTGGATGGCAGCAAAGGCCAGGATGCGATGTTTGCCAGCAGTGTTTACCTGTCGAATGATCGCAAAGCGGTGTTTGTCGGAATCCCAGATATGCAACCGGTCATGCAGATGCGTTTCGGGTGGTCGTTGGGCACTGAATCAGGAAAGACGTTTCAGCAGAATGCGTATTTCACGCCGTATGAATTAATTTCCTTTGATCCGAAAACAGAAGGTTTTGAGCCGGTCATCGTTGATCTCACTCTGAAGGGAAGTGAGACTATTGCTGAGGAGGCTCCGATTAACGTCAAGGAAGGGAAAAGAGTGTCTGAACTGATGGGATGCATCGCCTGCCACTCCGTAGATGGTTCGAAACTGGGTAAATCGGGTCCGACGTGGAAAGGGTTGTTCGGCAGCGAGGTAAGCCTGGCCAATGCCGGGAAAGTTGTCGCTGATGCAGCGTACCTGCGCGAATCAATTATTGATCCAACCGCGAAAGTTGTGAGCGGCTTCGAAAAGTCGGATGCCGGCATGCCGAGCTATGAAGGGGTGATCACGGATGCACAGATTGAGTCAGTGATTCTGTATATTGAAACGCTGCGTTGAGTAAAGCCGTTGTCTCTATCCGCTTGCCGTCGGGAATATCGGGGCGCTCGGCGTGGTTAACGTCCAGGCGGATTGAATATCCGCGTTACACCGACCGGTTGCGGCATCGCTCCTTCGCGTCACTTAGCGGCCGCGACTGCCTCGTCCACCGCTTCTGCCAAAACAGCAATTCCTTCGCGCAATGCTTCTTCAGGAATCGTCAAGGGTGGCGCAATCTTCACTGTTTGTCCCCAGGCACCCACTGGTGAGAAAAACAGGAGCCCTTTGTGAAAACATTTTTCGATGATTGCATGGGCCAGATCGTGGTTCGGCTCTTTGAGGCCCGGTTTCACAATCTGCAGGCCGCCAACCAGTCCGGTGGCTGTGACATGGCCGATCACGTCGCAATGTTTCTGTTTAATTTGCTGCAAAGCTTCGAGCAGAATGGGGCCAAGCGTCGCCGCATTTTCGGTCAGCTTATCATTCCTTATTTTTCTCAGGCTGGCCATGGCGGCGGCAACGCAAACCGGATTTCCGGTGTGTGTGCTGGTCATGGAGCCGGGCGGAAACTGGTCCATGATGTCATTGCGACCGATCACCGCGGAAAGCGGGAGGGAACTGCTGATGCCTTTGCCGCAGCAGATGATGTCCGGCGCGACACCGTAATGTTCGAAGGCCCAGAATTTTCCAGTCCGACCGAAGCCCGCCTGCACTTCATCGAAAATTAAAACGATGCCATGATCATCGCACCATTTGCGCAGTTTCTGCACGTATTCAACCGGCGCAAAATCAGGGCCAACACCCTGGTAACTTTCCATCATGACGCCCGCGATGTTCTCCGGTTGCAAACCGCGCTGTTCAATGGCGCTCAACAGAGATTCGAAGCTCGTATCCGTCTGCCAATAACCGTCGGGGAACGGAACATTGATGATTGCTGGGTCTTCATTGACGATCCATGTCTTTTGCCCGGCCATGCCGCCCGCCTGTTGCGAGCCGAGGGTGCGGCCATGGAAACCGCGTTCGAACCCAACGATGCCAATTTTCTTTTTGCCACCTTGTTTAATGCCCCAACTGCGCGCGAGTTTGAGGGCGCACTCAGTTGCTTCCGAACCCGTCGTGAGCAAAAAGACTTTCTCCAAACCTTTTGGCGCCAGTCCAGCGAGGTATTCCGCCAGTTCCGCGCGCTCTTCACTTGGGAAAACGTAATTGTGCAGGAGTCCGCTGTTGACCTGGTTGATAATCGCGTCGCGAATTTCTTTGGCGCCATGGCCTGCGTTGGTCACGAGGACACCGCTCGACCAATCGAGCCAGCGATTGCCATATTTATCATAGACGAAAATGTCCTCGGCACGATCCCACACGATGGGTGGTTGGCCGCGCATGGAAATCGGCTCAAAAAGGCGCAGCTTTTCAATTGTCGGAACGGAGTCCGGATGCGGCAACTGCGTCGTGATCCGGCGATATTTGGTTTCAACTGGTGGAACGTTTGTTGGCGTGATGCTGAATTCTTTGCCCATGGCTTTGTGCCTGTTGCTCAGGCGGGTGACAGAAAACAGCAACTGTTTGGTGAATGAAAGCAGGAAGTCACTGTTCGCTGAGGTGCGACTTTGAGAATCGTAACGCTGCAGGGCTGGAATAGTCCCGCTCGCTGCGGATCAAGAACTGCATCGTTCAATCACGAGATCGTCTTCCCATGAACTGATATAGAGATTGTTCTGCGTCAGGATTGCTTTGACGTACGGCATGCTGACTGAAGTAGCCGCGAAGTTTTTCAGGACAATCTTTTCGGCCCGTAAGCTCAGTTTTCCAAGTTGAATCATCCAGGTTTCGTCGGTGAAATTAATTTCAAAAATCTGCTGTATTCCAATGACCATATACTTGCTCCTTTTTCATGCGGGAAGATTTCGGAGAAGTTGAGGATGTTGCGTGTTTTTGGAAATCGGATGTTAGTGATGCGTGTTATGGTGAATGCCCTTATGGGAAACTTCTTCTATAAACTGTGTCGGGATTTCAATGTTTATGGTCGGGATTGGTGCATGAACTGTGATCTCCATCGCGTATGTCTTTGTGCATGATGATGTCCTGTGGCTCAAATGGTCCGCCGGTTGAGACAATCGCCAGGTAATCACGGGCATCGTGCGCCAAAGGTGTGTCACCCGATGAAATTTGCCGCAGCAGTTCTGTGACGTCTCCTCGCGAAAGGCAGACTATCTGAGCGAGTAGATTCCTCTTTCTTTCGGGATCGGCTTCTTTGTCGAAAGCCGATTGTGTTTGAGCCAGCGCGTCCATGCGAATGTCATCAGGAGCGGCAAACAGTGCGGTCGCGATCAGGTTTCCGGCAAAGGAGTCCGGCTCGCTCATGAGTCTTTCACTCAGGAGCAGGTGCATCTCCCTTGATAACTGTTCCTTGTGCAGAGACAAAACCTGATAGGAGAGGACGCGTACGTCCTCATCTTCTGCAGTCTTGAAAATGTCGCCGATCTTTTGCAGCAGAACATCCGATTTGTCAGGAAAACGATCCATCCAATCTGCCATAACGATGAGGCTGCTGGCTTTTACCTGCGAATTCGGATCTTGCCGGGAAATCTCAAGAATAGACCCAAACACGTCATCGCGCATTTCGAAGTTGGACATGAGATGCAGCATGATGTGCTGTCTTTGTTCGAACGAACTGTCCTTTGCCAGTTCCATGGCCATCTTGATGATCTCTTCATTCGCCAATAACCCGGATTCGCTGGCTGCCAGGGCCAAAGTGAAGACGCGCAGCACGTGTTCGTCTTGTTCAGAACGCATCATGCCGATGTAGTCTTCCACGCGTTCAGGATGTGCTTCGAACAAGGCGATCAGCTCATGGTAAGCCACTCCCATTGCATCTCCGTCCTGCGCCGCTACTGCGGCCCGGAGCCGGACGATCACATCGATTTTCTGAAACTCAGATAGATTTTGTTGAGGAGCCGGCACATGAAGTTTGGAGAGAGTGGGTGTTTGCTTTTGTTCAGCAGTTGGTTGGTGTGTGCCTGCCAGAGTTCCACTGCTGCTCTGGTTCTTCCGAAAGAAGAAAAATGCTGCGAGCGCTATTAAGAGGAATAACGGAATCAACAGAAATGTTTTTTTCATGGGAGTATTCGGGATCGGTGAAGATCGTATTGGAGGGTTGCAGGGATTTGAAGTTTCTTTGGAGAAAAAAGGAAAAGAAAAAGGCCCGCCCCTTTTCGTGGGGCGGGCCGTGTGAATACTTTCTTATTCGTCGGAACTGCTCGAGACTTCCACAACTCGATAGTAACCAGCAGCTTGATTGTTCTCCAGGGCCACTGTTTCCACGGAGCTTGTAGCGGTGATTGGTTCACCCACGTTGGTCCAGATGCTGGAGGCGGAGTCTTTGTATTGGACCTGGTAAACCGCACCCGGCGTTGCATTCCATTGAACTGTGACGGTTTCGCCGGCGGCTACAGAGTCGTCCCCTGCAGACTGAGTTCCAACTGTGTCAGCATAGACTTCAACTGTGACGGTTTGATAATCGCTCTGAGTCTGGTAACCGCCAGGAGGAGCATCCTGCACGAACACGGTGATCTCATTAGTGGTTCCATCAACAGCGGAAGTTGGTGTCCACGCGAACAGGCCATTCAGAGGATTAATGGTCGCGTCTTCTGGAGCGCCTTCGATCAACCCGAATTCCAGCGCGTGGCTTTCCGGATCGGTAGCAGCCGCTGTGAAGGTCAACGTGCTTCCGGATTTCATGGCGATGGTGCCCGGCAGTGTTTCTATTGTGACCACTTCGAAGTTATCCAGGTAAACCGAATAAGCTCCTGTTCCACCTTCGCCTTTGAGGATCAGGTGTTCAAGAACCTGCTGGCCACCCGAGAGGATGGAATTACCGGTCAATGTTTGCATCGCTTCGTTTTGAAGATCGAACTCGAGTGTGGTCCAGGTGTTGGCGTTCACGGTTCGTGTGGGAACGGGCGTTGTGCCAATCTTGCTGCCAACTCCGACATACTCGATCGCTCCGCTAATGCCGCCGTTCGCACCGTTCTCAGCCGTTGTGTCCGTTTCGCGAATACCAAGACCCACCTTCAACGTTTTCGAGGTGTGAATATCAAACTTCACACGAGCACTGGCGTTGATCGTCGGGTTGGGCAGGAATGTGGTATTGGCCGTGACGAGACGGATCCAATAGTCTGACATGCCCGTCTTGAAGGACCAGTCGGCCCGCAACACTTTCGCTCCTGCCAAAGGATTGCCAGTGGGGAAAGATGTTGTGACTGAGGTGTAGTTGGTTGCTGCCGTTTCAACATACGCACTGGTGGTGGCAGAGTTGGCAGGCTTTTTAAACATCACTTGTTCACTCGGAGTCCCGTTGGTGAACGATTCGAATGTCACGATCGGCTCGGTCACGCGTGCTGTACCCAGGCTAAGGGTCGGAGCATTGTTCGTTTCTGAGACGATGAAGATCAGTGTCAATTCGTCACTCAACGCCGGGGTGCCGTTGTCCGTCACGCGGATGGTGATGTAGTTGACGCCGTTCGCCGTGCTCGGTGTCCACGTGAACATTCCGGTTACCGGATCGAGGGTCGCGCTGGAAGGCCCGACAGGCATGCTGAAGGTCAAGGTGTCGGCTGGCAGATCATCGTCGTCGGCTGATGCCTGGTATTCCACCAGTTCACCGGGAGTGACGAAGAATTCATTGAAGAAATAGACCATGCGAGGGGCTGTGTTGATCTTGTTCACCACAATCGTCACGTTCTTCACGTCGCTGAGGGCCGGTTCGCCATCGTCGGTCACGCGAATACCAAACGTGTTGGTGCTGGGACTTTGCGCAGCGGTTGGAGTCCATTCCAGGGTTCCGCTCTTGGAATCAATGAAGGCACCTTCCGGGGCATCGGGTTCCAGGCTGAATGTTAGATCCTGAGCGGGGAAGTCAATGTCGGTGGCTCCATTGGTCAGTACGATTGTCTTGCCCGTATCCACGATGAAGAGAGCGGATGGCGCCACAACTGCGAAGGTATCAACATAAACATTGTAGGTGCCGGTTCCGTCAATCGGAACGATGGCGAGATGTTCCAGGACACCTTTGCCGCTGGCGGAGGAGAGGACACCGTTTCCGGATCCTGGAAATGCTGTGATCACTTCGTTCGGCATATCGAATTCCACGACTGTCCATTCTCCTGCCGTTATGGTGCGACTTGGATTTGGACTGCCACTGTTCAGTGTCGCGCCGACCCATTCGATGGGGCCGGTTGTTCCACCGTCCGCGCCGATTTCAGCCGTGGTGCTGGTTTCACGAATGCCGATTGCCAGCTTCACTGCGCGATCTGCATAGATACTGAAGCGCAACTTGTTGCTGAGGCTGACAGTTGGATTTCCAACAGCATAACCGGCTGTGGTGTTGAACGTGCTCAGGCGCACCCACGGATTGGACGAGCCAGTCTTGAAACTGAAGCTGGTGTGTAATGTTCTCTGGCCAGCGACCCCTTCCGGGAATTCGTCAGTGACCGACGAAAGATTCGGCGCCGCATTCAGGAAGTTTGTTGTCGAAGATGAGAAGGAGGGTTGGCGCAACAACACGGTTCCATTGTAGGTGCCAGCAGCCATTGTTTCGAAGTCGGTCAATGGCAATTCCTTCAACACCGTTGTGCCCACGTGCAATACCGGGGCAGAGTTGGCTTCTTCGACGGTGAGGTTGAATGCCCGTTCAGCAATCAATGCCGGGACACCGTTGTCAGTGACGCGGACCACGACCTGGTAGGTATCAGGTGCTTCATCTTCACCGGGCATCCAACTGATCGTTCCGGTGCTTGGATTGATCGTCATTCCTTCCGGACCAGAGATGAGGCTGTAGGTTAACGTCTGTGCCGGCAGGTCGGAATCTGTGACAGATGGAGTAAAGTTATACGTCTGCAACTCCATGGCAATCTGATCACTGATTGCAGCCATGACAGGGGCGCTGTTAACTTCCTTGACTGTCACGGTGATCGTCTGCGTGTCGTTGGAGGCAGGGGAACCATTGTCGGTCACCTTGACCGTGATTGGATAGCTCCCGGGGCCTTGCGCTTCGGTCGGTGTCCAGGTGAAGGCGCCTCCAGTGCTAATGCTCGCCCCACTCGGCGCGCCAACCAAACTGAACGTCAAAGTTTGGCCAGCATCCGGATCGGTCGCAGTGGCGGTGAAGCTCAGCAGGCTCAATTCATTTACCGTTTTATTTCCAATCGTGGCCAGAACCGGTTTGTTGTTTCCGGCACCGGTCACATTGATGCGAATGGTTTCAAAATCCTCTGCACCACCCTGGTCTTTTACGCGGACGGTGATCGTGTGGACGCCCACCTGGCCGGTCGTTGGGTTCCAGGTGAATTTACCGTTGCGACGCCCGATGCTCGCCCCTGCGGGCGCACCGGAATCGAGGCTGTAAATCAAAGTGTTCTGAGCCACTACCGCGAAGTCATCGAGATAAACTGCATAGGCCCCTGTGCCACCTTCACCTTTGAGGATGAGATGTTCCAGCACACCTTTACCGCTTTGCGGAATAACACCGTCACCGGTGAATCCAACTTGCGGCTCAAATGGAATGTTGAAACTCACCGTCGTCCAGGTGTTTGCAGCGATCAGCTTTTTCGGAATCGGATTTCCACTGACCACATTCGTGACACCGACCCATTCAATGACTCCCGTAGTCCCTCCATTCGCGCCGTAAGCGGCTGTCGTGCCGGTCTCGCGGATACCCAGGCCGACCTTGACTGCTTTGCTGGAATGGATTTTGAAGCGAACAATCTGGTCCAGTGCGATGGTTGGATTCGGGTTCGTCGCAACATTGAAGGTATTCAAGCGGACCCAATAATTGGCGGTGCCGGTTTTGAATCCCCAGCCCACTTTCATCGTTTTGGTGCTGCCATTGCCGGTAGGGCCATTCGTCCGGATTAAAGTGTAATTCGTCGAAGTATCCTGAAAGGCGCTGGTCGTTGCCGAATTGTTGGGCTTGTGAAAAAGAATCGTGTCGTTCTTCGAGTTATGTCCATAGCTTTGGAAGGTTTGCCATGTCGTCGTGTTCACAACCTGGTTGGGATCTGTCGCCACGGCAGTGAAGGTCAGGGAACCACCACCTGCTACCGTCTTGTTTCCTATGGCGCTCAGGATCGGCGGAGCATTTCCAGTCGGCGAACTGGCCGTGTTTGAATAACTCGAGTTGCCGTTCGCATTGTAGCAACGCACGCGATAGTAATAGGTCGTGTTTGCTGCCAGGCCAGTGTTGGTAAAGGTCCGGTCGCTGGCCGCGTTGGTGGCGATCTGGGAGAACGGACCTCCGGAAGCGGTGGAACGTTCAATTTTAAACCCGCTCTCAGCCGTGGAGTTATCGGTCCATGAAAGATTGATTGTATTCCAGAGACTGCCACTTCCGGCTGTTGCGCTTAAAGCACTGGGCGCTTTGGGAGGAGTGGTGTCGTTGGCGGTGTTGGAAGCAGCCGAATTGCCCGCTGTGTTGTAGGCATACACGCGATACCAGTAACGACGATTTCCAGCCAGGCCAGTATTGTTGAAAGTTTTGACGTTGATTCCCACCGTTTTGATCGCAGTGAAACTTGTTCCATCTGTTGAACGATAAATTTTGAATCCATCTTCATTGTTGGAGTTGTCGGTCCACGAAAGGTTGATTTGGACGTCGTTGACAGCAGTGGCCGTCAGACCAGAGGGGGCATTTGCTTTGACATCTTTGGTGGTGGCATTGTCCACATTCGACCAGGGAGAATTGTCGTTGCTGTTTTCCGCGCGCACCCGGAACCAATACTTCTTGCCCGGGGTCAGGCCGTTTGCGTTATAACTTGTCGTATTCGCACCCAGCGAAGAGGTCAGGGTTGTCCATGGGCCGGTGTTTGAAGAGCCGCTTCTTTGGACGCGGAACTTGGTTTCGATGCTGGAGTTGTCCTTCCAGGTCAATTTGATGGTGTCGTGATCCACAGTCGTCGCGTTGAGATTGCTCGGCGCGCTGACTTGAGTGATACAACCACCGGACGAACTGGAAGAGGTTCCCCTTGGCCAGGCATTATGAACGTGGGTGGAGTGCCCAACGAAACCCGGCCCGAGACTTTCGATCGCACCACGATCGCGGCAACGCTGGTTAAATGTTTTCCAGGACGGATGGCTGGAGCTAACCCCACGACCATTGATGGAACTCACGTCGAAAGCGGTTCCGCTATAATGATAAGAAGTGGAGCTATGACTGCCGCCTGCATATTCCGTGACCACCATCGAATACCCATAGGTTGAAGCCAATGTTTTGATCGTGCTCACCATGCCCGAGTGCAACCAGACATAGGACGTGCCCGGGTGCGCGTACCAACTCGTTTGCGCCCGGAGGCATTTGGCCGTGTCCACGATGTTAGCCCGCGCTGTGGAAGCGGAGGCGGAGATTCCTGACGTGTGATACGTCAGGTTGACTACTTTGGCGCTATCGCGAATCCAGATGGCGTTTGCCTGTCGTCCGGATTGCGCCTGCAGGGTGGACGCACAACATAAAGTTGCGAGAGCCGCCAGGGCTAGTTGGGTCTTGGGTTTCATAACGGGTGTTTTTTTGTGTGTGTGTGTACAGGACTGCTGACTTTGCCTGCAAAAGCTCTAGGATAGAGTGCCTGCACGGCGGGTTTCTTGGGGAACGATATGTGTTCTACAGCAGTGTTCCGAAAATAGTCAATCGAGGGCTCTTGGTAGCGGTCTGCTAATCGTAACCATCAACAGCAATTAAAACTGATCAGGGTTGGGGAATGTCCTTTTTGGTGACAGGCCACCCGGAGAATATCAGATTGGGTCGGCGTTTTTTGGAAAACAACGTGATCCCAATCCATTGAGCAAAAGCATTACGGCTTCTGCGCCTGCCTGGCGGCATGTCTCTCCAGCATCCGGCGCAGATCCCGTTCCGCTTCATTGAAACCATCCGTAATCCGCCGATGATCGGCCTCGCCGCGATGTCGTTCGATCAATGCCAGCCGATTTGTAATCAACACCAAATCGCGCGCAGTCGGATTTTTCGTGCTCTCGAATCCATCCTGGTTCAAATCTTCGATCAGCTCGTTTCGTTCACTCAAAGGCAGCGTTTTATCGAGAATAGCATGCCGCCAGAGAGCGTCGGCTTGTGGATTCAGACCGGCAAAATTGAGCGCGAAGCGCCCGAGTCGTTCTTTCCCGGAAGAGTTAAGGGCTGGATCATCATACTTCTGCGCGATGAAAGGCAGAGCCTGTTCGCCCAGGGTTTGTTGCAGGTAACGCAGCGCACCGCGATCCACCGAACCATCCGCACGCGCGAGTTGCGCCTGCGCTTCACCCGCGAAACTGGCATCTCCAAAGAACGACAGGACACCATAAAGATATTCGCGATCGTATCGGTCCAGCCCGGAGGAAGTGCCGGTGAGCGGATTGGCCAGGAGTTCGCGGGCGTTATTCAGCGCCATTTCACGGTATTTGTCCGGGGCGATTTCCTGCAGGACACGAGCCAGGTAGGCCAGTTCAGCGCCTCGACCCGTCATCTCCAGAATTTCGCTCAATAACAATTCGGCTTCTTCGCCCCCAATGTGGCGGCTGACATCGAACAAACCGAATCGCAGCGAAGGAGGCAAAACAAAGGAGGTGCTCACACGGCCATCGCGGGAAGCGCGTGGACTGATCCATGAATCATAATCCACCTCCTGGTTAAGCAACAGAAACTCGCGAATCGGAGGCAGGGCATTGGTTCCGCAGGCGATCAGGTTTTCAAAGTGTTGAATGGCGATGCGACTGTTTTTGGTCTGTGGCCCGGCGGAAGAAATTTTAATCTCCTTCAATCGAGCGATGATCTCTCGCGGATCCGCCAGGGCCGGCACCTGCACCAGTTCCTTTTCTTTGATAATGATCGGAGGGGGCAGGGGAGCCGTTGCTTTTTTCTGGAGTGCCGCCTCCAGTTCGCCCTTCGCTTGAGCCCAGGCAGCGCGTTCCTTTGCCATGAGAGCTTCTTGATCAGAAACCCGTTTCCAATGAACCACCATCCCGACAACCAGGATACCAAGCAGAAGAAAGATTACTTTTTTCATGACGCGGACGACCTTTGTTATACACAAACCCGGGGGATGAAACAACCCTGACGCATCTCCCTCGAGAATGCAAGAGGAGGGAAGCCGGTCGCCTTTTAGGGGCGCGATTTTTTCCGGGTGAGATTGTAGAATCGGAGCGCGGCGTAACCGCAGAGCGGTTCGTTGTTTCTATAGTTCTGATTTGTGCGCAGCATCAGCCGCAGCACGCGAGATTATCA
>JACDHS010000017.1 GCA_013820875.1 Verrucomicrobiota bacterium | reverse complement strand
TTCAGTATTCAGCATCCTCCAGTAGGTATTGCGTTTGTTGGAATGCTACGTTGGGGGATTAAGAGCCCGGATATCGCGGCCCTTCAGGCCGCAAATGTGGTAAAACCGTTTACCCAGCCCGGTGGGCTGGGCTGAGGGATTGCCGGCCCTTTGGGCCTCCGGCCAGATGCACCGAAGCTGTGCGATATCGTTTATTCCTACTCCTTTAGAATAACTCGATTCAGGACCTATCCGGAAATTACTTTTGGCAAACCGTTATAGTTCTGATTTGTGCGAAGCATCAGCCGCAGCGCGTGAGATTGTTCGAGCGTCATAAGCCCTGCCGCGCGACGTTCCACCCCTGTGCGCTGATATTCTTTACATAAACCTAAAAACGGCAGTTAACGCAGAGACACAGAGAAGCAAAGGCGCAGAGAGAGGAGAGATATGAAGCTTTTCCAAGTCTTCCGGGCACTCACCTTTTAGATGAGGTGTTATAAGAAGGCAAAAAGCATAAATCCGCTACGCCTCTGCGTTGAATTCCAACTGCCGGATTAAGACTAAAGTCCGCGCTACGGTGGTTGTAGAACGAACAGCGTCGGCAGGCTTCGCGCAATGTTTTCCGAAAACTCCTCCTGTGGGCATTAAGGGAAGAATTATTTCCTACCGAATTTTTCAACGCGCAGTGGTGAGAGATTTTTTTTTCCACAGTGGTTTTCTATGAGCGGAGTAGTGTGAAAGTTTTCTCACAACTCGATTCATTGGATGACATCGTAAGAAAAGTTTCTCACAACTCAGTTCGTTGGATGGCATGGTAAGAAAAGTTTCTCACGATTTTTTCGAGTGGGTGAAGAGGTTGAAACTATTTCTCACGACTTTTTTCAATAGGTAACAAAGTGGGAAATATTTCTGACAATGTTTTCCAGTGGTTGGGAGTCGCTGAAATATTTCCCACGACTTTTTCCGATGGATTTAGAAGGCGAAAATCGAAAAAACAGCCCTGGAAATGAGATTATTTTAGTTGTGTAAACTATTGTCACTCCAAGGCCAAATGGGGAGGCCGGAATTTGTCGCAACTTTTGGCCTATGCGGGGCATGGCGCTTGTGTCATAAACCGAATGTTCGATTCATGAGCGACTGAAACGCGGGTGGAAAACACACCTTGTGTCGTAGCGGAAGAAACGGTGCGGCCTTTCTGGATGGAACATTCAACACGATGCAACAGAAGTTTCATAAGACAGTGGCGGGATTGATCCAGGGAGGCACAAAACTGAGGGCGGGAGCTGCCTTGCACGCGACGAACATGGGGTTGTTGGTCGGGGCTAAGTCGGCGGTGGATAGTGATCTAAATGGATTGACGGTGGCGACCGATGCTTATCGCCAGGGACGGGACGCCTTGCGGGTCTGCCGACGAACGCTTGAGGTGAAGCTGACGGAGGCTTATGAGGTGGCTCATAGCATTCGTGATACGCTGAAGCGGTCGCTCGGTCGGAAATATTCTGTCGCATGGGAAGGAACCGGTTTGCGTGGTTCTTTGAAGGTGCCCCGTTCGGTGGCAGCGTTGGAATATGTGCTGCGTTCGTTCGGGAATTATTTGGCCGATCATCCCGCGCTGGAGGTGCCAACGGTGGCCACGGCTGCGATAGCGGCGAGCGCGATGGCGGCTCTGACAACGGCCAATACTGCCATGACAGTGCGTAAAGGGGCGGTCAGGAATTTGTTGAGCGCACGGAAAAAGGCGGCGAAAACGATGCATTTGCGGATTCGCGGGGTGGTGGAAGAGCTCAAGCGGGTGATCGGTCCGGTGGATGGACGCTGGGAATCGTTTGGGTTGAATCAACCGGGGCTTAAGCAGGCTCCCCCGGCGCCTGAGAATGTTTCCGTGACGTTGGTTGAAGAGGATGCGGCAATGGCGGATTGGGATCCTTCACCGCGCGCGGAGCATTATCGTGTGTGGGTGAAGGTGATCGGCGTGGATGAGGAGGCAAGGCCGGTGGGACGTCCGGCAGACTGCGATTTTTCCATGGAAGACCTGCCAAAGAACGCTGAAGTGGAGGTCGCGATATCGGCCGTGAATGAGGGCGGCGAAAGTCTGCGCAGCGCGGTGGTGGTGCTAAAGACGGGGTCATCCGAGACCTGATTTCCGCAAGCATCACCAGTTCGATAATTCCGCGGTTCGCAATGCCTTGGCCGGTTCCGCTTGCAGAAGTCGTTTCATAAATAAAAGCTGCGAGTCTCCAGGGAAATGGCGCAGGCCCAGCTCCACACATTCCAAAGCACGCGCGAGATTGCCTTCGAGAAAATGTCCCTGGGCCGCTTTGGTTGCATACCATTCAATGCTTGGGTTGCTGCGATCATCATCAATCAACTGATGGTTGAAACTCCGGAGCAACGCTTCCATCTTTTCGGCTCCTTCGGTGCGAGTGGCCGGTTGGTGAATCAATGCTTCCGCATGGAGGAATTGTGTGAGGAGGCCGGTGGCATCCGGTGGCACATCCGCTCGTGTCGGGAACGTTTGCGGCAGGCGGAAGATTAAATCCACGAAAGGGCCGCCGTGATAAACCTCGCGCATCCGGGACAGGCCCCGGGTATTTGCCCGCCATGAAACATACTCCATCAATGCCAGGTTCGCGGATCCGTAGCGGCGAAAGACATCCACGACCTGCTCATCACTAAAGTTCGACAAAGCATTTCGTTTTGCTTCCGATGCAAAGGCTGCTTGATAGGTCCGTTCATCGGCGAGAAATAAACGGTAAGCCGCGCCACCCTGGTAAAATGCCTTGGGCGCTTCATACTCGAGTATCGGCAGTGCATCGGATTGCAGCGGACCATCTCCAGGAACTGCAAAGGCGGTTTTCTGGGAACAAACCTGCCGCGCCAGAACCGATTCCGGTGAACGCAGGTCAATCTTCTCCAGATCTTTTCGCGGCTCCGGACGTGTGAACACTTCAGCAAAGACTGTAGGCGACGATTCCCACGGTGATTTTGCGCCGAGCAAAATCAGGTCGCCGTTGCGCGTTTCCCAGATTTCTGAAACCGGGAACACGGAACCAAACGTTCGCAGGACGAGTTCCACCACGTCATCGTTCATCTCATAGATGTGAAACCATTGCGCGACGATGCCGCCTTCATTCAAGCGGGAGGCCGCCAACTGATAAAATTCGCGAGTGAAGACGCTGCCAATTCCCGAGGTCCACGGATTGGATGGTTCACTGATGATGATGTCGTATTTTTTGTCGCTCAGCTTGAGAACAGTGCGCGCATCCTCCCGATACAGCCGTGTAAGTTTATTCGTTAACACGCCTCGATTCCATGGCTCGAAATGAATGGCGGCTTCGAGGACCGGGGCGCAATTCTCCGCGACGGTGATGGACTCGATCGGATGCCCGAGCAAAGCGCCTGCCGTGATGCCCGTGCCGAAGCCGAGCACAAAAATGTCTTTGCTCTGCGGACGCGACAACATGGGGAGATGCGCCAGAAGGTATTCGGTGGAAAGGTCGCCGATGATCGAACCGTCTGGTTTGCCGTTGATGGAGAGAACCCGTTCTGAGGTCGAACGCGGCTGGCGATCCGTCACCACGGCGACCGTTGCATCGGTGCCATCGCGGTAGTAAAGCAGTTGGTCGCGTTCCCTGAGCTTTGAGAAATAGTCGCTCGTCACTTCGTCGGCACTCAGGCGAAAGATTCCGGAGCTGAGTGTATATTGCCAACTTTCTCGCCCCAGGAAACTGACGAGCAGCAACACCCCTGCTGTCACGGACGCTGTCGTGATCAGCTTCGATTGTTTATTCTTCAGCGCGATGACAAGTGCTGCTAATGCGAGCAAAACGCTGATTAACCCAATCGCCGTTCTCAACCCCAGCAGCGGCATCAACACGAACCCGGTAATCAAGGCGCCGAAAACCGCACCCAGCGTATTGAACGTCAGAAGTTTCCCGACTTGCTCGCCAAAATTGGTTGAACCACGTGAAAGGATTCTCATACCCAACGGCAGCACCGATCCGATCAATGCGGCTGGAATACCGATGATGACCAGCGAAATGAGGGTGCTGATCACCTGGTGATAGAGGAACTTGTCTGTCATGCCCGAGCTGTGACGTAGTTTTAGATAGAGAAGCGCCCATTGTTCAATCGTGAGGAGAAACAGCCCAATCAAACCTGCCGCAATAAGGAGGGGAATAGACATGGCCGATTCCTGGAGGAACCTGGGTTTCCGCAACGAAGCGACCCAGAGTCCGCCGCCACCCACTCCCAGGATGAACGCCATCAACATCACTGAGAAGGCCTGCAGGGAAGCGCCGAAAATCATCGAAAGCGAACGGGAGGCCAACACTTCCAATCCCAACGAAACTGCGCCGGTAAAAAAAACTAAAAAGCAAATAAACGTCTGATGACTGAATCCGAGCCATGCTGGTGAGTTTTGCGCTGCGACTGTTGTGGCAACTTTCGTTGCAATGTTTGCTGCGAGAACCTCCTTTTTTGAAAGGGCAATGGCTACCACGCCGATCAGCAGATTCGCCACGCCTGCAATTTGCAGAGTAGTCGGCAAACCGAATTGCCGCACGAGAAAGAAACCGGCCAACCCAGCGCCGAAGACCGCGCCGAATGTGTTGATTGCGTAAAATTTGGCAGAACCTTTGCCGGCATCTGTGGAACGTTTTTGCAACCAGGCCGCCACCAGCGGCAATGTTCCGCCCATCAAGACGGTCGGCACCAGCAGCAATCCCACGCTGATAGTTCCTTTTAAAAACAGCAATTGTCCGCTCGATTCGAGCAGGGGTGAGCCGAACTTTACGAACATCGCATCGGCGAACGAGAAAAGAAAATGGAAGAGCAGCGCAAATATGCCGATGGCAATTTCAATAAACCCGTAAACCATCACCGGTTTCTCGAGCAGATCAGAGCGTTTTCCGAAGAGTCGGTTTCCAAGCGCCAGTCCACCCATGAAAACTGCCAGCACGACAGTTTGCGCCTGCACTGTGCTGCCGAACATGAGAGCGAGATATTTGGACCAGACCACCTCGTAAACCAGCGCCGTGGCGCCGGAACAAAAGAATAAAAGCGTGAGCAAACGATTCATAACAGCGCGTGGGGAAGACGCGTGGAGTTTCCAAAGTGAAAAGGCCATTGGCAAACCCATTTTGAAGAAAATGAGGTGAATGCATCCGATAGAATAATATTTACGCTTTGATGTTTCTGTATTGCTCCATAGGTTTTGCGCATGTTGTCGGAACGCACATGGCGAGTAGAAGGAGTGGCCCGGATGTTGATCGGGCTGATTGTCACCGCCTTTTGCCTGATGCTGCTCGCTGGCGCCCTTCGCCAGGTCACGGGAGATATTTCTTCTGAGCACAAAACTCTGTTCGATATCATCGTCGGCGCGTTGATCTTTCAGGGAGTGGCGTTGCTCTGGATTTTTAACTTTTTGCGCGAAGAGAAGCTTACGTTCAGGACCGCTTTTGGATTCAGCCTGCCGACTGTGCCGCGTGCTTTGCTCTTCGGGGTGCTGGCTGGCGTCTGCGTCGTGCCGATCGCGTGGACGCTACAGATCGTTTCCGTCCAACTACTGAATTTGTTCAACTGGAGCCCGCAATCGCAGGAGCTCGTCAGGACTTTTCAGCAAAGCGCGAAAGCCGCATCAGATCCTGAATTGTTGCGTCAGCAGATTGCGTTCGGCATTTCCGTCATCGTGCTGGCGCCGATCTCGGAGGAACTTCTGTTCCGCGGCATACTTTATCCGACCATTAAAAATTTTGGTTTCCCGAAGGTGGCCCTTTGGACAAGTGCGATCGTGTTTGCGCTCATGCACCAGAATATGGCGGGGATGATTCCTTTTATTTTTCTCGGGATTGTCCTGGTGAAGGTTTACGAGGAAACGGACAACCTGCTCGCGCCCATTTTGGTTCACAGCCTCTTTAATACAGCGAACTTCCTCTACATGTTGTTTGAAGTGCCTATCAACAAGTTCCTTTTCCGTTCATGAACGAATTTCAACTGATCGAACAGCTTACTCGGAATTTGCCGACAAACGACTCTGTGGTGACCGGCACGGGCGATGATTGCGCCGTGCTGGATCTCGGGCTTCCCGATCGATTTCTACTGTTCAAAACGGATGCTGTCGTCGAAGGCATTCATTTTCTCACAACGGCTGAACCGGAACGGATCGGTTACAAAGCGTTGGCGCGTTGCCTGAGCGACATTGCGGCAATGGCTGGCACCCCGACGCATGCGCTAATCACGATCGGGTTGCCAAAGAATTTCGATGCTGATTTCGTGAAGCGCATTTACTCCGGCCTCGGCGAGGTGGCGCAGAAATACAACGTTGCCATCGTTGGCGGAGAAACGACGACGAACCCGGAGCGAATCTTTATTTCAATTGCCTTGCTTGGCACCGTTCGCAAAGGCAAATGCCCGACTCGTTCCGGCGCAAAGGCGGGCGATGCCATATTTGTAACAGGAAACCTGGGTGGGTCGCTGTCGGGGCGGCACCTGGAGTTCGAACCGCGCCTTGTGGAAGCGGAATGGCTGGCTGGAAATTTCGAGATTCATTCGATGATCGATCTGAGTGACGGTTTGGCGGGTGATTTACGTCACATTTTGCAGGCAAGCAAAGTTGGCGCAGAACTGCTCGCGGCGGCGATCCCCATTAGTCGCGCGGCCAAACTCCAGTCGCGCGCAGAATCATCTTCCAAACCGCCTTTGCTCGCGGCATTGACTGATGGTGAGGATTTTGAGCTTCTATTTACCGTGCGGAGTGGCGATGCGGTGGCGTTGCTCGATGGATGGAAGAAGGAATTCCCAAAAGTAAAACTCAGTTGCATCGGGAAGATCGTTAAAACGCCCGGATTGAAACTCCGCACCAAAGAGGGCGTGCGAGACCTGGGCGCAAAGGGTTACACGCATTTTGATAAAGAACTTAAGAAGACTTGAATTCTAACACGGATGAAAACAGATGTTCCAAACAGAATGCATCGTCACAAAATAGTGAGTCTTGTTCTGCTATGAACGGGAGTAATATGTTCGAGCGTCGTGCGACTATAACGAGATTTCGGAGCGCGGCTGTGTGCGAAGCATCAGCCGCAGCGGGTACGGCTGTGGGTGCAGCGTTCAGGTTTCCAAAACCGCTTGAACAATATCACGCGCTGCGGCTGATCCTTCGGACACAGCCGCGCTCCGTTTTGCCGCTTCGCCGTCCTTGGGTTCATCCGTGGTTAACTTTTTTCCAATGATGAACCCTACGAGCTTCATTTCACGCAGTCCGGAAGAGACTCAGGCGCTAGGGGAAGGGTGGGGGCGTGAAGCTCAGTTGGGATGGGTCTTTGGACTTAGCGGCGATCTTGGCGCAGGCAAAACGCAACTGGTCAAAGGTATCGCTTGCGGCCTCGGCTTTTTTAACAAAGTGCAATCGCCGACGTTTGCTTTGATCAATGAATACGACGGAGGACGATTGCCGATCTTTCACATCGATCTTTATCGCCTGGAATCACGTAAAGAGATCGTTGGGGCAGGTTTGGAGGAATATTTCTATGACCCGCCCGGAGTGGCAGTGATCGAATGGATCGAACGCTGGTTGGGAACAGAGCCCGGTTCTCTTGTTTCATCCGGCTCGAATTTTCGGATGGTGAAGATTGAACAACTCAGCGAGACGGAGCGCCGCATCAGCTATGAAGATTTTGGCGCTTGAATTTTCCTCCGAACAACGGAGCGTGGCGATCGCATCCATTGAGAACGGTCAATGCACCGTTTTGGGTTCTGTATCGGAAACAGGCGGCCGCTCCACACGCGCGGTGTCGCTGATTGAAAGGGCGCTCGCCGAGTCAAAACTGGAGCGGGAAGAGATTGGCTGCATCGCGGTGGGCATTGGCCCCGGTTCTTATACGGGAATTCGCGCGGCCATCGCGCTCGTGCAGGGTTGGCAACTCGCAACCGAGATCAAAGTACTGGGAATCAGCAGTGCGGGAGCGCTCGCTTCCCAGGTCCATGAGCAGGGGTTGCGCGGAAAAATTAACATCGTTATCGATGCGCAGAAGAATGAATTTTACCTCGCTGGGTATGATCTTTCAGAAAACGGATTCTCTGAAGTGATGAAACTACATCTTACTTCCATGGCTGAAGTTGAGGGACGGATCGCCGCGGATGAACTGGTTTTTGGACCGGATGCAGGTCGATTTGCAAAAGGGAGGGTCTTGTTTCCGGCTGCGGAAGCCATTGTTCGGCTCGCCTGTTCTCGATCGGATTTTATATCAGCGACCGAACTGGAACCAATTTACCTGCGAGAAACAAATTTTGTAAAAGCGCCTCCGCCGCGCCTGATTTCTTGAAGAAGAGCGCAGTAAATTATTGGAGATTTAGAAAATGAAAATTATCACCGATTCACGTTGCACCGAATATCATAAACCAGGTCATCCAGAACGTCCGCAACGGGTGCAACGCAGTGTTGAAAAGCTTAAGGCCCAAACCGATCTGCAGATTGATTGGCTGGAGCCGCTGATTCCCACCGATAAACAAATTTTACGGGCGCATTCCAGGCAGCACCTTGAGTCATTGAATGGTGATGTGGATTTCGATGCCGATACACCCGCCTACCCGGAGATCATTGCCCATGCTCGAAGGTCGGTTGGCGCGGCATTGCATGCGCTGAAATTGTGTCGTGCCGGTGAAATCGCTTTCAGCCTGATGCGTCCTCCTGGCCATCACGCTACCAAAAATCAACCGATGGGATTTTGTTTTCTGAACAATATTGCGATTGCGGTATTGGAAGCCCAGGCAAGCGGAAGCAAACGTGTGGCTGTGTTCGATTTTGATGTTCACCACGGAAACGGCACGGAAGATATTCTGCTGAATCGCCCTGACTGCGCCTTTTTCTCGGTCCACCAATCCCCGGCCTATCCTGGAACTGGACTTGCGCATCGTGGCGACAATTGCTTCAACCACACAGTTGAACCAGACATGCCGGCGGCGGCTTATCGTGATGCTTGCTCCAGGGCATTGGCAAAGTTGAAGGAGTTCAAACCTGATTTAATTGCTGTATCGGCCGGATTTGATTCCTACAAAGGCGACATGTTGTGTAACCAGAACATGGACCTGGAAGATTTTAATTGGATTGGAAAACAGATTAACGCTTTGAAAACGCCGACGTTCAGCTTGTTGGAAGGTGGTTACAGCAAAGCGCTTCCAGAATTGATTCTGGCGTACTTAAAAGGCCTGAACGGAAAGTGAAGTCAGTGCGGAACGCCGCAGCTACAACTCGTGGCGACGGATGCTCCTGGATTATAATTTAAATACGGTCCGAGCCATCGTTCCACTTCCTGCACGGTCATGCCTTTGCGCAGATGATAATCCAGCACCTGGTCGCGATCGATTTTGCTGACGGCGAAATATTTCGATTCCGGATGTGAGAAATATAAACCGCTCACACTGGAGCCGGGCCACATGGCGTAGCTTTCAGTCAACTTGATCCCGGTGTTTTTCTCCGCATCCAACAACTGCCAGAGAGTCTTTTTCTCCGTGTGATCAGGGCAGGCTGGGTAACCTGCGGCGGGTCGAATGCCACGATATTGCTCCGCGATCATATCCTCGGACGAAAGACCTTCGGTTTTCCCAAAACCCCATTCGTCGCGAACACGTTTGTGCAGATATTCGGCAAATGCTTCGGCCAATCGGTCGGCCAAAGCTTCAGCCATGATCGCATTGTAATCGTCGTGATCGGCTTTGAACTTCTTAACGATTTCGTCGAGACCAATGCCGGAAGTCACCGCAAACCCACCGATGTAATCAGGTAAAGAACGTGATTCCGGCGTCTCGCCGGAAGTTCCTGTTTTTGGCGCAATAAAATCAGCGAGACTGTAATTTGGCTGGCCATCGGCTTTCTCGATTTGCTGGCGCAGGAAATGGAAGGTGGTGCTGACAGTCTGGCGCGATTCATCCGAGTAGATTTCGACATCGTCACCCACCCGATTTGCCGGGAAAAAACCGTAAATCGCTTTGGCCGTTAACAACTTTTCACAAACGATTTTGTTGAGGAGTTGTTGGGCATCTTCGAAAAGTTTAGTGGCTTGTTCACCGTACTTTTCATGCTTCAAAATGGAGGGATAACGCCCCCGCAATTCCCAAGTGTGAAAGAAGGGTGACCAATCGATGTAAGGAACAAGGTCAGCAATCGGGACATCGTCCAGTACGCGAATACCTGTGAACTCCGGTTTGGCCGGTTTATAGTTTTGCCAATCGAATGTTGGTGTTCGTTTGCGCGCTGCTTCCAACGAGATAAGCTTCGTCTTTTGCGCGGCGTGCTGCTTGCGGAGACGTTCGTAATCAGAGCGAAGGTTGGAAACGAACTGCGGCTTTTGTTCCTGGCTGATCAACGCGCTGACTACTGGCACAGCGCGTGATGCATCCAATACATGGACGACGGGTTCACTGTAATGATGCGCTATTTTCACTGCAGTATGCGCCCTGCTGGTAGTTGCTCCGCCGATCAACAACGGCAGCTTGAACTTTAAACGCTCCATTTCCCTGGCAACATGCGCCATCTCATCGAGCGATGGAGTAATCAATCCACTCAAACCGATGACATCCACTTTGTGTTCGATGGCGGCTTGCAGAATTTTGTCACACGAAACCATTACGCCCAGATCAATGACTTCGTAGTTGTTACAGCCGAGCACCACGCCAACGATATTTTTGCCGATGTCATGGACGTCCCCTTTGACGGTGGCCATCAAAATCTTGCCTTGCGCCTGCACAGCATGGCCGGCAGCGGCCATTGCTTCCTTTTCCGCCTCCATGAAGGGTGTGAGGTAAGCAACTGCTTTCTTCATCACGCGGGCACTCTTCACGACCTGGGGGAGAAACATTTTGCCAGCGCCGAACAGGTCGCCCACGATATTCATGCCGCTCATCAGCGGACCTTCGATGACGAGGAGTGGTTTGATATACTTCTGGCGCGCTTCTTCGATGTCCTGATCAATGTGATCCGTGATGCCTTTAACAAGGGCGTGCTCAAGTCGTTTTTCAACCGATTCGCTGCGCCAGGCTGCATCCACCTTTTCCGTGGCGCTGGCGCCGCTTTGCTTTTTCTTTAGGTCTTCGGCGAAGTTGATCAGCCGTTCCGTCGAATCAGGGCGGCGATTCAGCAGGACGTCTTCCACCAGTTCAAGCAGGTCTTTCGGAATCTCTTCGTAAACTTCCAACATCCCGGCATTAACGATTCCCATGTCGAGCCCGGCTTTGATTGCATGATATAGAAATGCACCGTGCATCGCTTCGCGGACGGCATTGTTTCCACGAAACGAAAACGAAATGTTGCTCACGCCACCGCTTACCTTGGCGAGCGGTAGATTCTCTTTGATCCATTTTGTCGCGCGAATGAAATCAACGGCATAGTTATTGTGTTCGTCCATGCCGGTCGCAACCGTCAGGATGTTCGGATCAAAAATGATGTCTTCCGGCGGGAAACCGATTTCTTTGGTGAGAATGTCATAACTGCGCTGGCAGATCTCCAGGCGACGCTCGTAGGAATCAGCCTGTCCCTGTTCGTCAAAAGCCATCACCACCACGGCCGCTCCATAGCGACGCACCAGGCGCGCCTGTTCCCTGAACTTCTCTTCGCCTTCTTTGAGCGAAATGGAATTAACGACCCCTTTGCCTTGCAGGCATTTCAATCCGGCCTCAATAACGCTCCATTTAGACGAGTCCACCATCACCGGCACTTTCGTGATGTCAGGTTCGGAAGCAATGAGACTCAAGAATCGCGTCATCATCGCTTCTGAATCGATCATCCCTTCATCCATGTTCACATCAATGATGTTGGCCCCGTTATCCACCTGTTGTTTTGCGACGGAAACCGCCTCCTCGAGTTTGCCTTCTTTGATGAGCTTCGAGAATTTTGGTGAACCGGTAATATTGGTCCGTTCCCCGACGATGAGGAACGAGGTTCCGTCGTGCGTGAAAGGTTGTGAACCGCTGAGTCGCAGTCTTGGTTCAAGGACAGGCGGAACGCGTGGAACGATCCCTTTGACCGATTTGACGATATCAGCAATGTGTTCCGGCGTGTTGCCGCAACAACCTCCCGCGATATTAATCAATTTGCTTTCCGCAAACTCGCGCAGATATTCGCCCATGTGACAAGGTTCCAAATCGAATCCGGTCGCCGAAAGGGGATTAGGCAATCCGGCATTCGGATAACACGAAATGTAAGCGTCTGTCTTGGTGGCAAGTTCCGCAAGAAACGGACGCATCAGGTCCGGCCCCAGCGAACAGTTCAACCCAATCACTAAAGGTTTAACATGCTGCACAGCGTGCCAGAGAGCTTCCACCGTCTGCGCTGAAATCATTGTTTCGCCACCGCGGCCAACCGCTGCCGAAATCATAATGGGCAGTGTGACCCCATCCTTTTCAAAGACCTCCTGGATTGCGACCAACGCCGCCTTCGCATTCAGCGAATCGAAAATGGTCTCCACCAAAAGAAGGTCCACCCCACCGGCGATCAGTGCCCTGACTTGATGCACATAAGCGTGTTTTACCTGGTCGAATGTGACCGTGCGAAATGCAGCATCATCAACGCTCGGTGATTGCGACAGGGAGACTGTAAGAGGCCCGATTGCCCCCGCGACAAAACGAGGTGAACCGGTCGCCTCAGCAACGCGATCCGCCCATTCACGACATTGACGCGCCGAGACCTCGTTAATCTCCCATGCAAGGTCATTCAAAAATTGATCGTGAATGATTTTCTCGTAGAAAGCTGGATCTTTGCGGCCTCCATGTTCGCGTGGATCATCCACGAAGAATTCGCTCTGCCCGATGCTCGTTGCCGAAAAGGTATTCGTCTCGACAATGTCCGCTCCCGCTTCCAGAAAACGACGGTGGATATCGCAAATCATCGCCGGTTGCGTGAGCGAAAAAAGATCACCATTGTTGAGCAAATCCTTCTTGGCATCCTTGAATCGTTCGCCGCGCATATCGGCTTCGGTCATCCCGTAACTCCGGATGGTTGTTCCCATGGCGCCATCAATGATGACGATGCGTTCGCGTAATAGTTGCTCCAACTGCCGGGTGCTTTCTTTACTCATTGCCGAAAATATAAACGTCCAATAATTCCTGCATGTCCAGTAATAAATCAACTAATCCTGATGCGTAGATATGTATATGCAGAGCTACTATTGTAGCGGCGGAAGAGGGGAGTGCTACTGTTGGAAGACGGAATGGCGTATGAGGGAAACGCTTGGTCTGATCTCAATTCGTTCGCCTGGCATCCAAACAATCGCGAACCATTTTTACCAGGGTAATTGGCTGATATGGTTTTGGCAGGAAATTGATGCCCCGTTTCATGGAAAGATCTTTGCCCAGCGTTTCAACACTATAACCGCTCGTGTAAATCACTTTCAGTTCCGGACGCTGTTTCAAAAGGTTATCTGCGAGTTCTCGTCCCGTCATATTGCCGGGCATCACGAGGTCTGTGAGCAAAAGATCAATTTCATCGGCATGCTTTTGCCAGATGGGCAGTGCTTCCGGGCCAGAACCGGCTTCCAGCACCTCGTAGCCGTAGTGTTTAAGAATCTCCCGGACAAGGGCTCGTAGATCCGGCTCATCTTCGACAATAAGAATCTTCTCTGAGCCCCCTGAGATTTTTTCCGGCGTGGGAGCAGGTTGTTCCGGGACGGAAGCTTGCGCCATTGCAGGGAGGAAAATGTGGAAGGTCGTTCCTTCGTCCATTTGGCTCAGCACTTCGATCCAGCCCTGGTGCTGTTTCACGATTCCATAGACCGTCGCCAGTCCGAGCCCCGTGCCTTTCCCAACTTCTTTTGTCGTAAAGAAAGGCTCAAAAATGCGGGTGAGAAGTTTTTGTGGAATACCCGCGCCAACATCCGAGACTCGCAGACAGACATATTTCCCAACCCGCGCTTCCGGATTGGCGCGAACATGCTCTTCGTTGATTTGCACGGTGCTGGTGCCGACACTGATGCGTCCTCCGCGGGGCATTGCATCGCGGGCATTCACCACGAGATTCATCAGGATCTGCTCGATCATTCCGGAATCGGCCTGGATACGCGGAAGTTCCGGCGCATAATGGAAGTGCAGTGTCACATCTTCACGCAGCAATCGGCGCAACAGACCTGCCACAGTATTGATCACCTCATTCAAATCCAACTCCTGCGTCTGCATCATCTGTTTGCGGCTGAACACCAGGAGTTGCCGCGTGAGATTGGCAGCGCGTTCCGAAGCGGTGGATATCTGCTGGAGGGATTCCGTCATTTCCGGCGTGAGATCCGGTTCAGCCAGCAGCAACCCAGCATAGCCCTGGACCAGGGTCAAAATGTTATTGAAATCATGCGCTACACCGGCTGCCAACTGCCCGATCGACTCCATTTTTTGTGACTGCCGCAATTGCGTTTCCAGGTGAACTCGTTCCGTGATGTCCATTGCATAGCAATGCACCACCTGAAGCGGAATAATCGGAAAGAATGACCAGGAAAGAATTCGGTTCCCCACAGTGGTTTCCCGCCGCAGGTTGCTTTTACCAGTGGCAAGGCATTCCTGCGCAATGGCGCCGGTATCAGAGGGCAAAATTTCCGATGGATGAACTTTCCCCAGTAATGTCGCCATGTCAGCCGCTGCCTGGTTAAAATAATTCAGCCGACTTTCCGACGAGAGTTCGAAAATTGGATTGGGATTCAAACGCGGAAACACAGCCAGTTTCTCGATCGCTGTTTCCGCTTCTTTGCGCTCGGTTACATCCCGCGCATTGATGACAAGCCCCAGATTTTCGGTATGCGCATGGATGCTTTTTCCAATTGCTTCAAGGACCCGCCACGAGCCATCCCTGTGCCGGAATAGAAACTCAAATTTTCTCACATGCCCGGCCTCTGTCAGGATCTGATAAAAGATGTTCGATGTGCCCTGGGCATCATCGGGTGAGACAAATCCAATCAGGCTTTTGGAAATCAACTCTTCCGGCCTGTAACCCAAAACCTTTACCGAAGGACTGGCATAGCGAATGGTGCCGTCGACATTTAGAACCGCGATGATATCGAGTGCGTTTTCAATCAGGGATCTGAAATGTTCTTCGCTCTGTCGCAGGGCATCACTGGCTCTTTCCTTCTGGCGCTCGGCTTCTTTTTTCCGAAGCGCATTTCCAACTGCCGAAGGGAGGCGGATAAGACTTGTTTTGAGGATGTAGTCATCCACCCCTTCTTTCATGCACTCCACCGCGACCTCTTCCGATTGCGATCCTGTTACAAGAATGAAGGGAACATCATAGGGAGAGGCATGAAGCAATCGTAACGCCTCCAGCGCGGTGAATTGCGGCATGGAAAAATCCGAGAGTATGATGTCCGGTTGAAACTCCTGCAGTGCGCGTAAAAAGTCTTCCCGCGTTTCCACCCGACGCGCACAAAAAGGCAACTGTGCCTTGCGCAATTCACGTTGCATCAATTCCGCATCAGGCTCCATGTCTTCCAGCAGCAGGATGCGGACATTTTTCTGGCGTTGAGGCAGGTCATGAGCCAGCGGCCCCGCGGTTTGAGAAACGAAGCCTTGTTGCTCTAATGAATTGATCTTTCCTTCGACAGCCATAAGCACATTACCCAACGAAGATTAGAATATCCTCTGCTTCCATTGCGACGCAATCAGGGCAAAGCGTAAAAAAGCGTGTAGGGGAAAAGCGGGTGCCGCGAAAACATTCTGCAAGGGCATTTGACGGCGGGATGCTCTTTTGTTTGTCTCACGCCATGAACGATGCAATCGAGCGTCACAAGAAACTGCTGGAACAATATCCGGGCAACGAACTGGCGCGCTTCAGTCTTGGCAAAGCTTATTTCGACCTGGGCGAATTTCTGAATGCCAAAGAACAGTTCGAAATTGCCCTGGCCAAAAAGCCCGAATGGATGGTGGTGCAAATCTTGATCGGCAAATGTGACCTCAGCCTCGGCGATCAAACTAAAGCGAAAGCCGCTTTCGAACGCGCAAAGCAATTAGCGATCGAACAAAATCACGAGGGGCCCCTCGCTGAAATGGAGCAGATGCTGGCGGAATTGGAATGAAGTGGCCGCTCCATCTCCTCTCCCGTATGTCAGAAAAGGATTGAAACCACGCGCCCCATTCAGACAGGTTCTACATCATGAATTCGCTCCGTCCATTGAGTCGTCGCAATTTCCTGGCCGTTTCTGCTGGCGCGCTCGCAGCTTCAGCTTTGCCGTTCAACTTATCCGCGCAAAATGAATCCGGCGAACCGGTCATTGATATTCATCAACACACCGACTACAGCGGACGCAAGCACCAGCAACTGCTCGCGCATCAACGCGCCATGGGAATCACCACCACGATTCTCCTGCCTTCCGGCCGACCGGTAAATCGTCCCTCCACTCACAACGGCGTCGGAAACGGGCTGCAAGCCAAAGCCACCGGCAATGACGTATGCTACCAGTTTGCGAGAGAGCACTCCGCCAATCAGGAATTCGTCTTCGGCGCCAACGAAGTGCCGGACATTCCCGAAGCAATCGAAGAGATCGAAAAGTATTTGAAATTGGGCGCAGTATGCATCGGCGAATCAAAGTTCGGTGTGGAATGCGATTCCGAACACATGCAGAAAATTTACGAGCTCGCCCAGGCCTACAACGTTCCGATCCTGCTGCATTGGCAGCACAAGATGTACAACTACGGATTCGAGCGCTTCTACAAGATGCTCGAAAAATATCCGAAGGTAAATTTCATCGGCCATGCGCAAACATGGTGGGCGAACATCGATCGGGATCACAAAGATCAACGCGTTCTCTATCCAAGAGGGAAAGTGACCCCGGGTGGCATCACGGATCGTTACCTCAGCGATTACCCGAATATGTTTGGTGATCTCTCGGCTGGTTCCGGTCTTGGCGCCCTGGAGCGGGACGAAGATCATACCCGCGCATTTTTCAAACGCCACGAAGACAAGCTTCTCTACGGCAGCGATTGCAATGACACCATCGGACGCGGGCTAGGCTGCCAGGGAGCGCGAACCCTTGCCGTCATTCGCCGCCTGGCGCCGAGCAAAGAAATCGAGCGCAAGTTGCTCTACGGAAATTCGAAGAAACTGTTTCGGCTTTAAGTATTCTGAAAGTTAGCGGAATTGTTGCGACAGGTCGCGTGCTCCATGGAGGATGCGGATTATCTGCAACGTACGTTCGCCTGGACGATAGAAAATCAGATAATCTTCAAATCCGCGAATCGCCCAGGAACGTAACTCGGATTGGCCGTGGAACGATCGTGGACGACCGAGTTCTGGGTTCTCTTTTAGAAAATGGATCGTTTTCTCCGCCTCCGTCAGAAACCGTTCTGCTGCATCTAAGTTGTCTTGTCCGAGATAGATGAAAATTTCATCCAAATCCTGGATGGCGCGAGGAAATCTTTCGACGTGAAGCATTTACTTCTTCGAAATCTCGGCCAAGCGCTGGCGTCCTCGTTCGCGGATGTCGTTCCAGTCAGCCTGGGTTAGTGGCTGCGCCGGACCGCTCTCCAAACCTTTCCGAATCTCCTCTTCAAGCCACTGCGGTTCAGATTCCCGAAGCAAGCGTCGCAGCGCATCTCGCACTACATCGCTGGGGTCGCGGTAAAGTCCGGTTCGCACCTGCTCTTCGACGAAGCTTTCCAATTCTTTGGTAAGCGTAATGTCCATGGAAAGGAGTTTACTCAGCGGACGATTTTTCGCAATTGATGAATTCGACCATCAACAGAGGGCGTGATTTTAAACGACTGAGACAGGAGGGGCTTTGTGCGCAAACGGAGCGCGGCTGTGTCCGAAGGATCAGCCGCAGCACGTACGCCGATGCGAGCAATGTTGGAAGTCCGAAAGCTATGATTGTAGCCTTGAGTGCTGCGGCTGATCCTTCGGACAAACCAGAATTATGGAAACGACGAACCGCAACCCTCCGCCCTACGCCCAAATTCACCTATTATTAATTTAAACTCACCAATCACCAGAAGTTCCAAGCCCCGCGCCAGATCACCCAAACACCGAGCAACAGATTGGTGATTGCGTGCGCTGTCATGGCGTCACCCAGGCGGTTCTTACGAATCACGAGGAACTGATAAGCCATTGCACAAAGAATTCCAGCGAGCCATTGGTCATGAACGAATCCGAAGATCAGCGCGGTAAAGGCAAAGGCTTTCAGGTTGAAACGATTGAGCGGCACGGATTCGAAATCCGGTTTAACAATCCAACGATATAAAAAGGACCGATAGAAAACCTCTTCCAACGGTGGCACTACGAGCACTGGTCCAATGATCCGTACCACAATGAAGAGCAGCGCAAGGGTAGAACCTTCGCCGAACTGAACGTGCGGATTCCAGGCTTTTGCAGGTTCGCTCGACAATTCGAAACCGATCCTGGCGAGCAATTCATTCAAGGATGGATAGAGTCCGTCCAGGCCAACCCACACTGCGAAGACGCCGACACCCACCACAACCGCTTCCCAGCTAAAAGCCCACTTCATTTCGGAGACCAGCGGGCGAATCACCCAAATCATCCAAACGGCGAGAACCGTTTTTGCCAGGTAAAGCCAATAGCGCGATTCCTCGCCGAATTGTCCCTGCAGACTCGTCAAAACGAGGAAGAGTATAAAAGGCGCGACGCGTGGGAGCGCCGGGTGGACGGAGAGTTTCGTGCGAAGGAAAGTCACAGGGGGGACAGTGTTCAGTTTTCAGATTTACGCTTCACGCTTCCGATCCAGAATCCAGAATCCAGAATCCAGAATCCAGAATCCAGAATCCAGAATCCAGAATCCAGAATCACTGCGCCGTCTCCAAAACACGTATTTCATCATTCCATTTCACCGTCACTTTGTCCGACTCGATTTTGGTAATCTGAACGCCGGAAACGACGCCGCCAATCGAATAGGTTTTGCCATTGATCAAAACAGCAGGCTTTACGGAATTATAAAAAATTCCTTGGAGTTTTAGCGTAGGAAACTGGGGGACTGCGGGCGCGACAGGTTCCGGTGCGGGAGTTGGTTCCTTTATTAACGTCGGTGAGTTTTCAGCCGCGACAATTGGAGGTTGCGGCGTTTCATTCGCGACTACCGCCGGTGCTGAAGCGACTGCAACCGGGGGCGGAACAGAAGCAGCAATTTCAACAGGTTTCGCTATGGGAACCAACGGTGTCGCGTTAGTTTTCGCCAGATCCACCGGTGTAATGGTCTGAGCCACCACGCCGGGTTGCCGCGAATTGCTCCACATCCAGAACAGCGCCACCGCACCCAACAAAACGAACACCAGAGCGGCGGATAAAATGTAAACGGCGGAGGAAGTCGGTTGCGGCCTGGCTTCAACAGGGCGCATTGCGGGTTCCGAAACTTTTCGCTGCTGCGTCTGAGCCTGTGATTGAGGCTCGTTTTGCGCTTCTTTGGCGCGTTTCAGCGCGTCATTGATCAAACTCATACATTAATATTTCCTTCCAACTCCCGAATCGCGCGTCCTACCGTTCCATAATCAATCTGGCCGCTCTGTTTTACATAGCCAGCCAGCAAACATTTATCAGCGAGCGCATTCACAAGTCTCGGAATTCCCTTGCTGTAGCTGTAAACGCGCCAAAGTGCCGGCGTGGTGAAACGTGGCGAGCCATTCGCGCCTGAAACATGCAACCGATGCCGGATATACTCACCCACTTCAGCATACTTCAACGGCACAAGATGGTAGCGGACGGTGATCCGTTGCCGCAATTGCCGCAGGCTATAGTCATTCAGCCGGGTGCGCAGTTCGGGTTGGCCCATCAAAACAATCTGCAACAGCTTGCGATCATCCGTTTCCAGGTTTGAGAGAAGTCGCACCTGTTCCAAAAGTTCGTTGGTCAAATCCTGCGCCTCATCAATAATGAGCACGCAATCCCTCGCCAGCTCGACCTGGTTCAAGAGAAATTCATTGAATGCAGCCACCGTTTCCAGCCGATCTTTGCCTTTCACCTCAAGGCCGAACTCCATCGCAATCGCTTTCATCAAACCATCCGCATCGAGTACCGGATTCAGGATCAGCGCGGTGGAATACTTCTTGGGATCGAGTTCTTCGAGCAACGCGCGGCAGATCGTGGTTTTGCCCGCGCCGACTTCTCCCGTCAGTTGGACAAACCCTTTGCGTTCGCGGATACCATAAAGCAAATGGTTGAACGCCTCGCGATGCTTGGCGCTGTAGAACAAAAAACGCGGATTTGGCGTGATGTTGAATGGCGGCTCCTTCAAGCCGTAATATTCCAAATACACGGAGAACATAGTATGGAAGGAATCCGCCGAGGAAAGAAAAAGCTGGAAGGTGCTGCTGGCGCATTTGACACACCCCAAACCGGAGCGCGACTCTGCGAGTCGCAGCAATGTGAGGAGTTCATGGACGCTGATTGAGTCAGCCCGCGATGAAGTAGGACAGGCATCTTGCCTGTCCAGGTGAGCAGGTGTGAACCTAAAAACCGCAGTTGAACCTCGAATCGCAGGTGGTCAAAAAACTACACTATCGAAAAATAAGGGGTTTTCTGCTTAGAGACGCCCGGAACGTGGGCTGGACGGTCTCCAGCCCACTTCCAGATCATCCGGAAACCGTCTGGATGGTCTCAAGCCCACTTCCGGATCATCCGGAAACGGCCTGGACGGTCTCAAGCCCACTTCCGGATCATCCGGAAACGGCCTGGATGGTCTCCAGCCCACTTCCGGATCATCCCGAAACCGTCTGGATGGTCTCAAGGCCACTTCCGGATCATCCGGAAACGGCCTGGATGGTCTCAAGCCCACTTCCGGATCATCCGAAAACCGTCTGGACGGTCTCCAGCCCACTTCCGGATCATCCGAAAACGGCCTGGACGGTCTCAAGCCCACTTCCGGATCATCCGAAAACGGCCTGGATGGTCTCCAGCCCACCTCCGGATGATCTTAAAACCACCGGATAGCGCGCCAAGGGAAGGTTGAACCTATGGCTGAAACGGATGCACTTTTACTTTCATTCAGCGGGTGAAAGCAAAAAAGTTACCTTATCCAATCTTCTCCTTTTGTTTGGCATGTCGGAATGGCGAGGCTTGTATCTCTCGGGAACAAGGGGCGATGCAAGAAGCGCGAGGCTTGTATTTCCCGGGGATGGATGCCCTGCGAAGCTCGCAAGGGAACCATCCCCCGAGGAATGGGCACCCTGCAAAGCAACGGAAACTCGAATGCCTCCGCGCTCCTTTTGGGTCTCATGGCCGACCTTCTCGATTTTGGAAATTATTTCCCGCACCTATCTTGAACGACCTGTGATTCCAACTGGCAAGCAATTGGTCCAGGACGCTGAAACGTTGTTTTGGTGCATGAAGGCTCCGCCAGGTCATGGACTGCGGCAGTCCTGTAGTCCTGTGCCGCTTTTCGTTGGGTGCAATATGGTTATCTCCATACGTCTTTCGCGAAAAGCGGTAAAGGACTACGGCATCCATGACGCTGGCGCAAATTGATGAGTGCTCCGCCAGGACGAGTGTGCCTGAGCGCCAGTTGGGATCACACCCTGAACGAGCGTGTCTTGACACTGCTCAGGAGCAACTTCATTGTATCGCGACTGGGGAGCCAAATCACCTTTGGGGTGACGCTGAGAGTTTTGCGCGTGAGCGTGGATGACCCTTGAACTTGAACCGGATAATGCCGGCGCAAGGAAAACCTCTCAGGCTTCCTCTGTCTTAATTTTATGATCGCCACGAAAGAATCCATCGAACCGCAAAGCTCCGATCGTCTGCCTAATTCCAAAAAGGTGTTTGTCACCGGAAAAATACATAGCGACGTTCACGTCCCTTTCCGTGAGATCGAGCTGAGCCCGACCAAAGGTTTCGAAGGTAAAGTAGAAGCGAATGCTCCTGTTCGCGTTTACGATTGTTCCGGTCCATGGGGCGATCCCAATTTCAGCGGCAGTTCCGACGAAGGCCTGCCTGCCTTGCGCGCGAGCTGGATCAGCGTCCGCGCTGACGTCGAAGAATACGACGGTCGCCAGGTAAAGCCGCAGGACAATGGTTATCTCTCTGGCAAACATGCCGAGTATGCCAGCACGGCGGAGAAAAACAGGTTGGTCGAGTTCCCCGGCTTGAAGGGCCAGCGCCGCCGTCCGTTGCGCGCGAGCAAAGGACATCCCGTCACGCAATTGTGGTATGCGCAACAGGGCATCATTACTCCCGAAATGGAGTTCATCGCGATTCGCGAGAACATGGGAAATGCCAGGATGTCTGATATGGCCAAAGACATCGTGCGCAACGAGCTGAACAAACAGCACCTGGGATCTACTCAAGTTCCGGACAGTCCTTACGCACCCTCCATTTTTCAACGCTTCCCGCAACGTATCCCGAAAGAAATCACGCCGGAATTTGTTCGCTCCGAAATAGCCTCAGGCCGCGCGATTATTCCCGCGAACATCAATCACCCGGAACTCGAGCCGATGATCATCGGTCGCAATTTCCTCGTGAAGATCAATGCCAACATTGGCAACAGCGCCGTCGCTTCCAGCATCGAAGAGGAAGTGGAAAAAATGCGTTGGGCGACCAAATGGGGCGCTGACACGGTGATGGATCTGAGTACCGGCAAAAACATTCACGCCACCCGCGAATGGATCCTGCGCAATTCACCTGTGCCGATTGGCACCGTTCCCATTTATCAGGCGCTCGAAAAAGTGGGTGGCAAAGCAGAGGATCTGACCTGGGAAATCTATCGTGACACGCTGATCGAACAAGCAGAGCAGGGGGTTGATTACTTCACGGTGCATGCTGGTGTTCTTCTGCGTTTCATCCCGATGACAGCTCATCGCATGACGGGGATTGTTTCGCGCGGCGGCAGTATCATGGCTAAATGGTGTCTCGCGCATCACAAGGAAAGTTTCCTTTATACCCATTGGGACGACATCTGCGACATTATGGCTGCCTACGATGTTTCGTTTTCAATCGGTGACGGTCTGCGTCCCGGTTCCATCGCCGACGCAAACGATCAGGCTCAATTTGGCGAACTCGAAGTCCAAGGTGAATTGACCAAGCGCGCCTGGGCCAAAGGCGTGCAAGTGATGAACGAAGGTCCCGGTCACGTGCCGATGCACATGATCGAAGAGAACATGGCCAAGCAATTGGAATGGTGCCACGAAGCGCCGTTCTACACGCTCGGGCCTCTCACGACCGACATCGCTCCCGGCTACGATCACATCACCAGCGGCATCGGTGCTGCGATGATCGGTTGGTACGGCTGCGCAATGCTTTGCTACGTCACGCCCAAGGAACATCTCGGTCTGCCAAACAAGAAAGACGTCAAAGACGGCGTCATCACCTACAAGATCGCCGCGCACGCCGCCGACCTCGCCAAAGGTCATCCCGGCGCGCAATTCCGCGACAACGCTTTAAGCAAAGCCCGCTTCGAATTCCGTTGGGAAGACCAATTCAATCTCGGTCTCGACCCCGAAACCGCCCGCGAATTCCACGACGAAACCCTCCCGCAAGAAGGCGCAAAGAGTGCCCATTTCTGTTCCATGTGCGGCCCCCACTTCTGCTCCATGAAGATCAGCGAAGACGTTCGCAAATACGCAGCAGAACAGGGGATGACCGAAGACGAAGCGGTGAAGAAGGGGATGGAAGAGAAGTCGAAAGAGTTTGTGGAGAAGGGTGCGGAGGTTTACGCGAAAGCTTGAATGTGATATCAATTGTCCATGATTCAGCCGGAAGAATTAGTTGGCGAAGAATGGGCCGAATGGTATCGGCTCACGCCTGTTCAGCGCTGGCTGGAAAGCGAGAAGCTCTGGCAAACCTATCTCGCGCTCGGAGGCTCACTTGATCCCGAACCCGATACGCAAAGTCCTTTCTTCGATGCGCGAACAACGCGTTCGCGCCCTACTCATGGGGGGCAGGCGTGCGTGTTTTACGGCGCGGCAGAAGTTGGCTCCTTTTTGAGTGAAAAGGATGGGAAATATTTTGAAAAATACATCGAACTTGCGTCCCGAAAAGCAACGGGGTGGCCGAAATCGTGTGTGTTGATTCTCTTGGATTGCGAGGTTTCTGTCCAGCAGAGCTTGGTCCAAAAATTGTAGACGTGCATCGGGTTGTAGGTCTGACATAACATCCATGGTGATTTTGGCTTACAGAGAATATGAAACTTGGTTTTTGTCTGCCGCTGATTCCTTGCGAGGCGTTTGTGGTCTTCCGAGTGATCTTTGCGCACCTTCCAATCCAGAAAGCATTCGCGATGCAATAGGTTGGTTGAGTAATAAGATGCCTGTTCCTTACAATGAGCCTGAACACCAACCGAGGATGACAGGTGAATTTCATTTTGAGCAAGCAATGCAATCACAATCCTTCAACAGAGGTTTCAAAAAGCTCAAAGACTTCCTTCTGACCTAGCACTGCCCGGGATGGCACTCCCGTCCGCCATTTCGCAAATGCATTAGGTGAATCACTCTGAAACAATAGACTGACCAAAATGAACCGACGAGAAGCAATCAAAACCATCACTGGCGCTGGAGCGTTGAGTGCTTTATCCATTGGAGCCACCCAAGGAGAAACGCCCGTCGCTTCCAGAGAAAATCCTGCGAGCAAAGCAATTGAGCAGAATGAAATGAAGTTCTGGCTCGAGACGTCGCTCAAACGGGTCTATCCGACGTCTCCTGCCGGCAGTTCGCAACTCGCGCCCTTGCTGACCGCACGCGCCGCGAAGCTTTCGTTCCAAGCCTGTTTTCGTAACGAGAAAATTAATTCGGCGATTGTAAAATGCGAAGTCGTCGGCGCGGACGATTTGAAGCCTGTCATCCGGCGCGTCGGTTTCGTTCCGATGCGCAACATCAATACCTATGTGCCTACCGAAGAAGTGGAAGGCATCGGTTTTATTCCAGGACTTTGCCCGGATCCATTGTTTCCTGAAAGCACGGCGCACGTCGGGCCACACGCGAACGGCGTGTTCTGGATTTCTCTATTCGTTCCCGCCGAAGCGAAAATCGGCCGACGCGAAATCACCGTTCGCATGACGCTGGAAAACGAGTTTAGCTACGTCGATTTCGTTCGCCCTAAACCGTGGTCGGTGGAGATGACCGTTCCGCTGGAAGTGCGTCCGCTCGTGTTGAAACCGCGCGAGAATTTTCCGGTAACGAACTGGATTTCCGCCGATTCCATCTGGGAACATTACAAAACCGAGCCGTGCAGCGAACGCTTCTGGCAACTGGCCGACGGTTACATCGCGAACCTCGTGACACACGGCCACGACGTGATTTACACGCCGATGTTTAATAACCGGCATGAGATTCTGGTGCGTCCCGCGCAGTTGCTTCGCGTCAAGCGCACCGCCCCGGACCAATATGAATTCGATTTCACGGATGTTCGCCGTTGGGTAAGAATCGCACTCAGGCACGGAGCGAATCACATCGAGTTTCCTCACTTCTTCACACCAGCCCCGACCAGCGGTAGATATCCACAACGGATCTTCGAACGCGACGCTAAAAGTATCGGCGCGATGCTTTGGGCGCCAGAAATCAGCGCGACGGGGGACACGTATAAGAGTTTTCTCAAACAGTTCATTCCGCAGTTCAAACAATTCATGGAAGAGGAAAAGATCCTCGAGAAATCTTTTTTTCATTGCGCGGATGAACCGGACGGCGACGTGCAAATGGCCGATTACCGCAAAGCCCGCGCGTTGCTCAAGGAACTCGCGCCGTGGATGCAAGTAATGGACGCGATGAGCGAACCGCGTTTCGCTACCGAAAGACTTTCCGACATGCCGATCCCGAGCATCGTCACCGCCGGAATTCGCCAAAGCGAATTGCCCGGCGTGGGTTTATTTTTGTTGCGGCCCGCGCCATAGTTATTTGCAACGATTGCTGGATACGCCGCTGCCAAAGATCCGCATGGCCGGCTGGCTTTTTTACAAATTGGGCGCAAAAGGATTTTTGCACTGGGGTTACAATTACTGGTTTGTCTTTTGCACCGCGCAAATTTCCGATCCGTTTATGGATGCTTCCGTCGGCGCGTGGCCCGGTTTGCCTTACGGGGATCCGTTTGTTGTTTATCCTGGAACTGACGGGCCAATTGATTCGATTCGCTGGGAAGTGTTCGCCGAAAGTTTGCAGGATTACGCGTTGCTGCAGAGCGCCGGAATCAAACCGAACGCCCCAATGCTCGAATCGCTTTTGGATTATCAAAGTTTTCCCAAGAGCGAAAAATGGCTCGTGGACGCCCGCGCAAAAATCCTTTCATAAATTCGTTCGGCTAAACTGGCACAAACCAGGCGCAATATGAAGACCATGAAAAAAGAGTTGTCTTCAAAACAACGCGAAGAACTTCTCACAACATTAAAAACCCGTTTTGAGAAAAACATGAACCGCCATCCAGGTCTGGATTGGGCTAAAGTCCAGGCAAGGTTGGAAGCCAACAGTGAGAAACTGTGGTCGCTCAATGAGATGGAAAGCAGTGGCGGCGAACCGGATGTCGTGGGTCTGGATAAAAAAACGGGCGAATACGTTTTTTATGATTGTTCGGCGGAAAGTCCTAAAGGCCGCGTGAGCGTTTGTTACGACCGGGAAGGGTGGGAATCACGGAAAGAGCATAGACCGAAAGATACTGCGATGGACATGGCCACGGACATGGGCATTGAGCTTTTGACGGAATTACAATATCTGGAGCTCCAGAAATTGGGAGAGTTCGACAGGAAGACATCGAGTTGGGTACGCGCCCCGGCTGATATCAGAAAACTCGGGGGCGCACTCTATGGTGAGCGCCGCTATGGCCGCGTCTTTGTCGGGCACAATGGGGCTCAATCGTACTATAGCGCACGGGCTTTCCGTGGCTCGCTCAAAATCTGAATGCTTCTGCCCCATCGGCAAACGTGGAACGAGTCTTTGCCGCGTTCTCACCAGAGCAGAGCGCTGCCCTACCCAAAATTTGCTGTCATGTCACCGGCTGATCTCGACAAATTTTACGCCGCGCTCGGTCGTGCCTTCCTGGTCCTTGTGGACGGCGACCGTTGCTTCAAGTCGAGCCGGACCGGCGGGTAGCCGAACGTTCTTAAACAGATATTCCTCCGTTCCGGCCTTGATCGTTTGTTGCGCTGAGATCCCGGCGCACTTGAGGGTTAATGTGCGGTCGGCTTTTGCCGAATCGAATCGCACTTGGATGTCATACCTGGCGCGAGTGACGATGTTCAGATCCCAGTAGCCGATGCCTTCGGGCGTCCAACTTGCATTGGGGCCGCGCCAATCCTGACGGGTCAATAGCACTGGGTTCTCTTGCTTCGCGCCCACGTGGATACGTTGGGGTTTGTTGAAATCGCGTCCCCCGGTCACATCGTCGAACCATCGGTCATATGTGGCCTTGAGTTCGACGACACGCTCTGGATGCTGCGCTGCGACGTCGTGCATCTCAAACGAGTCACGGACCATATCGTAAAGTTGAAATTCGGTTTTGCCATCCCACGGTTCTTCGCGACCGAGCGGTTGGACTAGTTTCCAATCCTGGGAACGTACGGCGAAGTGCCGGTAGCGATCGGGAACGTCACCTCGATGCCATTGGGTAACCAGCATCCGGTCGGGCCAGTTGACTGCCTTGCCTCGTAACAATGGCGCGAGACTGCGACCGTCAAACTTCACCCGACGTGGTTTCGGTATGTTGCAGAAGTCGAGCAATGTGGGGGTGAGATCAATGTGGGATGAGATTCGATCCACCTCGAGGCCGGCCTTCAGTTGCGCCGGCCATCGGATGAAACAGAATTGATGAATCCCACCTTGGTAGGGCGTTCCTTTCCATGCGCGCAAACCGCCATTGAAGCCATTGTGTCTCGTTGCGCCGTTGTCTGAGAAGAACACGACGATCGTGTCGTCCGCGAGTTTGAGTGCGTTGAGTTTTGCGAGCAGGCGGCCGACGTTGTCATCGATGTTTTCCACCATGCCATAAACACGTGCGAGGACGTCCGGCTTATTCTCTGCGGGCATCGGGTGACCTTGTGCCGGGAAATTGGTTGGGTTGAAAACCTGCGGCGGGTAATGCTGGCGATATTCGTCCGGAACCTGGAATGGCGAGTGCGGGCAATTGAAAGGCAGATAAACGAAGAACGGTTTCTTCCGATGCTTCTCGATAAATTCGATGGCCGCATCGGTAATGACATCACTGACGTAACCTTTGGTTTTCACCCAGTTGCCATTGTGCGACAACGTGGCGTTGAAATAAGCTCCCCGTTCATCCACGGGATCAGGTGGGTCGCCCGGTTGGGCCAAACCTCCGCCATTCAGAACCAACGATTCCTCGAAGCCCTGGTCCATCGCGCGTCGCGGGTAGTTGTCGCCCAAATGCCATTTGCCGAAAATCCCAGTGCGATAACCGCCCTTCCGCAACATTTCAGCCAGTGTGGTTTCGTCAGGATCAATCAATGAACGCCCCATCCACGTATCGGTAACACCGGTGCGATATGAATAGCGACCGGTCAAAAAACCAGCGCGCGTGGGTGAGCACACTGGCATGACATGAAAGTTGGCGAGCGAAGCGCTACCGGCAGCGAGACGATCAATATGCGGTGTGCGGATGACCGGATTGCCCGTTACTCCAAGTTCAGCAAAACCCTGGTCATCGGTGAGAATGACAACAACGTTGGGTTTACGTGCGGCTGCGGAGGCGGTTTGGTCCAATGCGAAAATAATTAACAGTGCGACGAGCGCAGGCAGGAGAAGGAATCCGTTTGAGGGCCTGAATAGAAACATCTTTCTGTTCGGAGAAACCATCCTTCGGATTCTACAACGAAGATATTCCTGGATGCATCATCAATTTTTCCGGCGCTATCAGGCTTCGCTCCGATGGGGGGATCGGCGTGACGAACGCCGCGCACAAAGGGAAGACTTGTCATAAAGCTGTGTAGCGCGACCGTCCCGGTTGCGAGTTCACTGGGCGTCTCGCCCAGTATTCACCTCTTTCCGTGAATGAACTGGCACCGGGACGGTGCCCGAACTCGCAGCCGAGACGGCTACGCTACCCATGATGGTCACCGTTCCGCGTCACGGCTCATCAGGGATTTCGGCCTCAACCAGTTTTGCCAACAGGATCAGCGATTCCTGCCAGCCGAGATAGCATGCCTCGGCGGGAATCATCGCCGGGATGCCCTCTTGCGTGACGTTCAATTCCACGCCGCAGGATACCTGCTTCAGCGTGATCGTCGTCTGCATTTCGCCCGGCAGGTTCGGATCGTCGAACTTGTCCGTGTAACGAATGCATTCGTTCGGCTTGAGTTCAACATAAGTTCCGCCAAAGGAGTGGCTCTTGCCGGTGGTAAAGTTGGTGAACGACATCTTGTAGCTGCCGCCGACCTTGGCGTCCATCTGGTAAACCTTGCCTGTGAAGCCGTTGGGTGGAAGCCACTTCGCCATGGCGTCTGCATCCAGGAACGCGCGATAAACTCGCTCCGGTGTCGCGCGGAGCACTCGATGAAGCCGCACGGTGTTTGTATTGTTTGTAGTCATACTTTATTTCGTTTTCATTATTCCAACGAACAGAGTGACCGGATAAGGACATTTTTTGTATCGGGAATTCGTGTGCGTTCAGCGAAGCGTTGGCTCTATTCTCGATTCAAGATTGGAAAATCCTCGTCTACTCCGGATGAAATGCTAATTCTTCCTTCGGAGCCTTCTCCAATAAATAGTTTACCGCATTGAACTTGCTCAAACGGCATCATTTTCCCGTGCTCGCCCACTTCACGAAAGTGTTGGCTGTGTCGTTTGCGTTTCCGGAAGACGTTCTCAGGCCGCTGGTCTCTGATGGGTTGGAGATTGCCGGTAATCAGGGCTACGGATTTGTGAGCATTATTTACTCCTTTCATCCCACGAATTTTCTGGAAGTCACGTGGCAGGACATTTGTAACTCAATCACAAAATGACGGCAAAGAATCGCAAGCGGACTATGAAAAAATTAATTGCGGCAATCTTGGTCGTTTTCTTCGCTACGGCCGTTTCGCACGCACGCCGCGTGGAGACGGACTTCCCTGATACAGTAAGCAGTAACAGTGTCACCGTAACATTGGTACCGGTCGGAGATGTTCCTCAATGGATGGCGGCGGTCGTGCAGGCGAATAGGCCTGACCTAGATATCGATGCTCATATCAAGGCTCGCAGGGAAGCTATAAGGAAGTGGCAGATGGAGCGGGAAACAAATTCCCATTTCAAACCGGTGTATAAACAACTTCCTCTGAATGACTTTAGCGGCGCCAAATGGTTGCCGTTTGCCACGAACATGGTGGTCGATTTGGGACCGGGCGACGGCAGGCGCGAGCTCATGTTTGGCTTCAAATATCAAGCAGAGACGAATTGCCTGAATTGGCACGGGAGCAGTGTGGTGGTTCGAACCGGTAAGCCATTTATTGTCATTACCAATCCCAAGGAACACATCACGTCCCAGCCGATGGTTCAGTTCCGGGGATTCGTCAACCACGATGCGATAAATATCCGGTATAGACTGTTCAACGAAAACGGAGTCAAAACAGCCCAGGGTGAAGGATTGGTGAACGATGTATATTTCGATAGAAGTTTATGGCTGAGCACAACGAATTATTTTACCTGCTATGACGTCGATTTGAGCCCGGGCACAAACACGTTTGTCATTGAGTGCCAAGATACAACGGGGAATGCAGCGACCACTAATTTTGTTATTGTCTTCACTACGATGGGCGACACCAATCCGCCAAACTTCAAATTGGACTGGCCAACGGATGGAATGACTGTGAGCGGTTCAAAGTTTACTTTGCGCGGACCGAGTGATGATCCAACCGCAAAAATAACAGCATTGATCACCGATGATCGAGGCAAGACCGCAAGGCTTAATGGTGCTTGCGAGCGAAATGGTTATCTCTGGGTTGAACATATTCCTTTAGGTGTCACGGGCAAGCACCACGTCACTGTTGTCGCCAGAGATGCCGCCGGAAATTCCAGCGTCAGTAATCTGGTTGTCCGCAAGACTGACGCTGAGTTGTATATGGACCCGGTTGCTGATCCTAAGAAGTTATGGCAATCAAAAATCGATGTAACGGGGTTCTCTTCGAACACGAACTGCGGCGTTTTCGTGAACGGCGTAAAAGCAGAGGTGAAGCCGGACGGCCATTGGTTTGCTAAAAATGTTCCAGTCAAATCGCCCAATGGCGGGACAGCGAATTTCAACATCACAACGGATTGTGACGACGACAATTCCTCATGGACGAACTCCTGGCTCCCCACAGTTTTTGGTCCGGCGAAGGAGACATTAGCCGCAGGTATTTCCATCCCGCCGGCGAGCACGAATCAATACAACCATTACACTGTTTATTTGGGGCTGACGAATCTCTCCGGCGGCGATATTCGCAGAAAGTGGGTGCTCCCGCGTGAAGAAGCAAGATTTGCGTTGCATCTTTATGACAAGGAAAACAGGGAGATTACCAACGCGTCGCCGCTAAAGAAAAGTGGCCAGCCTTTGCCGATCGGTTTGAATATCCATCGGCTCGGGAAGAATGACTTGGAACAGATTGACGGCGTTGTTGACTTTTTCACGAACTCCACGCTCAGCATCGCAACCGTAAACCTTGATCAATATTTGCGATTACCACCAACTGGTGAATATCGACTCAGGATGGCGCCTCGGCTATTGAAAATTGAAGAAGATGGGCGCTTGGTTCCATATGAATTTCCTCCCGTTGAAACCACCGTTCAAATCCGCGATCAGGATTCCCAAATTGCTTTTTTCCTGAATGAGCTTCGAAGGCAGGGCAAATTGGTTTGGGGTGCGGAAACAAATTCATTGTCTGTTGGTGTGGCGCACGAAACCAACAGCAGGCACTCAGGTGTCGGCATCGAGATTACGATTTTTCTCCGAAACAGTAGTAACCATGATTATCCACATGGAAGGTTGTTGATGCCCCATCCGGGCGAGGAGTTCGCGATCGCGCTCTACGACTCCGCAGGAAAAGCAGTCCCAAAGACGGACCTGGGTAAACGCTCTGGCCAGCCATTATCGTGGGATGGACAAAATCCCCAAGAACGCGGATGGGTGGATAAAATCGCAGCGACTGTAGGCGTCGGAAGCAGTCCCCGGCGACGTTGGCGATATGTCTATGTCCCGAAAAAAGATATTGTCTCGTGTGAGAGATTCAAGCTGCAGGACTATTTCAAAATCAAGGCGCCGGGGAAATACCGCTTAACCTATCAGCAGCGGTTCTATTATTCGAATACCAATTCAACTCTCAACGGGATTACGATGCCAACGGTCACCGTTCCACTCGAGATTGAATCTGTGACGGGTCGGTAGATGCGTTGCTTATCTCGCCATGCTGCAACACTTGCACGGCCGCATAAATCCAATGGGGGTCTCTTCACGCCTTCTTAACAAAGCAGGCTTTCAGGCCGACTGCGATGCCATCCATCCTGCACGAGATCTCGTGATCGCCATCCACCAGTTTGATGGGTTTTGACTTCGTGCCCACCTTCAGGCCCTGTGACGAACCCTTTAACGGCAAATCTTTGATCAACATGACGCAATCGCCGTCGGCGAGAACATTGCCGTTGGCATCCTTGACGACGCGCGCTTTCTCCGGTTCAGGTTCACGTTCCCATTCATGACCACAGGTAACGCATTCCCAACGGTCAGCGTGTTCCAATAGTTCGGTCATTTCGCACATCGGACAGGCAGGTTTGCTCATAAAGAAGGGAAGGTAGTCCTACTCCTCGTTGGAACTCAACCGTGCATTTGGGTGAATCGTTCCATCCGGGTGAACGCTGCCGAGGAAATAGCCGATAGTGGATAGACGATAGGCAACAGAGTTGGACCATGCCAGATGGGCGAGCGCAGTCGTGCCGAGAAAATGCAGATTCATATCGAACATTACCTCGGGCTGGAAAGTGAAGATTCACCAAGTATTACGTGCGATTGCAATAATTACTGCTATCTTCGCCGCTCATGTCATTTCAACCACTTGGCCTAGATGCCAAGATTTTGCAGGCGGTAAAGGAAGCCGGTTATACTGAACCGACTCCGATCCAGACTGCCGCCATTCCACCCATTATTGCCGGGCACGACCTTATTGGTATCGCTCAGACCGGCACCGGCAAGACCGCGGCCTTCACGCTGCCTATTCTCACGAAGCTCGCCGAACAGCCTCCCGGCCAGCGTCGCGCTACACGTGTACTCGTGCTCGCACCGACGCGCGAACTCGTCGTGCAAATTGAAGAAAACATAAAGGCTTACGCCAAGCATCTGCCGTTGACGGTCGCCACAGTTTTCGGCGGCGTGGGCGAACAACCGCAAATCCGCGCATTGCGGGCGGGAGCGGATGTAATCGTTGCATGTCCGGGCCGATTGCTGGATTTGATGGGCCAGCGGTGCACGGACTTTTCGCAGTTGAAATTCCTTGTGCTGGATGAAGCCGACCGGATGCTTGATATGGGGTTCCTCCCTTCGATCCGCCGCATCGTGCAACCACTCACGAAACAACGGCAAACGCTTCTGTTTTCCGCGACGTTGTCCAAGGAGATTGAAGCGCTCACCCATGAATTTCAAAAGTCGCCGAAGACGGTGCAAATCGGACGCCGCGCCAATCCTGCGGAAACGGTCACGCAGTTGGTTTATGAAGTGCCGAAGCATTTGAAGCCAGCGTTGCTGCACCATCTTCTGCGCGATCCTTCAATGGATATGGTGCTGGTTTTCTCGCGGATGAAGCATAGTGCTGATCGCATTGCGAAGGCCCTGGAGCAAAAAGGCATCCGGACAGCGACGCTGCATTCCAACCGTTCGCAGAACCAGCGGTTGAAGGCGTTGAAAGATTTCAAATCCGGCGCAGTGCGTGTGTTGGTGGCGACGGATATCGCGGCGCGCGGCATTGACGTGGACGGTATTTCACACGTGGTGAACTACGATTTCCCGATGCATGCGGAAGATTACGTCCATCGTATCGGTCGCACCGGGCGCGCCAATGCAGTGGGTGATGCGATCAGCTTCGTGACACCAGATGATCATGGCGAATTGCGTTCCCTCGAACGGTTTATTGGACGCGGCATCGTCCGAAGAAAGGCGGAAGGATTCAACTATGCCGCAGGGGTGCCGGCAGATTATCAGCCAGAGAGAACACCTCGTTCTCAGCAGCAACGAAATCCAAACAGTCAAAGGCGACAACCCCAGGTTCAACCGCAACGATCCAGTTCCTCCGGCAACCGCAGTGGCGGGAACCGGGGCAGGAGCGGTCAATCGAGTGGACAGCAGCGCGGGCGTTGGTAACTCCAGACCTGTCGATGTAGTGAGGACGCTAACGAAAAAAAATCCGTCTCTCCGGACGTGACTCCAGGAGAGACGGAATGGATGACGGACAGTTCTTACTTCTTCTTGCCGGCAGCCTGCTTGCTGGCGGTAGCAGCATTCTTCTTGTTTGTGGCGCTGCTGGAAGCGGCCTGCTTCTGTGATGATTTCTTCTGATTAGACTTCGGGGATTTATCGCCCATAACGTTATTTTTACTCTACTGATTTACTAGCCTGCGGCATGTAATTTTCTCCGTAGGCAATGCGATAGTGCTCCCTCAAATGTAACTTGTAAATCACGGCGTGCAATAGCGTGATGCAAAATTCACGAAGAGACATATCTCATTCTGAATGTCGCTCCGCCCATTTACGTCCTTTGATGGAGATTGTTCAATCCTGGATGCGATTGGACTAATCAAAACAATTCGAGATGAGCAGTTTTATTCGATGTCTTTTATGCGCCGTGTGGCTCTGCGGGATGGCTGGGGACGCCCTGTCAATTGAACCAGGAAGCAACGAGGCGAAACGAAAAGAATACATCGCGGCGATCACGCGCGGGGACGGAGTCGGTTTGTTGCCGTGGCAAAAGTCGGGACTGACCCGCGAGGAAATTGAATTCCGCCAAAGGATTGAAGAGCGCAAAACGACCCTGCTGAAAGGCCGTCCGCAAATCCAACACCCCGCATTGTTCGATTCGGAAGCCCGGAGACGTTTGTTGGAAAATGTCGAAAACGCAGAAGGGGCGAGGCATCTGACCAACCGCTGGCGCACCATTGCGGATCATATCGTGGACCAACCGGACGGGTATGTCGCACAAATGATCGAAGAGCTTACGCCGTGGTACGGTTACGGTTTCACTTGTCCCCATTGCGTTGATCGCCTCACCCAGGAAGGCAGCGGTCGGAGTGCCAATTGGGATTATCGTAAGCCCGAACAAATCTCATGCGGAGTTTGCCGCCAGGTTTACCCGAGCGAAGCCTATCCAGAAACAGCCATGCTCAATGCGCCGCGAATGGGCCAGAAATTCTCCCTTTATTTTAACGAACGCGAGCGGGCAAACCCAATGGATCGCAGCGGCAAACTGGCGTATCAATGGATCGGCACCCGGCCGATGAACATGAGTTTCAGCGGCATGGTGCGGCAATCGAAAGCTGCCTTCATGCTGGGTGCGGTAGAAGATCTTGCCTACACCTACCTGTTGACCGGCGAACCTCGTTACGCCGCCAGTGTCGTCGAAATCATGGACCGGTTTGCGCACTGCTATCGCAATTGGCTTTACCATGATTATTGGAACACGGTTGCCGACTGCGATCCGCTTTACGCCGCGGTGAACGACATGAATTTGCCCCTCGAATTCAAGCGCAATTTGTCTGCGGATAACTACAAGAGAGACACCCTGGAGAAAGCTCGGATGTTGCAAACCTTTTGGGGGGCTGGCCGACTTTTTCCCAGCACAGATGCCATGTGGTTGGTGACCAGCGCAGCCATCGGATACGACTTGACCTATAACGCGACCGGAGCGGATGGTCGTCCTCTTTGGACGCAGGAAAAGCGAACGAAAGTAGAGCGCGATCTGTTTCTGGAATGGATTTTCACTGGCGAGACGTATCTCGGCGGACCAGGCAAATCCGACCTCCACAACAACAAAGTTCCTCGTATTTACCATGCCATGGCTGCGGTTGGGCGCGTTCTTGGGTTGCCGGAGTATTGCGAAGTGGCAATGGCTGGTTATGAAGCATTGCGCGACCACGCATTTGGTTATGACGGTTTCAGTGAAGAGTCTGCCACCTACACGGCGATGTATATGGAGCAGACGTTGCCGATCGTCGAACGATTGCACGGCTACAAATGGCCGGAGAATTCGCCGCATCACGGCATGGACGATCCCTATCGGAGCGATCCCAAACTGAAAGCCATTTACCAGGCGCCGCTCGATCACTTAACCCCAAAGTTGAAATACATTCCTTTCGAAGACAGCACCCAAAGCAGCGGGCCATCGCGCGACTATCTTGAATTTGGTTTGAAACGGTATCCGGAAATGTTCCGGGGCATGGCGGAAACGTTGATGGGAAAAACGCCAAGCGCCTGGGCATTGTTCAATCTGGATGCTGCTGATCTCAAAGGGACAAACCAGCCGCCACTGCCTGAAATCTATTTTCCGGGATGGATGACTGCGCTGTTGCGCAACGGCGCGGGTCCGACTGCTTCTCTTGCGGCACTGAATTTCTCCCCGGATGGCGGCCATCGTCACGCGGATAATCTCGCTTTGTGGTACATGGATGGTGGCGAAAGAATACTGGGCGATCTTGGCTACGTTTCCGATACACCACACTTGTCGTGGATCAAATCAACCAGGAGCCATAACCTCGTCGTTGTTGATGATAGTGAGCAACGTTTTCGAGTGCGCAATAATCCACGCCGGCCGCGCTTGGAGATGATGTTTACCACGCCGCGCGTTTCCGCGGTGGAGGCATCCAGTGATGCCTATGCGCAATGCCGCGATTATCGCCGCGAGATCGTCCTGCTCAAAGGGCCGGAAGGACGGACCGTTCTCGTGGATCTTTTTCGTGTGAAGGGCGGGAGCAATCATGCCTATCGCGTCTGGAGCGAACTCGCTTCGAGTTGGGGTAAAAATGCAGGACTCGAATTTAACGGAGTTGCAATGCCTGCGGAACCACCGCTTCCGAAGGTGGGCGCAAGCTTGAAGCGGGAAGACATCTATGGTTTGCGTGACACACGCGTCATTCAAAATCCAACAAACAGTTGGCAGGCGAAATGGATTGAAGATGGCCGAGCGTTTCGGTTCTGGAATTTTACCTCAGCCGATGCCGTTCATGCCAGCAATGGTCCCGGACAACAGTCGCACAACCCACCGGGACGTCGCGTGCGAGTTGTGGATGTGATCCGTGAGGGTAAAGAGTTGGAAAGCGTTTTTGTCGCGATTCACGAACCAAACAGCAGCGATGGCATTTGGCCGATCCGGTCGGCGCGGCGGTTGGACGTTCCAAAAGCCGGGGCGGACGCGGTGGCCCTCGAAATCAAAACTGTTTGGGGCGATTATCTCGTTCTCAGCGAGTTCGAACAGGAAACGGAGATTCTCAATACGCGTTTCCAGGGAAAAGTCGGCGTGATTGGCCAGGCTGCCGATGGGAAGAAATGGTTTGCCGCGAGCGGCGCTACCACCCTGCAACGCGGCGATCTTGGTTTCAGCAATCAAACAGCCAGGTGGCAGGGAGGATCCACGCGAATCGAAAGCAATCGAATTCATTCCGCTGTTTCCATGCCCAAAGGGTTTTCTGCGCTTGCCGAAGGGTGCCAAAACTGGCTGTTGATCAACGATGGGAATTACGACACCGGCTTTCCATTACTCCAGGTTGATGAAGACGAAATTCGATTGACCGATCGGTTTTCCCTCCCGGCAACCGCCCACGACAAGTTTACCTTGCCGTCTCTACGGTACGCTGAAGAGTAAACGCATCACGAGGCGCTAAACTACACGAGTAGGAGATTTTTGGGGAAAACTGTCGTGGTTTAACGTGAATCACGAATATTCCGCTCCGCAACCGCCGATATTTACGTAAACCACGGAATTTTCGTTCCATAAACGTCTATATTTACGTGAACCGCGGAATTTTCGTTCCGTAAACGTCTATATTCACGTGAACCACGGAATTTTTGTTCCGTAAACGTCTATATTTACGTGAACCACGGAATTTTCGTTCCGTAAACATCTATATTCACGTGAACCGCGGAATTTTCGTTCCGTAAATGTCTATATTCACGTGAACCGCGGAATTTTTGTTCCGTAAACGTCTATGTTTATGTGAATTACGGAATTTTCACTCCGTGCTTTCAGCCTGCCAAACTATTTTTCCATCTACCATGGTCATAAGCACTTTGGTATGGCGAACGTCTTCCACTCGACAGTTTAGGATGTCGCGATCAATGACGATGAGGTCGGCCAGTTTGCCCGGTTCCAGGGAGCCTTTCACTTTTTCTTCGTGGTTCAGATAGGCGTTGTTGATTGTGTAAAATCGGATGGCCTGTTCCCGCATGATTCGTTGTCGTCTGCCGAGAATGCCGCCCCGCTCGGTTTGCCGGCTCAGCGCAATCCACATTCCAAGCCATGGATTCCATGGGTTGGTGCTTTCGATGGAATCCAATTGCACCATGTGATCGCTGCCTCCACCGATATATAACCCTTGTCGGAACCACATTCTGAGCGGTTGAAACTGTTCCATGCGCTTTTCTCCAAGGACCTTCAGCAACGTGGCCCCATCCTTGTAAAGCCAGGCAGGTTGAATATCGGCCCCAATCTTCATGCGGCGGCAACGTTCGAAATTCTCACGGTCCATGAAGTTAGCGTGCGTGATTTGAAAACGGCGGTTGCGAACCGTCTCCAGGCCAAGTTCTTTGGCGATGTGTTCATAGCAATCGAGTAAAACACCGGGGGAAGCGTCGCCAGTGCAATGAGCGGTCAATTGCCAACCTTGTTTCGCAGCTTCCAGGTAGAGAGGATTCAGCACCTCGGGTTTCACATTCAAGACGCCGCGATATTCCGGATCTGTGATCTGATACATATCCGACACCCCCCAGGGCTCGCGCATATAGGCTGTGCCAATCAACATTCCACCATCGAGAAATAGTTTGAGCGGCCCCATTCGGACCCAATCATCACCCACTCCCGTGGGACCATAGGCAAGTTTACCGGGCGCGGCATTGGTGATTCCAGGCAGTCGCTTGATGGCTTCATCGGCTGTTTTGGGCGGTGATTCCACAAGGCGCGTGCAATTGACCCGGACGCTCAACTCTCCCGATTTGGCGAGGTCACGAAATAAATCAATTGCTTCCGGGTCGGTGCGTCGTTCTCCAATGCTGGTGATGCCTTGCTGGTTGTAGAGTGAATGAAGTTTCTTAAGGGCGGTGCGGTGTTCTTCTGCACTGGGGCGATAGGACGAAACCGCTCCCTTTAATAAATGCGCAGCGTTGCGTAAAAGCCCTGTCGGCTCTCCGTCGGCATTTTTAACAATTTCACCGGGAGCAGGTTGGGGCGTGTCCCGGGTAATTCCAGAAATCTCCAGCGCTTTTGAATTCGCTACTGAAACCGGGCCTGAATTCCAGTGGACCGGGTTGTTTGGTGCGGCTTCGTCCAACTCCTTTCTTGTTGGAAGCCGTTGTTCCTGCAAACGAGAGGCGTAAACCCGTTCCAAAATGATCCAGCTCCCTTCGGGTTTCATCGCGGCCTGTTTGCGAATCCAACTCTGCGCTTCCGCAATGGAATGGATCAGCGGAGCACCACCACCTGATTCACTCACGGATGCCCGGTAAGAATGAACGTGACCGTCGTAGATTCCTGGCATGACCGTTTTGCCTTTGGCATCCAGAACCCGGGTCTTTGGCGAGATCAGTCTGGCAGTCTCTGCATTGTTCCCGACGAAAAGAATTTTGTTTCCCTGGATGGCCACTGCCTGGGCCGACTTCTGCTGCGGGTTCACTGTGATTACGTTGGCATTGGTGATGACAAAATCCGCCTGCGCCGTGGATTGGGCAAAGGAACCAGCAGGCGAGAGCAAAAGGAGAATGGCAGCCAAACAGACGAATCGCATGAGAGGGTTAAACCAAATAAAAGACCGTTTGGCAAATAGAGCAGGGTTTATTCGCAAAAACCTGCAAGTCACCACGCGAAAAGATTTGGACGCGCCGATTCGTTCCACTAGATTTTACTCAAGTGTTGTCACCCGACAAAGTCGCCATCGTCATTCCGTGCTTTAATGAAGCGGACGAAATCTCGACGCTTGTCCAGGAGGCAAGGAAGATTGTCCCGCATGTGTTCGTCATTGATGACGGTTCCACTGATCGAACGGCTGAACTCGCGCAAGCTGCTGGCGCCGATGTCTTTTCCAACGAAAAGCGACTTGGCAAAGGCGCCTCCATGTTGCGCGGTTTAAAAATTGCACTCGCCCGCGGATTCGATTGGGCACTCTTGATGGATGGTGACGGTCAGCATGCTCCTGCCGATATTTTGAATTTTCTCCACGCGGATGGGAATTATCCATTGGTCATTGGAAATCGCATGCACGACGAAAAGCGGATGCCCTGGCTGCGCAAAACTGTAAATTGCTGGATGAGTGATCGGATTTCCAATCTCGCCGGTGTTCATTTGCCTGACACGCAATGCGGGTTTCGTTTGGCGAACCTTTCAGTTTGGAACCGGTTGCGATTTGAAACCCGGCAGTTTGAGATGGAATCCGAGATGGTGCTGGCTTTCCTGGCGGCTGGATGCCATGTCAAATTCGTTCCTGTCCAAACCATCTACAGGAACGAGAAGAGTAAAATTCGTCCTTTCTCGGACACGATTCGTTGGTTGCGCTGGTTTTTGCGGGCGAAACGGAGATTCAATTCTCAGTCCCGCCAGAAACATGCGGCGATCAAAAATAAAAATCTTCAGACAGTTCGATGACTTCCTTGAGCACCACCAGACCTGCGCGAATACGGTCACTTTTGGGTTTATTGCGTCGTGTGGTAACACTCTGCCTGATAGCGGTCTGCATCGGGTGGACGCTGCATAAGATCGAGGCGCATTTGCATGCTTCGGATAAACCGGCTGGTTTTGTGCATGGGATGTTGCATGGCGCTTTGATGCCGCTGGCATTGCCTAATCTCTTGGTGGGAAATGATGTTTCCATTTATGCGGACACCAATACCGGCCGCACCTACAAGCTCGGTTACACCGTGGGTGTGAATGCCTGTGGCGCTTTGTTCTTCGGCGTCATGTATTTTCGGGTGAGCCGTTGGCGAAAAGGCCGGGCAAAAGTGGACGCAGGCATCCCTGCCTGAGGCATTTGTCCTGATGCGTTTGCCTCGTTTTTAATCCACGCTGCACTTGCCAACGTCGCGGGCAAAAATTAACTTTCGCGCCTAATGGAAAAAGTCGTCATCATCGGAACCGGTTGCGCCGGTTTAACCGCCGCCCTCTACACTGCCCGCGCCAACCTCAATCCGCTCGTCCTTACCGGCGTGAGCCCCGGTGGACTTTTGACGACAACCAGTATTGTTGAAAATTTTCCCGGCTTTCCAGAAGGCATCGATGGTACCGAATTAATGATGCGCATGCAGAAGCAGGCGGAGCGTTTCGGTGCCCGCATCAAGTTCGGCACAGTGGATGCCGTTGATTTTTCTAAAAAGCCACATGTGCTGACTGTGGATGGCGAGCCGGTGGAAGCGGAAACGATTATCATTGCCAGCGGAGCAGGGCATCGCCATCTCGGGTTGGACAGCGAAGCCAAGTTGGAAAGGAAAGGTGTTACTTATTGTGCGACCTGTGATGGGGCGTTTCCGATGTTCCGCAATCAACCGCTCGTCGTCGTCGGCGGCGGCGATTCGGCATGTGAAGAAGCCACTTACCTGACCCGCTTCGGTTCCGTCGTTTACCTGATTCATCGTCGTGACAGCCTGCGTGCTTCCCAAATCATGGCGGAACGCACTCTCAACAATCCCAAGATTAAGCCGATCTGGGACTCGGTCGTGACTGAAGTACTCGATGTCGCCCAGGACAAGGTCACAGGTGTTCGCGTTAAAAACATCAAGACTTGTGAGGAAACGCTGATCGATTGTGCCGGTCTCTTTGTAGCTATCGGTCACGTGCCCAACACCCAGATCTTCGCTGGCAAAATAGACATGGACGAAAACGGTTATATCACCCGGAAGGGCGGCTCGGAAACTAATGTCCCCGGAGTCTTCGTGGCGGGCGATTGTTCGGACCATGTTTATCGTCAGGCGATCACCGCAGCCGGAATGGGTTGCGCCGCCGCAATCGATGCTGAGCGGTATCTGGCCAGCCTGAACCAATAATGAATCTGCAAATCACCGCGGAAGAGTTGGCGGAACAATTGCGTTCGCCCAACCCGCCTCATCTCCTGGATGTGCGCGAAGTGGAAGAGAACGCTTTCGCCGCACTGCCGAATTCTACATTGATTCCGCTGGGCGAGATCGCTCTCCGCGTGGATGAACTTGATGAATGGAAAGACGACGACATCGTCGTTTACTGTCATCACGGCATCCGCAGCCTGAACGCCATCGGGCAATTGCGGCATTTCGGTTTTACCAAATTACGGAATCTGGCTGGGGGCATTGATCGCTGGTCAACGGATGTGGATAAAGCGGTGCCGCGTTATTGATGCGGTGTGGGTTGTTCGTTGTTACCGAACTCGATTGTAATACTCCGAGATTTGCCCCGGCGAGGGGTGCCAATCACCGTCGCCAAGAAAGCCTTGCAAGACCTCGTCCAAGCTCAATCCGAGATAGTTCAATGCGGCGTTTTGCCCTGCGTCTTTATAGTCTGCATGGTCGATGAACTGTTGGAAGGCTTGTGGTCCTGCACGTTCAGTTAGAATGCATCCAAGGATTTCCGCTAATCCGTAAGCCATTTCGGTTTCACTGGGAATGTGGAATGCCTCTCCGCTCCAGAATCGCTGAATGCTTGTCTTTCTCCAGTGCTCATAATGTCGGTCCGCAATTTCACGATCTAATTGGAAGCCCTGCCGTGAAACATTTCGTTCAAAAGTCATAGCCAAATTTTCATTCAACCAGCACGGGAGAGGAAGGTGGGAAACACAAGCGTGGGTTAATTCGTGTGCCAGAACCTGACTGGTTGTCACACGATCCTGATAGGGCATTACCACGTGATCGAACTTCCCCATGCGAATGCAAAGGCCACTGGTCAAGGGGTGTTCACCATCTGAATTGAAACGCGAGATGTGGAAATAGTAATCATCCACTTCGGTGAACAACATAATAAGAGTTTTACGCTCATTATCGGTTTTGATTCCCAGCCTTGTTCGAATGGATTTGATGTTCCTTTCACAGAAACTCAGCCACTCCTTATCATTGCTCTCCCCTTGACCTGAAAGGAGAAGAACAGTTTCAGATTCAGATACTTGATAATTACCTCCCATCTCGCTTCGCACAGCGATCAGCCACTCCCGTGCAATTCTCATATCAGCCGGGACTGTCGACGGCATGCGGGAAGTAGTTTCTGAAGTTTGGTTTAATATCGGCGTTTGCGTGGGCGGCAGGATGCGCGACTTCTGGGAGACGGCAGCGACACGCACTTCCGATGCATCCTGTCCGCAGCCTCCGCAATGCGTCCAGAGTTCCTCGTTGCTGTTGCCGCAATAATCGCAGGACCACATACTTAAGTCACCGTTCTTCAAAAGAACGGATTGTTCTCTTTCTCTTCCTTTACCGTGCTGAAGGGCCCATGGCCGGGGCAGAGCAGGGTGTCCACAGGCAAAGTGAAAATCTGTTCGCGCACCTTTTGACGGGCCAGATCCCAGGATTGATTTCCGCGTCCGATGGAACCGGCGAAAATAGCGTCGCCGACAAATGCCACATGCGGGACATCTTCCGAGAAATTGCCGACGATGTAACTCACTCCATCTTCCGCATGGCCGGTTGTTTCGCGGTTGGTAATACGCAAGCTGCCGAGATGCGTACAATCATTGGCGCGGTTCCGATGTTGTGGCGGGGACGCCTGGGAATTAGTACGGATCTTGACCGTTGGAAATTTTTCGCGGAGCGCTCCCATTGCGGCGATGTGATCTTCGTGGGTGTGCGTGATGAAAATGTGTTTGAGGTCCAGGCCTTCTTCTTCGACGATTTTCAGAATGGGTGCGGCATCCCATCCAGTGTCGAACACGGCTGCTTCCCGTGAAACTTCATCCCAGACCAGGTAACAATTTACCGTGAGATCATTGGCGGTGGTGGTGATGCGGCGGATTTCGCGCCACGCACTCAAGTCCGGTTCTGCGGGTGTCCAGCCGTTCGCAATCTTCTCGAGCTTCGCGCCGTTCAGGCCGATCTTTTGGGCCAAGGCAGAGAAGTTGGGTTGTTTCGAAATCTTTCCCGATTCTTCCAGCGTGTTCAGTTCAGCTTCGCTCAAACCGGCGGCACTTGCGGCATCTGCTGCGGAAACATTCGTCATTAAACGCGCTTTGCGGATGATATCACCAACGTGGTCTTCCAGAGTCATGGTGCGAGAAGTTAACGGGATCGACGGTTGCCGCAAGCTTTTGTGTTTCAGGGGAGAATTCTTTTCTATTTTCAAGTTACGACCTAGAGTTTTGCCATGAAACTTGAGGCGTTACATGTGGGGATGAAAATCAGACATCCAGAATACGGCGTTGGAACCGTGCGATCTATTTCCGAGCATGCGGCAGAAATCCGCTTTGACGATCAGCAACGCACGCTTCACCCGGAGCACAGCGGTGTCGAATCAGCGGAACCGCAAGCGGAGATCACCGGCTTGAGTATGCCGTTAAGCACATTGATCGCGGAAACGGTGCATCGGTTGTCCAAAGAATTAAAGCTGGAGCGCGAAAGTGAAATGGAAGTGGTCGAACAACTCGGCACCCGCTGGCGCAACGGCACCTTCATCATCAAACCAGCCGATGCTTCTCTCCAGGCCAAGGAAGTGCCGCTCGAAACTTTCTTCCATAAAATCGTAATGATGCGCAACAATCTTCGCGTGCTGGAACAAAAGGTGAATGCCCACTCGCAGCTCAGTGATGCCGAGAAATTCGACATGCAGCAATACATCTCCAAATGCTACGGCTCGATGACGACGTTCAACATATTCTTCAAGAACGAAGAGGATCAGTTTCGGTCGAAGGGGTAATCGGTTGCTGGCATGGCACGATTTTGCTGGATGCGAAAATATGAAATTGCTCATCTCAACAAAACGAGGTGAAATCCAACGAATGTTCCCACCTATGAAAATGATTCTGCACGCTCTTGTCCTGTTCGGCTTTGTCGCAAGTCTCACTGCCGAAGACGGCTTCGTTCCTCTGTTCAACGGCAAAGATCTAACCGGGTGGACGAATGTAAATTGCGCGTCCAACACATGGACCGCCACCAACGGCCTCATCTACTGCACCGGCGCACCGATTGGCGAACTGCGCACCACGCGGATGTACCAGAATTTTATTCTGGAAGCGGAATGGCGTCATTTGAAACCCAAGGGGAATGCCGGGATTTTCGTCTGGGCCGATGCGTTGACCGCGCCGGGGCAACCGTTCATTCGCGGCATCGAAGTGCAGATTTTGGATGGACGCGAAAGCGATTGGTACACTTCAGATGGAGATATTTTTCCAATTCACGGCGCGAAAATGATTCCGGTGAACGGACGGGGCGGCGATCGCGCCTACCCGACAGAAAAACGTTCCAAGCCGTCGCCCGAGTGGAATCATTACCGCATTGAATGTGTGGATGGCGCAATTTCACTCGCGGTCAATGGGAAGGTCGTCACGCAAGGACACAGCGCTTCGCCACGTAAAGGTTATATCTGCCTTGAGTCGGAAGGTTCACCGATTGAATTTCGAAATTTACGAATCAAAGAGTTGCCCGTCAAAGAAGCGATCGCGCCGGAGCATATTGCCAAGCCGGACGAAGGCTTTCAGTCTCTGTATACCGGCATTGATTTAAGCGGTTGGCAGGTCACCCCGGAGATTCAAAAGCGTTGGCAGGCTAAAGATTGGATACTGGAACATGATGGCAAGCGCAGTGAGGGTGAAGAGGATCCGCATCTCTGGTCGGAAGAGGAATATGGAGATTTCATTCTCGTTGCTGATTGGCGCTGGGTGAACAAACCGACGACGAATGACTTTCCCATTATTCTGCCGGACGGAACCATCGCGCGTGATGCGGACGGTGCTATAAAGAAAGAGAAAGCGCCTTCGGCCGGGGACAGCGGGATTTACCTGCGCGGCAATGATAAGAGCCAGGTGAATATCTGGTGTTATCCGATTGGTTCAGGGGAAGTGTATGGTTATCGCGATGACAAGGAGGTCTCGGCGGAAGTTCGCGCTGCCGTGACCCCTCGCGTGAAAGCCGATCATCCCATAGGGCAGTGGAATCGTTTCATCATCACGATGCGCGGAGATCGTTTGACCGTTGTGTTGAATGGCAAAACGGTAATCGAGAATGCACAATTGCCCGGCGTTCCAGCCAAAGGGCGCATCGCCCTCCAACATCACGGCGCACCCATCCAGTTCGCGAATATTTTCGTCCGCAAGTTGGATTGATTCGCGACTTTACCCAACAAAAAAAGGAATGCAAATAACCCGAAGTGAAGCGGGTCAAGTCTCTCGATTATCCCAACCCTCACTCCCGCTTCACTCCGAGTTATCTACATTCCTTTTTTTGTTAGGCATCCTGTTTGTCGCCAAGACCCACAGGCGCGGGTGGTTGCGCGTAAAAGCTGTTTGTGTGGACAAGGAAATTGCTGGTGTAGGCCGACATTGCGGATTCCGATTGCTTTGCAGATTTGAGATGGAAGGCAAAACCTACATGGTCACACCTCATTATTGCGCTCGTTTTGGTCTGAGCAAAATATTAAAAGGTTTCTGGCGAAGTGATCGGTGATGACGGCACGTGCTGGTTGCATGTGACCCCCCGGAACCCACTCCAAACAGATCTGATCGCTAAAGACCTCGCCGACAAACCCCTTCGCTAAATGAACCTGTGGAGCTGATATCTTTTGTTCAAGCTCTATCCATTACTTGCCGCTCGTTGAGGCAGACCTTGAAGAACCAGGAGGTTCATGTCCTTTTTCAAATCCAATCCTCTCAAACGGTATGGATACAAACCCGGGCAACCGTTTGAAGGCTTCGGCGTCGGAGCGCAGTTGAAATTGGCCAGCGTCAAAATTCACAAACCCTGGATCCCCTTCCGTAGACCACATCTTCTCAGCGGCATAGTTCCAATTCCCACTGCTGATCTCCCGCGAGCGGATGAAAATGTTGTTTGTTGCGAAGTTATTTCGCGCCTGGCCTGGTTGCGGATTCATTAAACCCACCAATTCGGGATAACGCGTCGTGTAGGGAGGCTTCGTGATGTCCACCTCCTGCAACAGTTTCACTTGAAAATGACAATCGTGGCCGCCATCAACGGTTTCTTTCCAGAGTTGGTCACCCCATGGGGCTGAACCAAGGGCGCGCCCGCAATCGATGAAAATATTGTTCTCTGCCCGGTTGTCATGGCCGCCATGCGAAAAGATGGTTCCAAAACTGCCGCCGCCCGGGTAGCCGCACCTCTGAAAGATATTCCCGAACACCAGGTCGCCGCCGTCACCGTCGTCGAAGTAGATCGCGGCCGTGCCGTGTCCCATGGGACTCCCGATGTCGCGCCAAAAGTTATAGCGGATGATATTGCCGCGACAGGATGGATTACGACCTTTGTAGAGTGCGCCGGCATCATCGGTCTCCATTACGACATTGCTTACGCTGTTGAATTCGAAGAGGTGATCGTTCCCGTTAATAAAAATCGCCTGGTGCGGCGCGTCATGCAGGACATTGTGGGCGGCGCGATTGCCCACACCGGCGAGCGTCAGTCCGTAAGCCGCGGTCAACTGATGCCGCGAGAACTGCCAGATGTGATTGTTCAAAGCGGCGTGATGGGCAGGGGTCAACGTTTTGCGGTCACCCCCTTCCAGGACAAGTCCGCCCGTGCCCGTATCATGAATGTTGCAACTCTCCACCCGATGTCCCGCGCCTCCCACCACGCGGATGCCGAGCAGGCGTGTGTTCCGGATGGTGCAGTTCTCAATGCGATTACTTTTGCCTCCGGAAATTTCAATGCCGTTGCCGAGCGAAGCTTCAAAGAGAAATCCCTTGAACGTCACGTGTTCGGCATTCGTGAGGAGGAGCAGGGGCGCATCGAGAACCGACAACGCAATATGTGCTCCTTCCAAAGGCGCAGGTGGCCAGAAATAAAGAATCCCGGCCAGGCGATCGATGTAGAACTCGCCCGGTTCATCAAGCTCTTCGAGAAGGTTCAATGCCCGGAAACGGCGTGGTGAAGGATTGCCTTGCCGCACCCCGTAGAGTGCCGGCGCCGCCAAAGTGATCTGATTCTTTTCGCGATCGATCGATTGCACACGAATCGATTCCTCATACCAGTCGTAACACCAGTAACCCTGCAACCAGACGCCCTGTTCGACATTCCAACGATCCGGGCGAGCATCACTGTATTCGAAGACACCGGGGATCCCCGCTTTGTCGCCCTCGCGGGGAACCGAACCCTGCGCAATAATTTTAGAAATAGTGGCCCAACCAGTCCCCGGGGCGGGCATCGACTCTTTAGTGCGGACTTTGTTCGGCCAGTGCGCCAGTGACATCCGTTGATTTTGAAAGAACAGTTCCGGGGCCGCGGGCACGCCGCGAAATGTTTTTGGAAACTCGGGCAGATCCGTCGAAATAAATTGGCTCAGGTTCAATTGGAATACTTTTTCGTGCGCTGTCGAATCGAGGCGCGCCAGAATGGTTTCATCGGTTACCGGTTTAAATGAGTTGGCGGATAGAACCGGTCCACCGGTTAAACGGACTTCTTCTCCAGTTGCCGCCTGCCATAGCACTGGATTCTTCACCGTGCCGGAATCCTCGGTCGTGAGTTCCAAAGTTGAGGCCTGCTGATAGGTGCCGCCATGGACAATAATGGTGACCGGATCACGTAGCGGCTTTCCCTTTTTGAGTTTACGAATCGCATCCTGTGCCCGATCCAGGCTGGCGAAAGGCTTCTTCTGAGTGCCCGGATTGCTGTCGTTCCCATTGACAGCGACATGCAGGGTCGCGCCCCGGACGTCAGTCAACATCAGTATCCAAGCCGTCAAACAAAAAAGGCGAATGGGGAACATCATTGAGGTCTGATGAGTATCCATTCCCTCGCTTTGTTGTAAACCTCAAAGAAATTCAAAAAGCGTCCCCAGCGCAATCGTCCATGACCCTCAATACCTGTGACATTGCGGAGCGTCATCGTGATCTTCATTCTCCTTTGACCAGACCGACCACGGAGCCTCCCAAAAGTGTTCCACGCACTTTGGGCTTTCCGGAGCGCCCATTGTTCATCTTTTTGCAGCATTCAATTGGAGCAAAACCGCGAGTTTAGGCGCAAAATGAAGAAAAAAGGAATTTTCGACACCCAACAACCCTTGCTGACTCCCCAAATCCCTTTTCTGCCGGTGCGCAGACCCTCCACGGGAGGCGGAATTCACCATAGGCACAGCGCGGCAGATGTAGCGATCTGCTGTATCGCCGTTTTTCCAATCGGCATGCCGTGAGGAGTTCTGACGTGCTCGGCGTATCCCACGTCCGGCGGATTAGAAAATCCGCGATACAGCAGACTGGAAAGTCCGCGCTACAAGTGCCGAGTGAGTGCGTTCTACCGCTACAAACAACTTCGGATTGGCCACCAAGTGACGCTCCGCAACCCGATACGTTCCTATTGGTGGGCAAAGAATTAGCGGAAGGAACACCCGCCACCCTGTTGAAATGCCATTACGGCACCCTCACCATCGAGCAGAATGGCAGGCAGTGGCAGATTTCCCAACTCTGATCACCCACGAAATAGAATTCGAAGTTCGATGAATTACTGGGCTCCTCAAATATCATCCCGAGACAATCAAGAGATGGAACGGGAGGAGGAGCACACTGCGATACTCTCTAGTCGGAACTTAGTTTGAATTTTCTGCCCTCTAGTGGGTGCGGCATCTATCTCGGCCACGCACTGCCTAAACCACTAGAATTCCGACAGAAGTTTTGAGCAAGTAAAACTCTTGTGAGGAAAAAGCGTATCTGTATGATCGCGAAAATGGCCAACAACCTCCTCCAACGTGATGAGTTAGCTCGTTTCACAGCACGGGAGAAAAAGTGAACACGTTCGGAGGGGGAGCAGTCTGGAATCCGTTCAAACTTCCGACTGCCTGGCGGACAAGGTAGCCGCGATAAGGGTGATGGTGTGTCGGTGTGGTGGGCGGACTATTGGTCGCTTGTGCGAAAGCGGTGCATTTGGGTGGCGTCACTTAACGTTTGTTCATCCCTCCGGGAAACCTTCCAATCGGCAAAAATGCCCTCTCGGTTACGTTTACAGAGACAACTTTCCCCGCATTTCCCTCTCGGTTACGTTTACAGAGGCAATTTTCCGCGCATTTCCCTCTCGGTTACGTTTACCGAGGCAACTTTCCGCGCATTTCCCTCTCGGTTACGTTT
>JACDHS010000163.1 GCA_013820875.1 Verrucomicrobiota bacterium | reverse complement strand
GCAGGTTTTCCAACCTGCCAGTTCGGGCCACTTTCCAGTGGCCAGTTCGCGGTCCCGATTCCCTACCTTCTTGACTAAATGGCAGTGGGCCGGTCGCCTGAGCTGGGGGGGGCGCACCTTTGGTGCTGTTCGGGCGATCTCATTTTAATCCATGCAATCTCACCCAAAACGGCACCTCTTTTTGGCGGCTCAATAAAAAAATCTTTCCTAAATTTTTGCCAATTTGTAAACGTAAGGATATGGGGAACATACGCCTCCACTAATCCTGAATCCCGCAGTTCAATACCGCTAATCTATAACGGGCACCTGCCGGTCTTTACTCACGCCAAAAACGACCTGGCCAGCTTCCGGCTCTTTACCAGCCAGTTGATCGTTCAGGGGAGCGCCACGCAGGGGCACATCCTCAAAGCCTTCGGGGTGCCGCTGAAGGCGAAACGATCATTGAATTTTCCAGCATCATTGCGTGGTCGGAGAAAAATGCTAGGCTCTGGCGCATGGTTGAAACACCGATTCATGTTTTAGCGGTCATTGGCAGTCTGAACCACGCGTCTTTGACGCGGACGGTCATTCTGGATGTGGCCAGGCAGTTGGAAGCAGTTGGTTGCACGGTGGATGTCCTGGACTGCCAGAAAGAACAGATCTCTCTCTTCAATCCAGACACCTCTTATAAATCCCCTGAGTATGCACCTTTGAAAGAGCGGGTGGACCGGGCGGATGTTCTCATTCTCGGCACTCCGGATTACCACGGTTGCATGAGCAGCACGATGAAGAGTTTCCTGGACCATTTCTGGCATGAGTTCGCTGGTAAACTATTCGCCACAATCGTGGCTTCCCGCGAAAAAGGGCTGACGGTGACCGACCAACTTCGAACCGTGGCGCGGCAATGTTATGCCTGGTCGCTGCCATATGGTGTCTCCTTTATCGAAAATGAAGATGTGAAAGAGGGTGAAATCGTTAGTGACAGCTTGGAAAAGCGTCTTGAGATGATGGTGCGGGATGTCGCGGTTTACGGGAAAGTATTGGCGGCACAACGTCGTGCTGACCTCGGGGGGGAAGGCCCTGGTTTTTTGGCGCGGTATCGTCAGGCTGCGTCTTAAGTCATCGGGTGTGATTTTTTCCGGGTGAGATTGTAGAATCGGAGTGCGGCGTAACCGCAGAGCGGTTCGTTATTTCTATAGTTCTGATTTGTGCGCAGCATCAGCCGCAGCACGCGAGATTATCAAGCGGACCTGCAAAATCTGAACGCCGCAATATTGCCGTACCCGCTGCGGTTGACTCTTCGAGCACAGCCGCGCTCCGTTTTTTACGCCATCTCACCCGGAAAAAATCACACTTTAAGTCATCTCTCACTTAACTGGTGACTTGTTTCGTTGAGTTTCATACTTTCGCGGCATGAATTCTCTCGGAACAGGTGGTTTCGTCCGGGAAGATCCCTGGCGGATCTTTCGTATCATGGCTGAGTTTGTGGACTCTTTCGAAACGTTGTCGCAGGTGGGGCCTGCGGTAACCATTTTCGGCTCTGCCCGTTTGCCCCCAGGTAATCCCTATTACAAACAATCGACAGAGATTGCTCGCGCCCTTGCGAAACACCACCTGGCGGTGGTCACGGGTGGTGGCCCGGGTATCATGGAAGCTGCCAATCGCGGTGCCGCAGAGGCGAAAGGGAAATCGGTTGGTTTAAATATCGATTTGCCATTCGAGCAAGCGGGGAACAAGTACGCCAATATTCCAATCAATTTTCACTACTTCTTCTCGCGCAAAGTCTGTTTCGTAAAATACAGCATTGCATTTATCTATATGCCGGGTGGTTTTGGGACCCTGGATGAGCTTTTTGAGGTGTTAACCCTGATCCAGACCCATCGTATCCCGAAATATCCCATCATCCTTGTCGGGAAAGATTACTGGAGCGGCCTGCTGAAATGGAGCAAATCCACCTTGGAAAAAGGCGGATACATCAGCCCGACCGATTTGGAACTCGTTACCCTCACGGATGATACGCAAAAGGTGATAGACATCGTGCTGGACTACAAACGCCGGGTCGGTCCGCCGCCGGTGATGCCGCCAACCCTGGCCTGAGCCGGGATAGGCGAAAGTTCCCGATTCAGTCCGAATGGTTTTATGTTACCCTCTATTGTGACCGCTGCGAAGTCTATGTACCACGTGACCCGGTTGGCCAATGGGCTGACGATTGCAACCGCAGAAATGCCCCATATGGCGAGCGTCAGCCTGGGGATTTGGGTGGGGGTTGGGGGGCGTTATGAACCTGCTGAAATCAGTGGTATCTCCCATTTTATCGAGCATTTGCTCTTTAAAGGGACGAAACGGCGGAATGCCGAACAGATTTCACAGTCTGTGGAAGGCATCGGCGGCTATCTGAACGCCTGGACCTCTGAAGAAAACACCTGTTTCTATTCCAAAGCACGCTATGACTGTTTCGATGAACTGCTGGATGTGCTTTCCGACATGTTCCTCAATTCGACCTTCCACCCATTGGAAATCGAGAAGGAACGACTGGTCATCAAGGAGGAGTTGGCGATGTACCGGGATCAACCTCAACAATATGTGCAGGAGTTGTTGAATGAGACGATGTGGCCCAAACAGCCTCTCGGGCGAACGCTGACCGGTTCGGAAGAAACAATCGACACGATTACTCGCAAACATCTTCTGGAATACTTTTGCCAGCATTACATTTCACCCTGCACATTGATCGTGGCTGCCGGAAATTTGCGCCACGAAACATTGGTCACAAAAATCACGAAAATGGCCCGCCATTTTCACATTGGACCTCGACCGCAATTTCCGGCAGTGATCGAAAAACAGAGCGTGCCGTTGATCCGCCTGCACACCAAGCGCACTGAGCAAACGCAGATTGCATTGGGCATCCGCACCTGTTCCCGGCATGACGATCGTCGTTACGCACTGCGGTTGCTGAATTGTGTTCTAGGCGAGAACATGAGTTCCCGTTTGTTCCAAACGGTGCGCGAAGAGAATGGCCTGGCTTATTCCATTTACAGTAGTCCCAGTTACTTCGCCGATACGGGTGATCTCGTTATCTCTGCCGGTGTTGAAACTACTAAAATTTCCAAGTCACTCAAACTGATCGTGCAGGAGCTGAGAAAATTGACGGAGAAAACGATCTCTGCCGGCGAACTGCGCCGCGCCCGTGATTATGTCATCGGCCAACTCGACATGAGCCTGGAGAGCACGGAACCACAGATGATGTGGGCGGGGGAACATTTAATCAGTTACGGACGCATCCTGCAGCCCGGTGAGGTGAGAAACCGCATCAGCGAAGTGACAGCCGCGCAAATTCGAAATGCAGCACGAGGTTTCTTCCGAACCGAACGGTTGAACCTTGCGTTGGTCAGTCCCTTGAAGAAAACGGACGGGCTGCACAAACTGCTCACGATTTAATGCGGCCGATCATCCAGGAAGTTCAAAACGCGCACTCTCCGGAATCGCTGGTTGAGCAATTGGCAGGCGAACCGGGAATTGTGCTGTTGCGCAGTGCATACTTCGATTCACCGCAGGCGCGGTATTCCTTTCTTGCGGCACGCCCCTTCCTTTCTTTTCGTTCCTCGGGAACTCGTTGCGAGGTGGAGAGTTCGTCGGGGCACACTGTGCAGTTCGGCAATCCGTGGCACCTGCTTGACGCCTTGATGTCCCGCTATGAGCTGTTGGAGGAGATTGATTTGCCATTTCCAACTGGCGGCTGTTTCGGTTACTGGGGATACGACCTGAAGAACTTCGTTGAACCGAAATTGCCACGTCGCGCGGTGAATGATTTGGAACTGCCGGATTGTGCGGTCGGTTTTTACGACAGCCTGGTGGTGATCGATCATCGGCTGCAGAAGACATGGATTGTCTCCACGGGATTGCAACCGGATGGCTCGCGGAGTGAAGCGAAAGCGCAGGAACGGTTGAACTTCTGGACCAGCAAGATGGAGCAAACGCCGGGAGAATGTGGCTCCTGTGAACGCAAGAGAGCAGGGGATGCACAAGGGGTGCGGTCCAGTGTGTCGAAGGAGAATTTCATTGCCGCAGTGGCAAAAGCGCAGCGTTATATTTTCGCGGGTGACATTTACCAGGTGAACCTATCCCACCGGCTCTCGGCAGCTTTGCAGGCGTCGGGATGGGATTTTTTTAAACGGTTGGCCGAAGTTTCACCGGCCCCATTTTCTGCGTTCCTGGATTGCGAGGATTTTCAGGTGGCGTCGTCATCCCCGGAATCATTTCTGCGGATGAGCGGTTCGCAGATTCAAACCCGGCCGATCAAAGGGACGCGCCCACGCTCCGCTGATCCGAATCGCGACGCGCAACTCACCTACGAACTCCAGACCAGCGCCAAGGAAATGGCTGAGCTGGTCATGATAACCGACTTGCTACGAAATGACCTGGGGCGAGTGTGCGAGTTTGGATCTGTGCAAGTGCCGGAATTAGTCCGGCTCGAACGTTTTCCACAGGTGCAGCATTTGGTTTCCACAGTGGAAGGAAGGTTGCGTGATGACGTGACACACTTTGCCGCGTTCGCCTCCTGTTTTCCGGGCGGCAGCATCACTGGCGCGCCGAAGATTCGCGCGATGGAAATCATCGACGAGATTGAACCGATTACTCGCGGACCCTATACCGGGGCGATTGGTTACATTGGTTTCAACCGCGAAAGCCAGTTGAATATCGCCATTCGCACGGCGGTTTGCAAAGAGGGCGCAGTCCATTTTTATGCGGGCGCCGGTATTGTGGCGGACTCGGAGCCAACCGCGGAGTACGAGGAAACAATTGCCAAAGCTCGTGGTTTTCTCACTGCGTTGGAGCGGGAAGAAATCGTGTCGAACAATCCTTATCCCAGGGCCATCGTTTCAGAATGAAAACCGTTTACTTCAATGGGCAGTTTGTTTCTGAAGGAGAAGCCAGGGTCTCGATCCTGGATCGCGGTTTCCTTTATGGCGATGGGCTTTTCGAAACGCTACGCTGTTACCGCGGCAAACCATTTCGGTGGGACCAGCATTGGAAGCGACTGGAGCATGGCGCAAGCGTTCTGCAAATCAGACTGCCGTTGAGTTCAGCAGAAGCGAAAACGTGTGCGCTGCAGTTGTTGAAGGAGAACGGTGTCGAGGATGCCATCTTGCGAATCAACCTTTCCCGCGGAGTTGGCACACGAGGGTATTCAACAAAAAATGCATGTTCGCCGGTCCTGGCAATGACCCTGCATGACGCTCCGAAACATTCTGAAGCGCCGATCCGCTGGCGGCTCAAAACGTCCGAACTGCGGGTGTTGAAAAACGATCCATTGGCGAGGATCAAATCTGCCAACAAATTGCTGCACGTCCTGGCCAAAAGCGAAGCAGAGCAGGGTCGGTCTGACGAAGCGTTGTTGCTGAATTCAGCAAACGAAATCGCCGAAGCAACCAGTGGTAATTTCTTCTGGATCGAAAAAGAGAATGTTTTTACGCCTCCCGTGAATGCTGGGATTCTTCCGGGCATCACCCGTTCCGTCATTTTTGAACTCTGTCAGAAAGCGGGTGTTTCGTGCATGGAGAGAACGGCGGACCTGGATACCGTGAAGAAAGCGGACGCGTCGTTCCTTACCTTAAGCTCGTTGGAGATCGTGGAAGTTGAAATGCTGGACGAGCAGCGATTCTCTTCGTCGAAAGTTATTTTGAAATTGCTCCAGGGCTACCGGGATTTGGTAGCCCTGGAGACAGAAAACTGTTGATCAGGCAATTGCGCTAATCTTCGCCTGTTTCTCGCCAGTTTCATCGAACTGGGCTTTGACCTGCACGATGGTGTTAGCGACGGTGAGCCCATGCTTCTCACGGAGATAATCCACAGTGGAAGCGTGTTCCACGAAGACATCGGGCCAGCCGATACGGACGACTGGTGTCGCGATGCGTTGGTCAGCCAGGTGTTCAAGAACCGAGCTGCCGTAACCACCCATCAACACGTGATCTTCCAGCGTGACCACCAGATCTGCGGCCCGGGAGAAAAACTCTGTGGTCGCCGCATCAATCGGCTTCGTGAAACGAGGGTTGATGACAGCGCAATCGAAACCTTGTTCTGCAAGTTGCACTGCGGCGGTCCTGGCCAGTCCGTGCATATTGCCGAGACCGAACAGAGCAACTTTCTTTTTGCCGTTGTTCGAGAAGGTCTGGGTTACTTCAGCTTTGCCGACTTCAAGCAGCTTCGGTTGATCTTTGATCGGCACACCTTCGCCGGCGCCGCGCGGGTAACGGATGAACGTGGGATGATTCACATGCGAACAGGTGAACATCATGTCCACCAGTTCATCTTCATCCTTCGGAGCCATCGCGATCACGTTCGGCAAACAACGCAGGTAGGAGATATCGAATAGGCCGTGATGCGTGGGTCCGTCATTTGCAGAGAGACCAGCGCGATCCATGCAGAAAATCACAGGCAAATCCTGGAGGCAAACATCGTGATGAATGCAATCGTAAGCACGTTGCAGAAACGTCGAGTAAATCGCCACGACAGGACGGAAACCCATCGTCGCCATACCCGCGGCGAAAATGACGGCGTGTTCCTCGGCAATTCCGACATCGTAATATTTGTTTGGCAGCGCCTTTTCCAGGTATTTGAGCCCGGTGCCAGTCGGCATGGCTGCGGTGATGCCGACGAGTGAGTTATCCTTTTGACAAAGCTTCACCATCGTCTGGCCAAAGACATCCTGGTAATTCGGCGGAGTGCCGGGCTTGCTTGCGGGAGTCGCCCCGGTCTTTGCATCGTAAGGCCCAAGACCATGGAACTTTTCCGGTTGCTGAAGGGCGGCTTCGAAGCCTTTGCCTTTCTTGGTTAAAACGTGAATGACAACCGGTTGATCACAGCTCTTCGCGAATTCCAGAATGTTGATCAGAGTCGGCAAATCATGGCCATCAATCGGCCCGATATAGCGCAGACCGAATTCTTCGAAGATCAAACTGCTGCCGAAGCCGCCGCGTCCGTCGGAATCAAAATGGGAATCGGCAGGTTGCAGCGAAGCATCACTGACAGCGCCTTTGATCGCTTCTTCCGCCTTTTGCCCCAGCTTAAATGCGAATTCACCTTTGTTGCCCAATTTCTTCAGCCAGCGTTCAACATCTTTTTGCCACCGGTTGTAACGCGGGTTGGTGATAAGCTTGTTCAGGTAATTCGAAATCGCCCCAACGTTCTTGGCGATGCTCCATTCGTTATCGTTGAGGATACCGATGAATTTTTTCGTCGTGTGCCCGATGTTATTAAGCGCTTCAAACGAAATCCCATTCGTCAAAGCGGCATCGCCAAAGATGCAAACGACATTTTCATCGGTCTTCTTCTGGTCACGAGCCGCGCACATGCCGAGCGCGGCGGACAGGGCGGTGCCGGCATGACCTGCGCCATAGCAGTCGTGTTCACTCTCGGTGCGCAGGGCAAAGCCATTCAGGCCGTTGGTCGTGCGCATGGTGTGGAACCGATCCTTGCGGCCGGTCAGGAGTTTGTGAACGTAAACCTGGTGGCTGACATCCCAGACAAATTTATCGTGCGGCGTCGAGAATACGCGATGCAGCGCCACAGTTAATTCGACTACGCCAAGGTTGGGGCCGAGATGGCCGCCATTGGTGGCGAGTTTGGTGATGAGTTCATGGCGAATTTCTTCGGCCAATTCCAATAACTGGGGTTCCGTCAACTTTTTGACGTGGGATGGATGGTCAACCATTTCTAGATAACGACTCATAGTTTGTTGATCGTAAGATGTTGAATCGTAACAGCGTTTAATTGCTCGGTTTCTTGTGATTCTGCAAACCAATTCACGATGTTAACGATTGAACGATTCAACGGGTTATTCTGCATTTTGTTCTAAAGCAAGCGGCTTTAAGGTCAATTCTCCAGCCGAGTTCTTTTCGAGTTGCTGAATTTTCAACTCCGCTTCAGCAAGTTTTGTCTGGCAGATTTTGGCCAGATTGGTTCCTTCTTCGAATCGAGACATTAAGTTTTCCAGTGGCAATTCTTCGGATTCCATTGATTCGACAATGGTTTCCAGCTTCTTTAACGCGTCTTCAAACGACACATCTTGATTATTGCCACCGTTCTTAACGGGCTTCGACATGCCCGCAACTTAGTTGAAGCATCGAAGCACGTCTAGCGTGATTGCACGCGCTGGACACGAAAAAAACCGCCCCATAAAATGAGGCGGTTGTGTCGCGTTCCTCCTGTTAAGGCTGTTGGGCGCCAGCGGGTTCGGTGATCGGTTGGCCTGCAGCCATTTCTCTCACTTCATCGCCGGTAATCCGCAGTTCCATGTCTTGCCCGTTCTTGTTGTAGAAAACGCGGTAGAATTCGACACCTCGATTTTCTCCCATTCCGATGCGGGTGATTTTCTGACCGCCCACCCGGCTATTAACCACCTGGCGGATGTTTTCCGGCAGTTGATTCAAACTCGCTGGCACCTGACGGTAGATTTGCTTGCCGTCAGCCACCTCCCGGATGCGTTGCCCGTCTTCGGTCAACCGGAGTTCAACGTGGCGCTCGTCCTTTTTGTAAGCGATCTGGTACGCCGTAGTCCCGTCACGGGCAATCCCGCGTTCCACGTCCTGTATCTCAGTGCCGCGTCCACGTTCCCTTACGACCTGTTTGACTGCCTCAGGAACTTCTTCGTAACTGATTTTTTCCGTGTTGCTGAGGAAACCTTCAAAACCAGCGCCATAGGGAACCTCCTGGCTGGGTTCTCCAGTTGCTGTGGAGGCCGTGAAAGTGCTTTTACCTTCCACAATCCTATCCAGCACCGTGCCGTTTTCAGTGACTCTCAATTCGTTGTGTTTGCCGTTCTCTTTAAAGGCAACTTCGTAAACAGTGAGGGTTCCTTTATCAATATCCTCAATTCTCGCCTCGCCTGCCTGCGCCTTCACGGCGTTTTGCACTGCCGATGGCAGTTCGCCAAACTGTACTTTCTGGCTGCCCTGAAGTGGTTGAACGTTGGCATTCAAACCTCCCGCAAAGAGGGCGGCCCCAAATAAGACCATAATAGTTCGTTTCATAATTCACCTCTTACCCAATATCCCGTGCCGGCACCGATACGCCAACACTCCAAGAGCCCTGAACGACGTTTAGGGAAAACTTTCATACCTGGAAATGGATCATTGAGGGTTCGCCTGATTGAATTTTTTTCTCTTCGTAGCAGCTTAATAATGAGGCAGTTCCCAGATCCTAAAGAAGGAGTTGTAATGATCCCACGAAATCATCGAAACCAAAAAGCTTACATTGACCTGAGTTGCCCGGTTTGCGGCATGCTCTTAAGCGATCCCAAAGCAGAGGGATTCGTTTCCATCAACCAGACGTTCTGTTGCCAGGGTTGCGCCTCCGGTGATGGCTGCACCTGCCATGAGAACAAAATCAGACCGACGAAAGCGGGAGAAAAGCGCGGACACATGGGCCAGCGGAACCCCGAGAATTCGCCCCGCGATAATAATTTCAACGAAGAAATTGACACCTCAGGTCGAAGTATCGGCCCCAACAAACAGGAAAGTCGCAAGGGACCTCCGAAAATACCAAGCCGCGGAGACATGCTGGCGGATGGGACGAAAGCGCCACGCAGCCAAAGTGATCCGCGCGACTCAACCCGGGAACAGGCCCGTGGGCGAAGTGAATTCGTGAACCGCAATAGCAGCAATCACAAAGTGGATCGTGTTTCGGTAACGGGAACCAAAAACGAGCGGCAACGCTGAAAGTCGCAAAAATAAATTGTGTCCAGGGTGAAGATTTTCAAATCTTCCACTGTGTCTAAACCAGCTTTAGGCCGCGGCCTGGGCGATCTGATGGGCAAAGCGGCGAGCCCAAAAACAAATCCCGGCGCCGAGTTGCAGGAACGTGAATCTGCTGCTGGAGTTGGGGTTGGTTCGTTGCTGAAGGGAAGTCGTTCGGAAATCCTTCCTGAAGTTGAAGAGCCTGCTGCTGAAGACCGGGTCACACCTCCACTTGCTGAGAAAGTTGAGATGCCCTTTCCGCTTTGGTATCTTTTTGCAGCGGACATTGTTCTCCTTCTGTTCGCCTTCCTGCTCGTCTTCAAAGATCCGGCCATAATGGATTGGAAACGTATCTGTCTTGCGAGCGTTGCCACTATGCTGGGCGGAGCCCTGGCCGCTGCTGGAGTATTGCTCGCCCAAAAGAAGCGGTGAAGAGGAAGTTCAAAGGTTAACGTTCAAAGTTGCTGTAACTTTGAACCTTAAACATGAAACCTTAAACCCTGTTGCCATGGCGCATCTGCCGTTTTGGGCCGATCTGCCGCATCCGCGCAAGTTGGACCTCCTCATTGGAAATGTAATCCGCCAGGAAGTTTGGTTTCTCGTGTCGGCCACCGCGTTTCCAATCGTTCCAAAGCGCGTTGGCCGCTTCGCTTTGGTTTAGACCGATTTTGTCCGTCAAAAAGAGAAACAATTGTTCGGCTAAAGTTTCCAGGGCGATGCTGTGACGTCGCCCGATTTTCGCGAAGGACCATTCTGTAAATTCCAGGAACGAGGCAAACGGCGAATTGCTCTTGCTCCAAAGTAGCGGTGTGGTTTCCAAAAAATTCCCGCTGTTACCCACCAAATCCCAGAACCGCGCAAAACGACGCATCTTCTGCATGGTTTCGAAGTCCATCAGCTTGTTCTGCAGAATTTCGTAAGGCGGGAAAGGGCTGTAAGTCACTTGCCATTCGTGATCGTGTCGGATGATTGGCGTGCCTCGAAGGCGCTTTAGAATTCCGACCTGGATTTCCTGCGGCCCCATGGCGATCAACCGATCAAAACCGCGTCCAAAGGATTCGACAGGTTCCCCGGGTAAACCGACGATCAGATCGGCATGAATATGAACACCGGTTTTCTCGCGGAGAAAACGAAAGTTGTCCGCCATGCGATCGTAGTTTTGACGGCGACTGATGTTTTTCGCGGTCGGTTCGTCAAATGTTTGGATCCCCACTTCAAACTGCAATACGCCTGGAGGAAACTTCGCAATGATCTCCCGCAGTCCTTCCGGCAAACGATCGGGCACCATTTCAAAATGAACAAACAACCCGGGACGGTATCGCTCCAGAAAGAATTCCAGTATGGCGCGGCTGGTGTTCAGGTTCAGGTTGAAGGTGCGATCCACAAACTTGAACTGCTGCAAGCCGCGAGTGAGCAGATCCTCAAGTTTCTCCAACAGGGCGGGCAGGGGAACCTGGCGCACTGGAACATCCAAAGATGACAAACAAAATTCGCAGGTGAACGGGCATCCGCGCGAGGCTTCGATGTAAACCACGCGATGCGCAATATCTTTGTCGTCGTAAAGATCGTAAGGCAGGACGAGTTGAGCGAGATCAGGCAATTGAGAGGCGATAATTTTCTGAGCCGGTTTTTCTCCGCGCAACAGTTGTCCGGCGATCTCGGCGAACTTCAGATCCGCTTCACCGGTGATGACATAATCGGCCAGCCGAATGATCTCCTGCTGATCCACTTCAAAACTGACTTCCGGACCACCGAGAACAATTGTGATGTCCGGCCGGATTCGTTTCAGAGCGGCAACCAGTTCCGTTGTTGGTGTCACGTTCCAGATGTAAACGCCCAGCCCGATGATGCGCGGATTCTGCGCGAGCAATATTTCAGCGATGTCGAGTGGGCGCTGGTTGATGTCGAATTCTACGATGCAGGCGCGCGGCTTTAGTTCTCCAAGATTGGCCAGCAGATAGCGCAATCCAAATGCAGCATGGATATACTTGGCATTAAGTGTGGAGAGAACAATGTCAGCCATGTCGGCAAACGTTAGCAGTAATCCGATTCCGAGCAACTCAGCAAGCGGGCGTCTCCGTGCTGTCAATTTTTCAGGAAAGAGGCCACCTTCAGATCATGCAGGTGCCTGAATCCGTCCAATGCCCGTTTTGCGGCCAACAGTTTGAGCTGGTTATCGATACCAGCGTTTCTTCTCAACGATTCACCACCGATTGTGAGATTTGTTGCCGTCCGTTTGAGGTGTTCGTGGAAAGCGAATTTGGCGAGGTGGTGTCGCTTTCGGTTTCGGGGGAATGAGTTTTTAGGAAATCACTAAAATCCGCTTCGCCGCGTTGTGCCTCGGTGGCTAAAAGTTTTTGCTACGCCGCTCCATCTACAATCTGGCAGAGCAGGGGACTCATTTGTATCCCCGTGCTTTTTTGGTATTCCGCCGCCATATATTCGCTGAACGACTCAATGGCATCGCGCTTGATCAAATTGATTGTTGCGCCGCCGAAACCGCCGCCGGTGAGGCGCGCCCCGAGGATTCCAGGATGTTTCCGGGCGAGTTCCACGAGGAGATCGAGTTCCTTCGTGCTGTTCTTGAAATAGTCACGGGAACTTTCGTGGCTTTGAAACATGAATTGGCCGAACTGAACAAAGTCGTCCGAGCGCAGAGCTGTTGCTCCCGCAATCACGCGCTGAATCTCGCCAACCACATGGTAGGCGCATTGGAACTCGCGTTCCGTCAATTTATCCCTGCTCGCATTCAGCATCCTTATGTCCACCGAGCGCAATGCTTTTACCCCCATCTTTCGCGCGGCGGATTCGCACATCTCACGGAGTTCATTGTATTCACCGCCGACGAGCGAATGCTTCACCCCTGAGTTGCAGATGAGAATCGCGATTTCGCCGATCATCGGCACGTGCTCGACGCTCAGGCTCTGGCAATCGATTTCAATGGCATGAAAACTTTTGCCGAACAGTGACGAAATTTGGTCGAGGATACCGCATTGCACTCCGACGAACTGGTTTTCTGCTTTCTGGCAGAGCTTCGCCAGTTGCAGTTTCTCGTCGCGTGTCACTTCGGCATCTTCCTCGCCACGAGCCGGTTTGCGTGACGCTGTCTCGGTCAGAATAAAAGGAAACAGTTTTCGAATCGTCATCGCCGTGACGACTTCCAGCGCGGCGGAACTGCTCATCCCTGCGCCCATCGGAACTGTCCCATGGATCGCGGCGCTGAAACCACTGAACTGCACGCCGTGTTTGCGCAGTTGATCGAGAACACCTTTGACGTAATCGGCCCATGGAGCCTGCGGATTTTTCTTTAGTTCGGAGATCGAAAAAAGTTCGCGTTCAGGAAAAGCGGTTGAGACCAGTTCGATTTTCCCGTCAGTGCGGGGAGATGCCGCGATGAAAAGGTATTTGTCCACCGCGAGCGACATGACGAGGCCTTCATTGTAGTCGGTGTGATTGCCGAGCAATTCTAATCGGCCTGGCGCCTTGATCGTGTGAGTGGGTGTGTAACCGAACTTTTCTTTGAAAAGTTTTTGGACTGCGAGAGTGCCGCTTTCTGATTGGGTCATTGTTGACATGAAATCATTAGTTATGTGCCACAGCTTTGGTGTTTGGGCCAGTGGTTCTGAACGGGTTTGACCACGAATGAACACTAATGGACACAAATTGGAACGAGAACAATATTTCGGAGCGCGGCGTAACCGCAGAGCGGTTCGTTGTTTCTATAGCGATTGCCATAAGTAATTTCCGAAAAGGCTCGCCCTCATCCTCACCTTCTCCCCACTGCCGTTTAGTTAAGGCGAAACAAACGCGCGGTGAGGGAGGTGGAGCGGGAGCTCCTAGCCAAAAAAGGTGGGGCAAACCTGCCGGTTTGCCCTGACTTCTGC
>JACDHS010000162.1 GCA_013820875.1 Verrucomicrobiota bacterium | reverse complement strand
CTGCGGTGGCAAGCGAAGCGCGACACCGCTTTCGGACGCTCAATGCGGAGTTTTCAATTTCCTGGTGCTTCATGCGCCCGAAAGCGCTGTCGCCGCTGCGCTCTGCCAGCGCAGTCCAAAATGCGGTTTCGAATTGGAACAATAAACTTTACCTTCGGAAAGGCGCATGGCTATTCCACCGCAAACAGCGAAGAACCATTGGACCGACATGAGAGTGATAACCCCAGTCAGCGGTTTAACTGTGGTTCTACGCTAAAAAAGGCGGACTATCCTATTTATCTGTTGCAGAGAAAGTCGCCACGATGGGGCGGTGATCTGATCCGAGTCCCCAGTTTGCGATGTTCGGAATGTAGGTTTCTTCCTTGATCCATTCGCGGGCCATTCCCGGACTGATCAAAATGTAATCAATGCGGCTGTAAGAATCTTCTTTGCCGTAAAAATGGGTCCAACTGATGTTGCGCGGATCATAACCAGATCTTTCGGCAGGAATGTTATCGCCATTTTTCTCCGCTGGCCGGGTATCAATCAGGGCTGTCTTGCCGCGGCCAATCACGGCTCGCGTGGAACTGGCGTCCTTGGTGTCGTTGAAATCGCCGAGCACGATGATGTTGGCATTCGGATTTGCAGCAAACCGGGCATCCACCTTTTCACGAAGCAATTTTGCTTCTTCAAGCCGAAATTCCGCCTGGTCGGCGTAGGACACAGGACGTTTGGATTTGAGATGGGCGCTCAGCAAGGTGAATGAATAGTCGGGTTTCACCTGCACATCCACTTCGAGAAATCCGCGGCTTATTTGGAAGCGGCGTCCGCTCAGCAGAAAATTATCTTTGGTATGGGAACGACGCGCACTGAATGGATACTTGCTGAGGACGGCGACATGGATGTTCGTATCGTAGCCGGTGATGTGTTCCCAGTGGGGATAATCCACGCCACTTTTTTTCAACGAGGCGCGAAGTTCGAGCAGAGCGTTGGTGCTGCCCATTTCCTGGAGGGCGACGACATCGGCGTTGAGGGCCTGGATCATCTCGCGAATTTTCGCTTTGGACTCTTCCGGCTTGGCCTTGCGACCGCCGCCAGCGAGATCGAGATAATTTTCCACATTATAAGTGGCGATTCGAACGGAGTCCTGACCACTGGCGATAGAAAGACAGCAGAGGAACAGGAGAGCGACGGATGCCTGGGAGAAGGAGCGTAAACGCATGGGACTTTATAGGAGCGACGCCCCTGGGAGTCAAAGATAACTGCCGTTGCAAAAGCGGGGTTGACTGTTAGCTTTCCCGGATAGTTTTTAAAGAAATGAGTTTGAAATCCAAAGCACCATTGCACGACGAGCAGAGTAAGCGCGACCATCGCCAGTTGCGCATCGATAAGGTAGGGGTTCGCGGTTTGCGTTTTCCTATTGAAATTGGCGACAAGGAACGGGTGACGCAGAACACGGTTGCGACGATCGGCATGTTTGTTGATCTGCCGCACGAGTTTAAGGGGACGCACATGAGCCGGTTTATCGAAGTGTTAAATGCGCATGGCAATATTGTTCATGTCGAGAACATCACCGATATTCTATTCGCCATGCAGAAGAAACTGCATGCCGCGACGGCGCATCTGGAAATGGAATTCCCGTATTTCATGACCAAGCGGGCGCCGGTGACCGGTGGGGAAAGCCTGATGGATTACACCGCGCGGTTCGAAGCTGCGGCGAGCGGGAAAGAGATTGATTTTGTCCTGACGGTTATTGTGCCGGTGACGACGTTGTGTCCGTGCTCGAAAGCGATCAGCCAATATGGCGCGCACAATCAACGCGGGAGTGTGACGGTGCAAATCCGGTCGAGTAAATCGATCTGGATCGAGGATTTGATTGCCATTGTGGAGAGTTCGGCCAGTTCGGAGTTGTATTCGCTGCTCAAACGCCTGGATGAAAAGGCCGTTACGGAACGGGCTTATGAGAATCCGGTCTTCGTGGAGGACCTGGTCCGAAATGTGGCTGAAAAGCTAAATGCGCACCCGGATGTGACATGGTACAAGGTCGAGGCGGAAAACTACGAAAGCATCCACAATCACAATGCCTACGCGTGTATTGAAAAGGGTTGAGGGGCAGGTAAGGATTTTTACGGATATTTTCAAAAGATTTTTGTGGCATATTAGAAGTCCTTTGCTACATTCCCGCACTCTTGATTGGACGGAAGTGTCCAATTAACGGGTTCGGAATACGGAAAAATTTGTTCGATTTGTTGTGACTACGAAGAAAAATAACAACGGCAAAGCCAAGACCGCTGCTAAACCAGCGCCGAAAGGCAAGTCTGTGGCGTCTGCAACCTCTGCAGCCATCCTGGGAACACCTCGCATTGCTTCTGATAAGAATGGGATCCCTACTAATATCAAGCCCGAGTGGCAGAAGTATTACAAGACCTTGCTGACTCTTCGCGAACGTCTTTTGCACCAGATGAGCGGCCTGGCAAAAGAATCCGCTGAAGAGATGTCCAGTTACAGCCTCCATATGGCTGACTCGGGCACGGATAATTTTGATCGTGATTTCGCGCTCAGTCTGCTTTCCTCAGATCAAGACGCTGTCTATGAAATTGAAGAAGCGTTGAAGCGGATTGAGAAAAATACTTATGGCGTCTGCGAATTGACCACTAAAACAATTCCAAAAACGCGCCTGGAAGCCATTCCATGGACCCGTTTCACAGTCGAAGCCCAGGCCCAGCTTGAGCGTGACGGCGCCTTGCGTCAACGTCGCCTGGGTCAGTTGGGGAGTGTTGACTCCACAGGTGGGGTTGATGTCGATGACGATGACGATGCTGTTGAAGAAAAGCCGGTTAAAGAAAAAGAATAAATTTTATGCCTCGAGAGATTATCACCATCGAATGCACGGAAGCGCGCAAGGAAGGCAAACCGCCTTCTCGTTATACCACCACCCGCAATAAGAAATTGCAGACGGAGAAGTTGGAAATTAAAAAATTTAACCCTTTCCTTCGCCGCCACACTGTCCACCGGGAAATTAAGTAATAGCTATGCCTCGCAAAACACATCTGGAAAAGAACGGCAAGACTCGTTCGAGCGAATCTCGCACTCCGCGTCCGAAACCCAAAATTGACTTCACAGTTGACGCTTTGGACTATAAAAACACAAATCTGCTCCGCCAGTTTGTGACTGATCAAGGTCGTATTCTTCCACGCAAATACACTGGGCTTCCGGCCCATTACCAACGCCGTCTGAACACCGCCATCAAGCGCGCGCGTCAGATGTTGTTGATGAAGTAATTTCGTCGCCCGTGAACGATGTTCACGGGTTTTCCTTGTTTATGCATTGCAAATGATTTGCAATTAACATTTCCTTGTTCTGTCTGGTATGGAATACCTCATCCTCCTATCAAGCATCTTTCTGGGTGCTTTAAGCGTATTCGGCTTTAAGCTGGATCAGCCGCGGCATATCAAGCTGCTAAACGCATTTACTGGCGCTTACCTGCTGAGTTTGACGCTGTTGCATTTGTTGCCCGAGTTATATCACCATGACGCAGACGGGCATGTGCATAACCTGGGTTTGCGCCTTGGGTTACTGATCCTGGCCGGTTTCTTCATCCAGGTTGCTTTGGATTATTTCTCACTTGGGGTTGAGCACGGTCATTCGCACCATCTTCACGGGCGGTTTCCGATCGGTGTGTTGGTCGGGCTTTGCCTGCATGCTTTCCTGGAAGCGACAGCGTTGGGTGACTCTCATTCGCATCATGACGCCGACTCGCGGCGGTTGCTTCTTTGGAGCATCGTTTTGCATAATTTTCCGGTTTCGATAGCGTTGTTGGGCATGCTTCTGCACAGCGGAATCTCGCGCGCGAAAGCGATTGGTTGGCTTGCTGTGTTTGCGGTGATGGCTCCTTTGGGGATGTTGGTCAGTGCGCACACTGCGCTCGCGGAACATTCCCGGGAACTGATGGCATTGGTAATCGGTATTTTTATGCACATGGCGACCACCATTCTTTTCGAGAGCGGAGATGCTCATCGGATTAATGTCCATAAAATGATCGCCATTGTTATCGGAACGGCTCTCGGCATTCTTAGCGTCGTGATACATTAAAGGGATGAAGCCGCACGTTCATCAGGAGCGATTAAGCGAACTCAACGAAAAGCTTCGGCAGAAGTCCAGGAAGGTGACGGCGCCGCGCCAGGCAATTCTCGACGTGTTGCGCAAGCATCGGCATCCCTTGACCAATAAGGAAATTTTCGCGGTTCTGCCGCCGGGAGAGTGTGATCTGGCGACGATATATCGTTCAATGCACATGCTCGAGAGCATGAGAATGGTGCAACGTTTTGATTTCGGGGACGGTACTGCTCGGTACGAGTTAATCTGCGAAGGGGACGATGGTCATCATCATCATCTGATCTGTACCCGCTGTTCTGAAGTGCTGGAAATTGAGGATTGTTTCCCCGTCGCTTTGGAGAAGAAGTTGGCGGAGGATAGCGGCTTCAAATTCGTTACCCACAAACTGGAGTTCTTCGGTGTCTGTCCGAAATGCCAGGGTAAATAAAAAAGCCACGCCCAATGGCGTGGCTTATTGATTGCAAAAAGGATCAAGCCTGTTCCGAACCCCAGTCGCCAAGTTTTATGTACTCTTTGACTTTGCGTCGCTCGTAGCGATGCTTCTGGGGCTTGTGAGGGCGGTCGTTGATTTGTTGGAAGTGAAGTCTGGAACTGCGGATTGTTTCTGTTATCAGCTCTAACGTTTTCATCATAACCTTTCGTTGAGATCAGTTAAACGGCGCCAACGTTGCTCACCCCTGAACTGCGGGTGCAGTTGGGTCGTCTGAGCATTAGACTGACATGGACAGACATTTGTTCAAACCCGATTTTTGAGGAATTTCAAAGCGGCAAATCTATTGAACAAGGGAGATGAAAAAGCCTGATTGCCATTCCTTTTCCTTCTTTGTTTTCGACAGCTTAAACCCCCGTTTTTTAAAAGCAGCCTGCACCACATCGAATTGGGTCTTGAGAATGCCAGCCAGTACGAGGCTGCCGCCGGGTTTGACTCGATTCGTGATTCGCTCCGACTCTTGCAGCAGTAGATCATAGATCAAATTGGCGCAGACGAGGTCGAATTTGAGTTTGCTCTGCAATGGAAGCTTCGTCAGATCCTGGCGGGTGGGGCGCACAAACTTTTCAACATCGTTTTTTGCCACATTCTCACGGCTTACGCGGATCGATTCGGGATCGAAATCGAATGCTTGCACCGGTGAATAACCCGTCTTTGCGGCCGCAATAGCGAGAATTCCGGAGCCGGTGCCGATGTCCAGGAAGGATTGTTTTTCACCTGCGCGCCGGCATTTGACGATTTGCTCCAGGCAAAAGGAGGTGGTGGCGTGTTGACCGGTGCCGAAGCTCAGGCCGGGATCGAGCACGACCACTTGTTGTTTCTTTTTAGGCTTCAGTTTGCTCCAACTCGGTTTGATGAGTAGCGCGTCGCCGACTTGAATGGGTTTGAAATGTTTTTTCCAGGATTCCGCCCAATTCTCGGCGCGCAATATTTGAACTTTTATTCTGCCAAAGCGAAAGCCGCAGTCGCGCAAAACGGCGAGCCGTGAGCTTAGGCTTTTTTGCAACGTCAAAGTCCATTGCTTGCGATCAATGTAGATTTTTGCCGTTGTTCGCTTCGTTTTTTCATCTACATAAAAGGAAGGGGTTTGCCCAAATAGATCTTCAAACGCAACGGAAATGGCATCTTCTGCTTCTGGCGCGATCGGAATCGAGATTTCGGTAAGTGGCTTGTGTTTCAAGGGAGATCGCGCCATGGGGTGAAGTTCATTAGTTCGAGCACAACTCTATCCGGAGTGTAGGACAACTCAGTGAGGCTGGCGTATTCGATTTCGAAATGGGCCGTTTTCGGCAGGGGAACGTGCAGCAAAATGGAAAGTATCATTCGGATCACGCCACCGTGGCAGACGATTGCCACTTTCTGGCCTGGATGACTTTTCAGAATGTCATTGAGACAAGGCTCGATTCTGGAGCGAAATGTGCGGCTGCATTCGCCGCTGGGAACTTTGGCCGCTTCCAACATTTCGAGCCAATGAAAGGCGCTGACCTGGTATTTATCATGCACTTCCTGCCAGGTGAGACCGGTCCAATCCCCGAAATGGACTTCGCAAAGGTGTTCAATGGTATTTGGGGCAGCAGAACGCTCGTGTAGAATCGGCGCGAGTGTCTGTTGTGCCCGTTTCATGGGGCTGGCGTAAATGGCATCGAATTGCACACGGCGCAAGTAGTGAGCCAGTGCTTGCGCCTGACGATGTCCTTCCGGTGAAAGATCCATGTCAATGCGCCCACCGAACGTGCGGTGATAACGCGTTTCCACTTCACCGTGTCGCAGCAGGAAAAGACGAGTAACGGACATGAATCAGGATGCGATTGCCTGCTTTTGTAGATCGAGGAGTTGTTTGATGCCGCCTTTGCCGAGTTCCAGCATGGCCGTGAGTTGTTCCGGAGAAAAAGTGCTTTCTTCGCCTGTGCCCTGGAGTTCGATGAATTCGCCCCCTTCACTCATGACCAGATTCAAATCCACCGAAGCAGCAACATCTTCGGTGTAACATAGATCAAGCATCGGCTGGCCGCTGACGATTCCGACGCTCACGGCAGCAACACCGCTAAGAATGGGATTACTCAAAAGTTTGCCTTCTGCCATCAGCTTTCGCACCGCGAGATTGAGTGCGACAACGGCGCCTGTGATCGCAGCCGTGCGGGTTCCGCCATCCGCCTGCAACACATCGCAGTCCACCCAGATGGTGCGTGGTCCGAGTTTTCCGAGATCGATCGCCGAACGCATGGAACGTCCAATCAAACGCTGGATTTCCTGGGAGCGGCCATCGATTTTTCCTTTGGTAATATCCCGTGGTTTGCGTGTGAGAGTGGAGTAGGGGAGCATTGAATATTCCGCTGTGATCCAGCCACCGGCGACGTTCTGTTCTTTCATCCAACGCGGAACGGATTCCTCCACATTTACGCCGCAGATAACGCGTGTGTTGCCCCACTCGATCAGCGTAGAGCCGGTGGCGTAGGGAGCAATGTTGTTTTGAAAGCGAATCGGACGGAGTTGGTCGGAGGAACGACCGTCTGCGCGAACGGAAATAATTTCTGAAAAAGCTTCGGGCGAAACCATGTGGCGAATCCTAGCAGTGCAAAGGGGATTGGAAATAAAATTTCCCGCGAAAACATCCAGCGCGGACGGCAAGTGTGATGTTCACTCGTTTCAGCCGCATACCAAAAATTGTTAGCGAAAGCGGGCGGTCACAGTATCTTCTGGGCGATGTTCTACGAATCGCCGGTGGAGAGTCTTTATATTCACGTGCCCTTTTGCGCGCACAAATGTGAATATTGCGCCTTCTTTTCCCAACTGCCGAACGGCGAAACCGTCAATCGCTACGTCAACGCCCTGGTTCGTGAACTTGAACTCGTCGCGCATGATCTAAAACCCCGCACGATCTTCTTCGGCGGTGGAACACCATCCCTTTTGACGCTGAAACAATGGGAAACCCTCCTTACTGCAATGGAGCGCCTTAACCTCCTTGGCGCTCAGGAATGGACGGTGGAATGCAATCCCGCGACCGTTTCCGCTGATAAAGCGAAATTGCTGCGGTCTTTCGGAGTGAATCGAATTTCCATGGGGGTGCAGTCGCTGGATGAAAATTTACTCGATCGTTTGGGACGAATTCATTCGCGCGAAATGGTTTTTAAATCTTATGAGACTCTGCGGACCGCTGGGTTTGAAAACATTAATCTGGATCTGATGTTTGCGATTCCGGGGCAAACGATGGAAATCTGGCGCGAAACAATGCGCGAAGCGATGGCCTTGGGAAGCGAACACTTGTCTTGCTACGAGGTCATCTACGAAGAGGACACACCTCTTTTTTATCAGTTGAAAGCCGGGAAGTTTTCGGTGGATGAAGGCCTGGCCTGCGACATGTATGAGGAACTCAGGGCGTTTTCCGCGAGCCAGGGGTTTCATCAATATGAGATCGCCAATTTCGCCCGGCACAATGCTCCGACTGTTTCAGAAATTCCCACCTATGCCTGTCGTCACAACGTGAACTACTGGCGTGGAGGACAATTCTACGGTCTGGGGCCGAGCGCCAGTGAATATGTTCGCGGTATCCGCGCCAAGAACTGGTCGAACACCATCATGTATTGCGAACAATTGGAGAAGGGGAGTCGTGCCACAGAATCGAAAGAGGAACTGGCGCCGTTAGCTCGCGCCAGTGAAATAGCTGCGTTCGGATTGCGAATGAATGCCGGTTGGCCGTTCGAAGAATTCAAGACCCGCACCGGTTACGATTTGCGTTTGGATTGGTCGGCCGAAATGGAAAACCTTGTGAAGCTCGATTACGGACGAAACAACGGCGAACGTTTCCACCTTACATCCACGGGAATACGTTACGCCGATTGGGCCGCAGAACAATTTTTGAAAGTCTGATTACTGTGGCATCGGCGGTAGCGGAGGCGCTGGGACGTAACGCGTGGTCGAAGGTGGCTGTGCAACTACTGGATTCGCAACGCGATTTGGAACTTCTATTGGTATATAGCCGCCGTTTCGATCTGCCATGTCTTGATACTCCCTCATCGCCGCAAGCTGTACCGCTGGATCGACCGCTGGCGCTGAATTTTCGCTACCGTAGTTAGATTTGGGATTGGGATTATAAACCACTGAATTTCCGTTATAAACTGAACTTTGCGGTCCGGGATTCGACTGTTGCTGAATCGGTGGCACTCGCAATGTTCTCGTGGGAATTGTCCGAACCGCTCCCGGAGCAGACGAAGGCTGCACGTTGCCAGACTGTTGATTCATTTGTTCGGGAGTTTGCGGATTCGGCGGAACTCCGGGCGCCTGTTGCATGGCCTGATTTGCAACCACTCCTCCTGCTGATGCCGGACTATAGACGGGGGAACCAGCCTGAACGCCTGGAGCCGCGCCTAACGGCATCGGCATCGGGGCCTGATTCATTCCGGGCGCTGGCTTCGCAGGTTGAAAACCATCCTTTTTCAATGACAGCACAATATCCACACTACCGTTGCGGACACTAACTTCTTCTTTGGACTCAGAAATTGTGATTATTTCGAGGTTCCCCTCCCGTTGACCTTCTGAGAGGCTGAGGTATTGCTGCACCCCCTTCGGGTCTTTCGCGTCCGGGGGAATGGTGAAATAAACCCGGCGTTCTCCGGCGATGGTCGCAAAACCGGTTAATTTAAGATTCGCGGGCGGCTCCGGCGGTTTGTCATTCGGATCCGGTGGCGTGGGTGGTGGCAACAACCCAAAGGCGTTCCGATCAAGAATCGTCTGGTACTTCTCTGGAACCACGGCCCCCAAATTGCCGCCCAGAAGAAGGCCAGCCCCGGCAATTGATAGGGTTTTCACTAAAATTTTCATTGGCGCGAATATAACCTGTTCAACAAATTAACACCAATTGAAAAGAATAGTTGCTGGAAAAGGAAAAAGCCGCCCGAAGGCGGCTTTTTCCATGAACGGACACAAATATTAATTAGTAAGAAGCCTGTGAGCCTTTGATGGAACGCTTTTGCATCCACGGCATCATGCTGCGGAGACGTGCTCCGACTTTCTCGATTGGATGTTGTTCACCCTTCTTGAGCAAGGCGTTGTAATTCTTGTAACCGGTCTCGTATTCCTTGACCCAGCCTTTGGCAAATTTGCCGGTTTGGATGTCTTTGAGCGCCGCTTTCATGCGTTTCTTGACGCTGGCATCGATGATCTTCGGGCCAACGCTCACATCACCCCACTTCGCGGTTTCGGAGATGGAAAAACGCATGCCGCTGATGCCGGCTTCGTTCATCAAATCAACGATCAACTTCAATTCATGCAAACATTCGAAGTAAGCCATCTCCGGTTGATAACCGGCTTCGACAAGAACTTCGTAACCCTGTTGGACCAGCGCGCTGGCGCCGCCGCAGAGAACAACCTGTTCGCCGAACAAATCGGTTTCAGTTTCTTCCTTGAAAGTGGTCTCGATCACACCGGCGCGAGTGCCGCCCACACCTTTTGCCCACGCGAGCGCCGTCTTCTTGGCTTTTTTGCTTGGGTTCTGGTAAATGGCGATCAACGCCGGAACACCTTTGCCTTCAGTGAACTGACGGCGGACGATGTGGCCGGGGCCTTTTGGAGCGACGAGAATGACATCCACATCTTTCGGTGGGACGACCGTTTTGAAATGGACGGCGAAAGCATGGGAAAACAGGAGTGTTTTGCCCTTCGTAAGATTCGGTTCGATGTCCTTCTTGTAAGCAGCGGCTTGTTTGGTGTCCGGGAGCGCGACGAAGATGACATCCGCGCGTTTCACAGCTTCGGCAGTTGGAAACACTTCGAAACCTTTCTCCTTGGCGACAGCGATGGATTTGCTGCCTTCGTAGAGGCCGATGATGACTTTACAACCGCTTTCCTTGAGGTTCAGGGCGTGAGCGTGACCCTGGGAACCGAAGCCGAGGACGGCCAGGGTTTTACCTTTGAAGATGTTCAGGTCAGCGTCTTTGTCTGTATATACTTTAGCAGGCATGTTTATTTTTCTTAATTAGAGGTGAGATTTGAGAGAAAATTTATTTGCGGGGCAATGCAATTCTTCCAGTGCGGGTGAGTTCCAAAATTCCGAAGTTCTTCATCAGATCCACGAATTTCTCGATCTTGCTTTCATCGCCGGTGATTTCAATGGTCAATGTCTTCGGTTGAACGTCCACAATTTTGGCGCGGAAAATATCCGAAATCTGCATGATCTCGGCGCGCGATTTCGAATCAACGCCCACTTTCACCAGCACCAGTTCGCGATCCACATATTCACCTTCGCAAAAATCGCGAACCTCCAGCACATCCACCAGCTTGTTGAGTTGTTTGATGATTTGATCAATGGTCGCTTCATCACCGCGGGTGACAATTGTCATGCGGGAGGTTTTGGCGTCGTGCGTCGGCGCGACGTTAAGAGTGTCGATGTTGTAGCCGCGACCACTGAAAAGGCCAGTCACGCGCGTCAGAACGCCGAATTTGTTTTCCACCAGGACCGATATTGTATGTCGCATATTTGTATTTTGGTTTCGGAATTGTGCTCGCCCTTGCGAGTGCCGAAACCACCCGCAAAATCAAAAACCCGCGTTCCGTTCTGGAACTGCGGGCGACCTGCGAGCGTAAACCAATGCCTCAGGTCGCGTTAGCCTACTACGACTACGCGAGCTACTACGAGTACACTGGCAAATGGTTTCATTGCGGCGCGGAAACTAACAATCGGGCTGCTGCCGGTCAATAGACAATTTTATAACATCTTATCGGCATGAGGAGAACCATTCCTGTTAATCGTTATTCGGTCACCGCGACGCATTTGGAATCATCAGGCAAATCAATCCAGAAGTGGCTGCCTTTGCCCGGCTCCGACTCGACCCCAACGTGGCCGCCCATTTTTTCGATTCCTTTCTGAACGATAGCCAGGCCGATGCCTGTGCCGGGAAACTCCTCTTCCGTATGCAGACGCTGAAAGGCTCCAAAAATTCTCTGCTGATGTTCCGGTTTCAAGTTTTTGTTGCTACGAAAATCGTGCTTCCAACCACCCCGACATCATGCTCCTCCCTGCAAGAGTAGGACAATCGAACTGGCACTGGAAGTAGGGAAAGATGCGGTAGGGCGCGTCACTCCGGGGCCATCACTTGCACGCCGCCGGTTACATGACAAATTCCATTTTCTTCCTCAGAAATCATATTCCCCACGCAGTGTTTCAATCTCCCTCTTCCGCGGAAGAAGGCTGCGGACAAATTTTTTCCCACTTTGATCCTAATTGCCCTGAAATCAACCCGTTACAAACCGCCAACAGGACCAGACTGGCATTTTTTCCGGCGGACCGAGTCCCCTTCAACTTCTGAAAAGATCGATGTCCGGCGAACAAAAACATGATCAGCCTCTGAAAAGTTCGATGTTCGGCGGACAAAGACATGATCAGCCTCTCTGAAAGCGTCATGTCCGGCGGACAACGTCATGATCAGCTTCTGATCAGAACTTTTCCGCCGGAAAAAATGCCGATCTGGTCGTGAATCGGTCTCTTTTCCCCGGGAAAAATGGACCCAATAAGCAGAGGGGGAAATTCTCCAGGGAACGGAATGCATAACGAAACGAGCGCCTGCTTTTTTTTTGGTAAATCGTCAGAACAAACCCGAGATCCGGTCCGCCACCCCAAAATTTGAGACGACAAAGGTTCGAAGCCGATGCTGAACTGGGAAAAAGTTACCCCTATCCGTGTGTATCCGTGGTTAAGTTGTAACCCCTGATGGCTTACTGCACAAGTTCTTGAAACGCTTTCGCCAATCCGTATTTGCGGCTTTTTTTCGCGGGATCGGTGATGGCGAGAAAACCATTTTCCACCCATCGACTTAACAGATTGCGGGCAGTGCGTTGCGACAATGAGAACAACCCTTCAATGTCGTGGCTGGTGATGCTGTCGCTCTGACGGAACAGTTCCAGCGCCTTGCGCTGCCGTGGGTCAAGGCGACGCAGTGATGGTGAATAGTCTTGCGCTCCATCGCCTGCCGCTTCTTCCGCCCGCCTTTTAACCTTTTCAAAGCTGTCGGCGACACCATCGCAGAAGTATTCCACCCATTTGGTGATGTCGGATTCTGCCCTGCCCAAATAGTAATTGTGCGACGGGCCAATCGTCAGGGCTTCATAATACGCGCCGAGATTCCGCGCATAGTATTCTTCCAGCGAATACAGCCCTTTCAAATCGTATCCACCGAGATGCAGAATCTATGTGGTAAGCAATCGCGCCGTCCTGCCGTTGCCATCGTAATAAGGGTGGATCGTCGCATATTCATAATGCGCGATTCCGGCGCGAATGGGGCATGGCAAATCTTGCCTTTCCGATGCTTTGATCCATGCGGCCATATCTTTCATCAAAGACGGAACATCTTTCGCTTCCGGCGGCATATAAACAATATCGCGGCTGAGGCTGTCCCTAATGACGTTTTGCCCATCCCGATAAGGTGTTGGTTTCACTTTGGTTCTGCCGCCCGCCATCACCACCATGCAACGTTTGAACGTCCAGTTCAGAAGCAGGTTTGCCCCGTGCTGCCAGGCGCTCGACCTGTTCCAGCGCGGCATAATATCCGAGCACTTCCTTTTCGTCGCGCTCTCGCCCAGGGAAATGGCCCTTCTTTTCGATGACTTTGGAAACCTGTTCCTGCGTCAACCGATTCCCTTCGATCATGGTGGAATAATGTGTCGTGTAGAGTCGGGCAGTTTCGCGCAGGCTTGCCAGCACAGCCGGAGTGATTGGAAGATATTGGACAGCCTGTTTTGCTGCCTCAATACGCATGAGCGCATTGGCAACCTTGGCGGTGATAGTGAACTTCGGCTTGAACGCCATAAATAACGGCCCTTTCTCGGAAATACGGACTGCCGTTATTCTGCCGTTATTCGGCCGTTAAATCAAGGTTCCTAAGCTTCATCTGACATCTTCGGCATCTTTCAAGCGCAGAGATCACGATGGCTTTCTTGGGTTCAGGAAGATTTGGAATCCATAATTTTTCACAATCTCTTACACAGTCATTCTTTGAGATGCCGCCGAGTGGGAATTTGTTTGAAGATTCAAGCAGGTAGGGCGTGTCACTC
>JACDHS010000161.1 GCA_013820875.1 Verrucomicrobiota bacterium | reverse complement strand
ACGGCTCGGGAAGACTTACATGGGTGGTCAAAATTAGTTTTGGCCTCGTTGTAAGACTTACATGGGTGGCCAAAACCGGTTTAGACGCCGTTGTAAGACTTCCCGAGACGCCAAAAACAGTTTAGACGCCTCGGTAAGACTTACATGGGTGGCCAAAAACAGTTTAGGCGCCTCCGTAAGTCTTACAACGACGCCTAAACTCCAACAAATCCCACATTTTCTCCCGTTTTGACGTTTGGAACGCGCTTTTTGCCGGGTTTTTAGCTGTTTCGCCCGATGAAAACACTCGTCCGGCTCCTGCCTTTGTTCCGGGCTAAAGGATCCATTTCATCCCTCTGCTTTGTCTTCACAAGATCCAGCAAACCTTCTGTGGAGACAACTCAGTTTGTCTTTGGAAAGGTGGGGCAGAGTTGCCGCTCCGCCCTGACTTCTGTCTTCGTTCTGGATCTTAACTAAATACCAGTGACCTTCCCCCCAGGAGAGGGAGAAACACTCGGTGCTCTGTTGGCAATTTGGCACCGTTTCCCCGGCTTTTCCGATTTATGGGTAATGATCAGCCAGGAACCGGAGGAACTGGCACACTTGAAAACTGCGAGAGTGACCCTCCATTCACTTTAATTCGGCCTGATCAAAATTGTCCTTGAGCACTCCGGCCAGATCGGTGAGCAACCGGTCCGCCTGCCCGATGTAGGATGAACCATGCATGACAGCCAGCGTTTCCGGCTTGAGGGCGGCAAGCGAGCGGAGCACTCCTTCGGTCTGTCGCATGTAAGGAAGGTAGCCAGCCAGGGGGCCTTGTTGCATTTGTTCCATCGCCCTGCGTGTCGGCTCGATCAGGTCGGACGAGGTCACGGGGGCGACATCGCCAAAATGGTGGAAGAGATCGGAACAGAACAGGGTCTTGCGCGTTTCTTCGAACAAAACTCCCGCGTCCCACCCGTGCGGAATGTGCGGCGAACGATAGAACCGGTAACGGTATTTGCCCGTGCTTAAGACATCCTCGGAGGTCATGCCGAGCGCGGGTCGGATGGAGAAATCATCCACGCTGACCAGCTTGCCGACGAGTGTGCAGACCGGTTGGGCCTGGGGCGCGAGTTGCAGCCATTCGTTGAGTGCGCCGCATTCGTCAGATTCAAAATGACTCCAGGCGACATGGCGGAGTTTTGTGGGATCAATCAGTTTGGCCACAGCCTCCCGTAGGATCGGGAACATCCGCTTGAACCCCGCGTGAAAGAGCAACGGTTCCTCGTCACGCACCAGGAAGTGATTGAACTGCATGTCGAACTCAGGAACGTAGATCGACAGGCGGAAAAGGTCCGGCGCGATTTCGTTGATCTTTGCCATGAGACAAATGTTAGTCCGGCAGAATAAATCTGTAAACCGGGTGGATGACGAGCCGGGGTAGCGCAGGTTGTCCTATCTTAATCTTCCTCTTTAAGAAACTGGAACGAGATTTTGGGCTACGTCGGTATTGTAAGCTTTCATTGCCGGGATCACTCCCGCCAACGCTGCCGCCAGCACGATTCCGATGGGGCCGAAGAGCATGACATTATGGAATTCCATGGGATCAATGACCATCCCGGTTTGGGCACGGATGAATTGGGCGGCTGTGGTTGTGATCAGAAGATAAATCGAAAATCCGACGACCACTCCGATGGCAGCGATGCTCGCTGATTCCAAAACCACACTGCTGAAGATCGTGCTGCGCCGAGCGCCGAGAGCACGCATGATCGCAATCTCCCGACGACGTTCGTTCATGGAATTATAGATGCTGGCCAGGATGGATCCGGTCGCTACCACCGCGACGAGGTAAGCGAGCATCTCCAGGATCCGATCAAACCAACTAATCTTATCGAACAACTGAGCGACGATCGCTCCAATCGGCCAGGCCATTGTCAGGTGACCATCCGGTTGATTATATTTCATCTGCAAAGTTTTGCCGGCGAGCGGACTGCGGAATTTCACGAGGACAGCGCTCAATTCCTCGTGCGACTCTTCACGGTGTCCGCTCATGAATTGCAATCCCTCCACCGGAATCCAGATCAAGCGATCTGCCGGCGTGTTCGAAGGCTCCAGCACGCCGACAATGACATACGTTTCATCGTGGGCATGATCTTCATCGAAATCCAAACCGTGATACGGTTCAAACTCGTCGCCCACTTTGAGGTTCAATTTTTGGGCAACAAAACTTCCTACGACCGCCTCGCGTAGTTCCGGATCAAACAAGCGGCCCTCAGCGGTTTTATATTTTTTACCAGGAGCATATTCGTTGTGCGTGAACATCTCGGGAATGGTTCCAACGATGCGATAGCCTTTGAAGTTGTCGCCGAGGGCAATCGGCACCGCCAAAGCAACACCCGGTTCCGCTTTTATCTTTTCGTAATCTTCGACCTCGATGTTTCCCGGCGAGTTCTCCAGATGGAAAATGGCGTTCATGACGAGTTGCAATTGGGAACTGCGAATGCCAACCACGGCATCGAACCCACTATCCATTTGTGTGAACGACCGACGCGATTGTTCGCGCACTACCCAGACTGACATCAGGAGACCCGCGGCCAGCGCGATGGAGAAGGCTGTGATGCAGGTGGAAAGCAGATGTTGCCGCAAACTTTTGAAAACGATTCGTAAAAGGCTCATGACAAATTCAGAGAAGGTTGGCAGTGGTTGCGCGGTTTAATTCGGACAAACTCAGCACGCTGTCGAATTGCGACAGAACAGTTTGATCATGGCTTACAAGCAATAGTGCTGCGCCATTTTCCGCGCAGGCTTCGCGGATGAGCTGCAGCGCTTCGCGCGAGTTCTTTGCGTCGAGGTTACCGGTGGGTTCATCCGCAAGGACCAATTTCGGGCGATTCGCAAGGGCGCGAGCGACGGCGACCCTCTGTTGTTGCCCGGTGGAAAGTTGTCGTGGTAGGTGGTTTATTTTATCGCTGAGACCGACGCGTTTGAGAAGGGTGGTCGCAAAGTCGCGATTCACACCAGAGCCGAATTTCATACCGACAAGCACATTCTCGAGCGCGGTATAGCCCTGGAGCAGGTTGAACGTCTGAAAAATGTAACCGATGTTTTCCGCGCGGAACCGGTCCCGTTCCGACTCGCTCAGCAGCGATACTTCCCGTCCAGCGACTTTGATCTTTCCCGAATCAGGTTTCAGAATTCCGGCAATCAGGTTGAGGAAGGTTGTCTTGCCGCTTCCGCTTTCGCCGCGCAAAGCAATCTGTTGTTTTTCACCTAAAGCAAACTGCGGAATATCAACAACGGTTTGAACGGTTCCGTCCGGTGTCCGAAAACTTTTTTTCAGTTCCGAGATATCGAGCAACGACATGCTTAGATAAAAGCACGCTTACGTATTATTCGGAAAGTTAGTTTTCAAATATTCGACACGACCAATGCCGTCTGAGGCAGGGTAGGCATCATGCCTGCCCAGTCTTCTTCAGGGGAAAGCCATGATGATGCCCTGCCTCGTTACTGGAACATTAACGTTTCCCGCCAGCCAGTTCCTGCCAGAGATATGCGCCCATCTTCATTCCGCCTTCGAAGCAGTCCATGTCGAATTTTTCGTTGGGGGAATGAGCGTTGTCATCGGGCAAAGCCAAACCAAGCAGCAACGTGTCGGCGCCGAGAATCCTTTTGAATGAAGTCACAATCGGAATGGAACCGCCTTCGCGCATGAGAATCGGTTCTGCATTGAAAGCCCGCTTCAACGCGCGCAAACCAGCCTGCGCCACATCGCTTTTTGGCGACACGAGGTAAGGTTCGCCGCCGTGCCCGGTCTTCGCAGTTAACCGAACGGTATCGGGACAAAGTTTTTTGAGGTGCTTTATAACGGCACTGCGTATTTTTAGCGGATCCTGATTCGGAACAATTCGGAAAGTCAGTTTAGCCCGGGCCCAGGCGGGCACAATTGTCTTGCTGCCGTCGCCCTGGTAACCGCTGGTGAGACCGTTGATTTCAATCGTTGGTCGCGCGGCGCGTTGTTCGAATGCGGTGTAACCTTTTTCCCCAAACAACTTCGGCACGCCGAGAAACTTTTGATATTCGCGCTCGCTCATCGGAATGCGTTTGAACTGCTTCCGTTCATAAGCGCTCAGTGGAGCGACATCATCGTAAAAACCGGGAATGGCGATTTTGCCGTTTTTATCGCGGAGCCTGGCCAGTAATTGGCAGAGTGCCATGGCGGGATTCTCCACCGTTCCACCGAAAATGCCGGAATGCAGATCGCGGGTTGGACCTTCCACGATGACTTCGACCGCCACAATGCCGCGCAGGGCATATGTCAACGCCGGATATTTTTTGCCCGGCATTCCCGTGTCGGAGACCACCACGTTATCGCACTTCAGTTCAGCGCGATGTGTTTTGAGAAATTCTCCAAGATGTTTGCTGCCGACTTCTTCTTCGCCTTCAATAACGAACGTCAAATCGCAGGGGAGTTCCGTGCCGGTTTTCAGGTAGGCTTCCACCGCGCACAAATGGGCGAGGTTCTGGCCTTTGTTATCGCTGGCGCCGCGGGCAAACAAAGAGCGACCTTCAATGCGGGGTTCAAAAGGGGGTGTCTTCCAGAGTTCGAGTGGTTCTGGCGGTTGGACATCGTAATGCCCGTAAACCATGAAATGCGGTTTCTTGCTGCCCTTGGTGCGCGGAGTTTTTGCGACGACAACCGGGTTTCCAGCGGTGGGCACGAGTGTTGCGTCCAACCCGATTTTCTTGCAATGGGCCGCGACCCATTTTGCGCATTTCTCCAGATCTTTTTTGTGTTTCGGCTGAGCGGAGATGCTGGGGAATTTTACATAATCACAAAGATCCTGGAGGAATCGTTGCTTATTTTTTTCGAGATAATTGAGAACTGGTTGCATAAAGATTGTTTCTTCTAACAGTCAGCCGAGGTGAAGCAAGCCGCAATATACCTTTGCGACGCTCGTAATTAAGGTTGGATAAACTTGTCGAATAATCGTTTTCCAGGACTACTTGGCGCTTGGTTGGTGGATGCCGGTTGACCCTGTTGGTCTGGTGGTGCGTTGGTTTGGGCGGGTGGTCGCCCACCGATAATGCCTTGAATGAAGCGTCCAGTATCGCCTTTTAGAATCTCAGGAGCGACTTGCTGTATTACGGCACCGGCTGCTCCTTTGAGCAGGCTGTTTCTGTCCACCTCCGGGCTTGGGTTGCCGAGTGTTCCCCTGACTCTTAAAAATTGCGGCAGTTGCACATATTTCGCCTGTGGGTTGGTATCTTCCAAAAAGATTTCTTTGGGCAATTTGCTGGCGAGCGAACGCCGCAGATCAAGCCTGATAGGCAGATTCAGCGGAGAATTGGTGAGGATATCCGCTATCGGAACAGGGCCTTGCAGCCACGCACGAATGGCTTCACTCCTTACAATGCTGCGCGAGATTTGAATCTGTCCATTGCCAAACTGGAGATCGGTCCCAATCCAATCGATGGGTGATTCAGCGACTTCAGGAACGCGGATTGCGGTGGCAATCACGTTGAGAATGGGCTGTAGCTTCGTCCCAAAATTGATGTTCGCATTTGTAAAAGTGAACCCGATTTCTCCATTCAGATGCTGGCGCAAACTGGTGCCTGTTGTGCCAATGGTCGTGATGTTGCCATTCGCAACGATCTGCCCCTGGTATCGGTCGCGGTTTTCCGGCATGAACGAATTTGCGATCGGTTGGAGTGGAACATGGTCAGCAGAAAATGAAATTTTGTATCCATAACCCCGCACACCGAGATCTACGTCCACATCCGCTTTCATCGGTGCGCCGTTCATTGTCATCTGCATCGGGCTGAGTGTAACGCGATTTCCGGCAACACCACCGTTAACCTTCAAATCCGTGACCGCGATTTCGCGTAAAAAGAATTGTCCGATGTTTGCCGTCAGAGTGATTTTGCCGACCGGCAGATTCATCGGCTCGGGTTCTTCGTTTGCATCAGCGGGCTGTGCGGTTGCTTGAGGGGGAATGCCCGGTCTTGTTGCGCCCGGTGTGGCTTGTTGCGCTGTCTCGTCACCGCCGGTGTAAAGGTTGTAGAATTGGGTGACATCAAATGAGTCTGAAGTGATTGCCACATTGCCGTTGATTGCATTTGTGTTGGAACGATCGAGACGACCTTTGACCAGGAGTTGATTTTTGGCACGGTCAGTGGGCGAGAGATTCAACTGAAGTTGTCGCAACTCAACAATGGCTTTCGTCATTCCGGCATCCAGTTGTAACTGCGCACCAAGGGGCGCTTCTGCTTGCGGTTTGTTCGGGTCGCGCACAACGAGATCGGCGATTTTGAAGTCGGCTTTAATAGCTTGATCGTCGGGCGATTCAAGATTGGCCGATGCGGTGCCGTTGATCGAAATCGTTACCAAATCTTTGTCGCCGATTTTTGGCATGAATGGGCGAACCGCGTTCTGATTGAGACCGACGAGTTTCAAATCCAGTTTTCCGCGTTCCGTTTCCAAATTATAATTTCCCACCACATCGAATTGCCCGGCAGGGTTGCCTCCATAATTAACATTGGCCGTGAGCGTTCGGATTTGCATCGCTTGCCCTTCGAGCGAAACGTCTGCATTTAATTTTGCGGCCAGCGGCATCGGCGGGGTGGTCTGGCCCGGCTCAACGATGACGAGATTCGCGACATTCAAGTCCGCCTGGACTGCGTAGCTATTGGTGGAGTTCAGCTTGGCGGTGACGTTGCCGTTCATGAGAATGGAATTCAGTTTGCGTTCGCCCAGGCTCGGAGCGATGAAAGGGCGCAATCCGTTTTCATTTAAACCGTTTAACTTCACTTCGAATGAGCCGATGGAAGTTTCAGTATTGAGGTTGCCGGAGACCTGAATCGCGCCGCCCTCCTGGTTGCCCTGGCGTAAGGAGGCAACCATTCGCCGAACCTGCAACTGGTGTTCGGTTTGCTGAACGTCCATCTCGGACGAAACATTGTAATTCTGCAAAATGTATTCGCCGTAATTACCTGTAAAATCTTCGATGGCGAAATTGCCGGTGACCGTCTGCTGATTCTTCGTCTGTTTGACCTGGCCATTGAACGTGAGCCTGCCGGAGTCGGCTTTGGAATCTGCGACCTGCACCAATTGAAACAGCCTTGGCAGGATGAGATTTAATGTGGCCTTCATGTCGGCATCACCGGATTCCAGCCCATAGGTGCCGGAGGCGGTGGCAGCGGCGGCACGTTGACCGCCCTGAGTTAGTTCAATGCGTGACTCAGTGAGATTCAGATTCTTCAGATCAGCCAACTGTCCGCGCGCCAGCAACGTGATGTCAGCGTTTTGGATTTTGTTTGTATCGAATTGCGCGCTGAAATTTTGCAGTTGTGAAGTGAGATCGAACTGAATTCGGCTTCCGCCACTTTGCGAGACGGCATTCAACCGCAAGCCAGCGGTTCCAGCAGGATTCAAGTCACCGGCGAAAGCGCGCCAATCGGCCAGGTTTAAGTTCGTCACGTTCAGCGCAAAAGCGGACTCGTCAACAGCGCCGTTAGTTGTGCCCCAGTTCAACTGCATTGGGCGTGAAAGCGAACCATTCAGGAGAGGGCGATTGTTCTGGGTGCCATTGAGGGTGAAGGTGTTGATCAGCGCGGTTTCGTTGGGCTGATCGACGGTGACATTATATTCGGCAACGAGGTCCACTACAGGAGTGGTTTGATTGGTTTGAGTGACGCTGAATTGATTCATCCGAAACTGGCCTTGCACGGAGACGAACTGGCCGGCTTTCGATAGTTCAACGGTATTGGTGGAATTGATTTGGGTTTTGCCGAAATCGATTCCTTGTGACGCGCCGAAGAGGTTCAGCACATTGCGATCAATTGATTCCATGGCGACGTTTAGTCTCCCTTCCTGCTTGCTGACATCCAGCGGACCGTTTGCTCGAATGAGACCGAGTCGTTGGCCGCCGCGTAGAAATTCGACGGAAAGATCCTGCACCTGCGTTGGAGAAAGATCGGTGTTGAGACGAGCGGTAAGACCAGCGAGTTCGCTGTAGTCGCCGCTGGCATTTGTAGCGACAAATTGGCCGGTGCCTTTGGCGTTTTTCGGTGCGAGGTTCTGGTCGAGTGTGAAATTGAAATTGCCGCTCAACGTTCCGCTCATGAGATTGGGGGCAGCAGCGGTGCCGGGACTTTGGAGGCGCACATTCGAAGAAAGTTCGAGTTTGCCTGAGGCACCGTTTCGCAGTTGATCGAGTTGAACATTAAGATTGGAAAGCTCGGTTACATCCTCGCCGCCATCTTTCAGTTTCGTAACCAATTGGAGCGTTCCATTTTTGACTGTGACATTGCGGATGTTTATTTGCGGCGGTTGTTCATCCTTTTTTGGTTCCGCTGCGGGCGCATCTGGCTGGATGATTGGGTCCAGGTTGCTTTTCCCTTCGGCGTCTTCGACGATTCGGATCACGGGCGAGACGAGGGTGAGCTCATGCACGTTAAGGTTGCCGCGGACGATGTCCATCAGGCTGTAACGAGCCACGACTTGTTCGGCCTGGAGAATAGGTTCCTGGTTTGGCGGCTGCACCCTCAGTTTTTGCAGTTCAATCCGGGAAAAAGGACTTATTGAAGCGTCGGCCACTGTCACATCAGCTCCCACTGCCTTGCTGACGCGCGGCAGAATGACGCCTTTGAAGAAGGCCGTGCTGGTGACAATGAAATATAAAACGATAACCAGCAGGACGATGACTCCGAATATGATCCCGAGCTTTTTGCCCAGTGAACCGTGCTTAGCTGTAGTTGTATTTGCCATATAGAAAAACCATTTAATCAACCCGTCGGGGTCAATCTAGCTGAAATCTCAGACGTGTCATCAGGGAGGTTGTTCAAAGATTCGGGGGGAGGCGGGGGGGGAGGGGACGGAGTGATGGAGTGGCGCGAAGCGCCCGGATCCCAATACTCCAATACTTCATCACTCCACGACTCCGTTCCTCCCCCCATTCTCCCGAGTTGCACGGTTCGTTCGTCCGTTCATATTACCCCGAATGAAACTCTCGGTCGTAGTGCCTGCCTACAATGAAGAAAAGCTCATTGTTGATTCTTTGCGTGCCATCAAGCAGGCGCTGGCGGCTTTCACGGAACGCAACTGGACCACGGAACTAATTGTCTCAAATAACAATTCAACCGACCGCACTGCTGAACTGGCTGCCGCGGAAGGAGCGCACGTTGTGTTTGAACCGGTGAATCAAATTTCCCGCGCCCGTAATGCCGGTGCCGCGGCTGCAACCGGGGACTGGATCATTTTCGTAGATGCCGATTCTTATCCCAGCCGCGAATTGTTTGCTGACGCTGCCGAAAAGATTGAGTCCGGTCGGTACCTGGCGGGTGGTGTCACGGTGAAACTCGATGAAGGGCCTTTTAGTGCCCGCTGTGTCGCCGCCGGTTGGAGTCGGCTGAGTCGAATCATGAAATGGGCGGCGGGCTCGTTCATCTTCTGCCGCGCCGATGCATTTCGCAAAGTGGGCGGCTTTAGCCTGGAGCTATTCGCCTCGGAAGAGATTGATCTCAGCATCAAACTAAAGAAGCTGGCGCGGAGCGAAGGCAAGCGCTTGATCATTCTGCACAAACATCCATTGATCACCTCTGGTCGCAAGCTGAAGCTTTACACCAGGCGGGATCATCTTCGACTGCTCGTTCGTGGGCTGTTCCGTCCGTTCGCGACTGTGAAAAGTCGGGAGGCGTGTCAGATTTGGTATGATGGGCGACGATGATTTAAATAGGTTACTATGAAAAAACGAGTTTGGGGGTGGTTAGTCTTTTGGTTGGCGGCATCCGTCTTTGTCGCATTTTTCGGATCCATGTTTAGGCCGGGAGAGTGGTATGCTGATTTGAATAAACCCGGCTGGACCCCACCCAGTTGGCTGTTTGGCCCAGTCTGGAGTTTCCTTTATCTCACGATGGCAATCGCCGCATGGTTAGTGACTCGAAAGGTAGGGTTCTATAGTCTCCCGGTTTTACTTTATTCTCTGCAATTACTCTGCAATGGGCTCTGGTCATGGATATTCTTTGGGCAACAGGAGATTGGCTGGGCATTGGTGGACATAGGCACTTTGCTAGTGCTTCTTCTGCTGACCACGTTCTACTTCTGGCGGGTTTCGAAACCTGCCGGGCTGTTGCTGGTTCCTTATGTGGTCTGGGTCAGTTTTGCCACAGGTTTGAATTTTGCAATCTGGCGAATGAATTAAAGTCAGTGAAATGGAGGATCAAGCCGGAACTATCTTCAGTTCCGTCAACGCATTCACGAGAAACTGCATGGCGATTGCCGCGAGCAACAATCCCATCAAACGTTCGATCAGCTTCATCGCAATTGGGTTCAGCCACTTTGCGCCGCGGGTGGAGAGGCCAAGTACGAAATAGGTGCTCGCACAAACAACAAGGATGCAGACGATGAGAGAAGCTTGTTGTGCAAAGTCCACTGCGCGGCCGTGCAGGAGAATCGCGGTAGAGATTGCTCCCGGTCCCGCAAGCATGGGAACGGCAAGAGGTGTAATGGCGATATCGTCCTTGGCGGCGCCGGCATCGGTTTCGGCCTGGGTTTCCTTCACCTCGGACCGCTTCGCTTTCAACATGTCCAGCGCGACAATCAAGAGGACTATACTGCCCGCCATTTGGAAGGCGGGGATCCCGATCCCAAGCAGTTTGAAAATCCATGGCCCTGCGAGCGCGAACGCAACCAGCACCCCGGCGGCTGTCAGCGAAGCAATCCGTGCCATTCGCATGCGCTGCTTCGCCGAATCGTTTGGCGTCATAGCGAGGAATGTCGGCACCACTGCGATTGGGTCAATGATGACGAAGAGCGAGCTTAGCGCAAGGAGTGTGAATTCAAAGAGGTTCATACAGAACATGGCGCGAGAATCGCATCGCGCATTCCATGGATGATTTTTTTATCGGCCGGACAGATCGTTGCCAGCACACCACCAAGGTTGGCCCGTGCTCCATCGAATTCACCGGAAACAAAATAATAGGGACACAAACGAACCCGGCTCTGCATTGGAATCATCTCATTCTTCGTGAAATCAAACCAGCGTGCAGAGTTGATGTTGGGTTTGTGGAACCGCTGCAAGACGTAAGGAGATCGACCGAAACAGGCGAGTGCCTTATCCACCGCTGCGCTCCACTCGGCTTGTGGCAGATCGCTTCCGAGATAAACGCCACGCGAGCCCCAGGCTTCTTCGGAATACCCCGAGATCTTAAGGATCAATTCGCGTTCCTTTTGCGTCAGCGTTTTGAGCTGCTGCCAATCGGTGAGGTTCAACTCAGGAATCGCTCCTTGCGGCGGGAGTGGTGCCGGATCAATCACCCATGAATACGGAACCACCTTCTGCAAGTAGGTGAAAAAGCCTTCACCGAGTTCCCGATGCCAGAAAGTGCGGAGGTTGCGATTCCATAACAACGCGAACAGCAGCTTCTCTTCGAAAATCGTCTTCGGCGGCGGAGTAAGCTTTATCTTCTTTTCTTGAGCGAGTTTGAAGATTTGTTGAGCGCTCGGGATGTTCGCCACATCGAACAACTCAAAAAACCGGTAAACCGCGTCACCCTCTCCAAAATCCTGGAAGCTCGAACTTTGAACCTTAAACCCTGAACCTTGAATTTCCTTAGCCAGCCATTCCATTTCAGGCCGGTAAGTGGCCGATTCTTCAGAGACAACCAGGTGTACGTTCTTTGCATCGCCGAAAATCGAAGCAAAGCCGCTGGTCATCCCATCTGCATCGCCCAGAACTTCGTGACCCAACTTGGAATAGGTTTGATTCAGCCAGGCGGTCAGGCCGATGCCGCCGGGGACGCTGTCGAGTTCGGTGATTCTGAAACCATCATCGGTTAATAAAATATCCGGACGAATAACACGCGGGAGATCGTTTTTGAATGCCGGCGAGCGTTGCAGTTCGATGAGTTCACGCGGCTTGCCTTGATCTAGCCATTGGGCAACCCAATCCGGCTGTTTGCCTTCGAGGCTATGGCGATAGAGCAAGTTGACGGCGCGATTGAACTGGAGGAGAACGCGTCCGAGTTTTTCGAGTTCCTGGGCAAGCTTCTCGCCAAGAGAAAACGGTGCCGGCGAAATGCGCCAGTCGTGCCCGGAAAACAAACCGTCGCTTGGGATTTGATCCCGAACATAACGGGCTGCTTCAGCAGGAGTTGTATGGCCAGGTGACAAGTTATTTCCTTATCTGCCCCGTTCCGAATCCCAGCCATTTGTAGCTGGTCAATTCATCCAATCCCATCGGGCCGCGTGCGCCGATCTTATCGGTGCTGATTCCGATCTCAGCGCCCATTCCGAATTCGCCACCGTCCGTGAAGCGGGTGGACGCATTCCAATAAACGGCGGCAGAATCAATCGCACTCAGGAACTGTTTCGCTCGCCCTTCATCCCTGGTCACAATGCTGTCAGAATGGCCGGATCCGTAGTGGTTGATGTGGTCAATGGCAGCTTTCAATCCATCCACCACGCGAACATTCAGAATGTAGTCGTTGTATTCGGTGAACCAGTCCTGGTCGGTGGCTGTTTTGAGCTTGGCGACTTTCGACTTCAACAACTCACACGCTTCGTCATCGCCGCGCACTTCTACATTTTTCGCGTTCAGGCTCGCACCGAGATTTTCGAAAAATTGAGGGGCAACGGCGCGATCTACGAGCAATGTTTCCATCGCATTACAAACGCCCGGGCGCTGGCACTTGGCGTTCACCGCAATGTCGTGCGCCATCTTCAAATCCGCTTCCGCATCCACATAAACGTGGCAAACGCCTTTGTAATGTTTAATGACCGGCACCTTGGAACATTCCGCCACGGCGCGAATCAAGCTTTCGCCACCACGCGGCATGCAAAGATCAACATATTGAGTAAGCGAAAGTAAAACCGGGATTGCTTCACGATCAGGCGTCGGAACGACCTGGATCGCGTGCTCCGGAAATTTTGGCAATGCTTTCTTTGCGGCGCTCACCATGATTTCGGCAATCAACAAGTTCGAGTTAATTGCCTCCTTGCCGCCGCGGAGAATGGTGGCGTTGCCAGATTTAAAGCAAAGGCTTGCCGCGTCGGCGGTCACGTTGGGGCGTGATTCATAAATAATGACCACCACACCAATTGGCGTTGAAATCTTTTGGAGCTTGAGACCGTTCGGGCGAGTGCGCTCATCGAGGGTTTTGCCGACAGGATCAGCGAGGGCAGCGACTTCTCTTAAGCCGTTGGCCATGCTGGTGATACGTTTGTCGTCCAGTTTCAGGCGGTCGAGCATGGCAGAGGAGAGTCCCATCTGCGCACCGGTGTCCATGTCCTTGGCATTGGCCGCCTTCAACGCATCGCCGCTTTTCTCCAATGCATCGGCCATTGCGAGCAGGCAGTTATTCTTCTCGGCTGTGGTGAGTTGGGCTAAATCGCGCGACGCGGCTTTGGCCTGTTTGGCCAACTGCGTCATTTGCTCCGTCAACGTCATGCGAGCAAAGTTAAGACAAAACCGTCAACTGGAAAGTGCGAAGTTGAAGAGGGAATTGCCCGGGGTGTGATTTTAAACGGGCTGAGTTAACTCAAGCGATGCAGTGTGTCGATTTGCTACGTTTGAGACTCGAAGAGAAAATTGGCCCTTTTCCACCCGAAATTCCCGCGAGAATACCCAAAAGCAAAGAAAACGGGCTGTTTATCCATTTTTTCGTTCTGTTTTAGAACCCTGGTTGGCCAACTTGCCGTCAAAACAGAACGAAAAAGTAGGTAGGTTGGCCAACGAGGTGTCT
>JACDHS010000160.1 GCA_013820875.1 Verrucomicrobiota bacterium | reverse complement strand
AAGGAGCTGACATCCTCGCCAAAATTCAGAAAATCCGCCAAATATCAGCGTAAATACATAAATGGATTTACAGGACACTACACTAGGCAACTCGCAGCCAAACGGTTTTCAGATAGGAAGGCTCTTCGCGGGTGATCGGGAAGTCGGGAGGCTGCGGAACGTAATGTTGCTGCTGAATCTTTCGTTTCATGGAAAGAACACCGGCATTGATCATTTCCCAAAACGTTTCCGGTTTCAGTTCCGCTGCGTTGGTTGAACAGAATAAAACGCCACTCGGCTTCAACACTCCAACCGCTGCCTGGACCAGTTCCCCGTAATCTTTATCTGCCCGAAACACGCCACTCTCTTTTGATTGAGAAAATGTCGGCGGATCAAGAATGATGGCGTCGAACGAACGTTTCTTTTTCGCCATGCGGTGTAACCAATCGAAGGTGTCGCCAAAGATAAAATCGTGCTGGGCGGGATCGAGGTTGTTCAGTGCGAAATTGCGTCTTCCCCACTCCAGATATTTTTTCGAAAGGTCGAGACTAGTTACCCGCGCCCCTGCCTGCGCGGCGGCTACGGAGAATCCACAGGTGTAAGAAAAGGTATTGAGCACTTCAGCCTTTGCGGGACTGGCAAAAAGTGGAAACTGGGCGGCAATATGGTTCGTGAGAAAGCGCCGACGGTTGTCGCGTTGATCCAGGAATAAGCCAACTGAGTAACCTTCATTGAAACGCATCGCGAAGTTCATCCCATTTTCGCAGACGGAAAATTCTACAGGCACTGGTTCGCCGAGAACCAGGTCGGGTGAAGTCTGCTGAATTGCCGCACCGCGAATATGGCGGCTCAGGGTCTTGTGATAAACACCGCGCAACGGACGTTCGGACCCGGACAGATGTTTCTGCAGAAAGTCCTTTTGAACTTCCGAAAGCGGTTGTTCCGATTGAGAAAGGAGAAAGTCGCCTAGCTTCTCCACATACCAACCCGGCCAGCCGTCAGCAGCGCCGTGAATCAAACGGAAAGCATTTGTTTCCTGCTCATCGATCAGCACCTGACGCAGGGCGAGACGCGCATCGTCTTCAAACTTCAATTCCGCAGAAAAGGTAAGATCATGCTGAGTCTCCGGATGTTTAAGCCGAAGCTCCCGGGCGTGGAGACAAACGCGGGAAAAAGTTTTTCCACCGTAAAGAGCATCGCCCAGAATAGGAAAACCATTTTCCGCTGCATGAACACGGATCTGATGCGTGCGGCCGGTTACCGGCTGTGCTTCGAGCAGGTTTCCATTTTCGTAGGTTCCAAGGAGTCGGAATCGGGTTTCGGCAGGTTCACCTTGCGAACCGCTGGCGTATTGCGCGCCACTACGAGCGATCTTTGAGTTCACAGCAAGGTTTTGGAACGCAACAGGATGGTCCGTGAGTAACACGTACGTCTTTTGGACAGACCGGTTTTCAAACTGTGCGGAAAGAGAACGATTGGCCGAAGCCGTTTTGCCAAAAACGATCAACCCGGAAGTTTCCTTGTCCAGCCGATGGATGATTGCGAGCTTGGCCCAACGAGGTTCGCGGTGCTTTAACCATTCATAGATTCCTTCGCCCGCATATGGACTCGGCGAATGGGTATTCCATCCGGCTGGCTTGTTCACAACCAGCAGATGTTCGTCTTCAAAAACAATGAGATTCATGGACACCGCTGAAGGAAGCTAATCAGCATCACCGACGTGTCGAGCGCGAATCACGCCCCCTGTGTCCATTCAATCCAAGAGCCAGTGAAGATGGTGATTGAGGATCGCGATTACGATCAGGCAAAAGCACCGAAATTAAAAAGAGACGCCGCTATTCACGGCGTCCCTTTTGTTTCACTAAGGGGATCCTCACCCCCCACCTCCTTGACACTAATTTAAACAACGCAAAACCTGAAAAGGTTCAAACTTTCTAAAAAAATTCAGTTCGTCTTTGTAAGCGTTGTTGATGTGCTTCATGAGCAGTTTTGTTTTTCGAAGCGGAATTGTAAATTGTAGCGAACCTCGCTACCGTTCCCGCTGTCCGACATGACATCTGTCCAACACAAAAGTTTAGCTGCCGCGAATTGCGAAATCCGCTCGGACAATCTCACCCGCCAACTTTACGCCACCGACGCTTCGATTTATCAAATCGAACCGATTGCGGTGGGATTTCCAAAGACAGCGGCTGAAGCGAGTTCCGCTATCCAAAGTGCGGCCGAAGCCAGTATTTCCGTCATTCCGCGGGGTGCCGGAACCGGTCTGGTCGGCGGCGCGATTGGTCGTGGGTTGATCATAGATTTTTCCCGGCACAACTGCCAGATCACGGAACTTGATCTCGAGAAGCGAACAGTGCGCGTCGGTTCGGGCGTGGTCTTGGACCAACTGAACGCCTTCTTGAAACCCCATGGAATGTGTTTCGGTCCTGACGTGGCGACCAGTTCGCGCGCCACCCTTGGCGGAATGATCGCCAACAATTCGTCCGGTTCGCACACCGCGTTTTACGGAACGACAGCCGACCATGTTCGCTCACTGGAGCTTGTTCGTGCTGATGGGGAAATTGCACAGACAACAGCCGGACACCTTTGTGCTGAGATCGACTTGGTCGAAAAACTTGTTCGCCAGCATGCAGCGGAAATTACTGAACGGTTTCCCGCTGGTTTATTGAAACGCTGGCCCGGCTACGGTCTGGATCGATGGCTGCGCAGACCAGGCAACCTGGCTGACATTTTTGCCGGAAGCGAAGGAACGCTGGGCGCGATTTTTTCCGCGGAATTGAACATTGTTTCGCTGCCGAAAGCTAAAGGTGTCGGTCTGATTTTCTTCGCGAGCGTGGCCGAAGCGATGCAAGCGACGGTCGAACTGTTGGACCTGAGACCGGCCGCGATTGAACATGTCGATCGCGTTCTGTTCGATCAAACCAGAGGGCAGATTCCCTTTAAAGCGGCGCGTGATCTTCTCGAATTGGATGCGAAACCTTGCGAGTCGATACTCGTGGTTGAATTCTTTGATGAAAGTGTTCCTGAACGTTTGGCTGAACTAAGCAAACGCACACTTGGCCTGCGCACCACCATTCTAAAAGATGCAGCGGAAATAAGCCTGGTCTGGAACCTGCGCAAAGCCGGCCTCTCGCTGTTGACCGGTTGCAAAGGAGCCGCGAAACCGGTCACCTGCATTGAAGATACCGCTGTCCGCGCCGAACAACTTCCCGCGTATGTCGCCGGTTTGGAATCGATCATCAAACCGCTCGGCCTGAAGGCTTCTTTCTATGGTCACGCCCTTTCCGGATTGCTTCATGTGCGCCCGGTGCTTGATCTGCACAGCGCCGAGGATCTGAGGAAGATGCGGAGGCTCTCTGACGAAGTTTCCGCGCTCGTTCGACAATTCAAAGGTTCGTTGGCAGGCGAACATGGTGTCGGCATTGCCCGCACAGAATACCTCACAGAACATCTCGGCCCCGATTTGCTGGAGGTTCATAAAAGGATAAAGTCCGCTTTCGACCCAAAGAACCTTTTCAATCCGGGCAAAGTCATTCCGGACGGCAGCTACAAACTCGACACCGATCTGCGCACGGGGGCGGACCATTCCCTGAAACTGCCATTCGAACCGGTGCTCGCGTTTGCCGGGAAGGATGATTCGTTTGTCGCGAACCTCGAACAGTGCAATGGGTGCGGTGGATGCCGCAAAGCGCCACCCACAATGTGCCCAACCTACGTGGCGACTGGCGAAGAAATCATGTCCACGCGCGGACGCGCCAATATTATTCGTGCCGCCCTGGAGAACCGAGTCACCGGGGACGCGTTGAGCAGTGAGGAATTGGAAGCTGCGCTGAGCAATTGCTTGTCCTGCAAAGCCTGCACCACCGAGTGCCCTTCCAATGTAAACATATCCCTGCTGAAAGCGGAGTTAACACACGCGCGCTGGCGACGTGATGGCTTGCCGCTTCGGGTTAAAATAATTAGTGCAGTGGATTTGCTGGGCCGACTCGGCTGTCTCATGCCGAAGATGGCGAATGCCGGTTTGAATTTTGCTCCCATCCGCAAAGTAATGGAGATGGTATTCGGTTTTTCCGCGAAACGTCCCCTGCCCCACTATGCCAGTGAACGATTTGATCACTGGTTTAATGGGCGAAAAAGTGAACCGACGGACAACAAACATCGTGGCAAAGTGATTCTGTGGGATGACACCTTCGTGCGTTACCACGAACCGCACATCGGCAAAGCTGCCGTGAAAGTTCTCGAAGCTGCCGGTTACGAAGTGGTGCTGGCGACCGGGAGAAAATGCTGTGGCCGCCCTGCCTTCAGCCAGGGCAATCTGGATGAGGCAAAGCAAATGGGAACACACAATCTCCAGCTTCTGATCGGACGGTTTGCAGATGCACCGATTCTTTTTCTGGAGCCGTCCTGTTATTCGATGTTTGCCGAAGACTATCGTGAACTGAAATTGCCGAATGCCGCCAATGTCGCGAAACGCTCCTTTCTCTTCGAGCAGTTCATTGAAGCAATGCTCAAGCGCGAACCTGATGCACTCCAGTTTACAAATGAGGCTGGTAACATCGCCATTCATGCCCATTGCCATGCGAAGTCGCTACTCAATCCAGCGTTCATGCCAGCACTCTTGCAACGCCTGCCGCAACGTGCAGTCACACTCCTGGAGACAGGTTGCTGCGGCATGGCCGGAGCGTTCGGGGCGATGGAATCGAAGTTGGAACTTTCAGAAAAGGTTGGCGAACCGCTCGTCCAAAAAATCAAAGGGCAACCAACTGGCACGACCATCGTCGCTTCCGGCACGAGTTGCCGGCATCAAATCGAATACCTCACGCCCGTTAAACCCAAACACATCGCCGAAGTTTTGGCAGATGCCCTGGCTTGAATATGCCTTCCTATATAGTTCGCAAAACCAATCTTCCTGAAAAGTTAACCTGCGACTGGACGGCACCGGCCTGGCAGGTTGCCGATCCGCTTCCGATCAACAACTTCCGCCCTGAGAGTGGCACTCATCGCCCGAAAACGCAGGCACGTCTCCTCTATGACGAATGCGGGATTCATGGAATCTTTCAGGTGGAAGATCGTTATGTCCGTTGTGTCCGCAGCGGATTTCAAAGTGAAGTTTGGAAAGATAGTTGTGTGGAGTTCTTCGTGAAGCCAAAGAGCGACAGGGGTTACTTTAATTTCGAGTTCAACTGCGGAGGTTCATTGCTGTGCAACTACATCACAAACCACGAACGTATTTTCGATGGATTCAAGGAATTCACCAAACTGCCTATAGATCTGGGCCAGGCAGTCCGGGTTGTTTCTTCACTGCCCGGAACGGTGGAACCGGAGATTCAGACTCCGATCACCTGGTCGTTGAAATTTTTTATCCCATTCCAAGTGCTCGAATCATTCATCGGCAATCTGGATGAAGTGAGTGGCTCCCGTTGGGAGGCAAACTTTTTCAAATGCGCCGACGAAACTTCGCACCCACACTGGGCAGCATGGGCGCATGTGGATGAATTGAACTTCCACCTTCCTCGATGCTTTGGGACGCTTCGGTTTGAAACGTGATTAATCCAAAGCAATGATTCGGAAGAATTTTTGCTGGCCGTCGATCGCAGGTGAAAAGCTCCCAGTCGGTCCGTCAGGTGTAATATCCTCAACATCTGTCCAGTTGGGCTCGTTCAAATCGTTCTTCATCTGAATGCGATAGATTTTTCCGACCTCAACACCCCACTCCAAAGCAAGGTCATTTCCAGACTGCACAAACGTAATCAAAGGAGAGGTGTATTGGTTATGGCACGCTGGTGTCTGCAAGATAAAGTCCAATCGCCAGCCAGCGGTAATTTCACCCTTATCTTGATTGGCATCGTCAACGGCATAAAGAGACCATGTACCATTCGGATCACTATTGGCAAAAACAGCGAGAGCCGATCCATAAGGTCCTTCTGGAGCTGGAGAGGGGAATATATCGGCCGCAGCGCCGAAGTTGCCGGGCTGGTAAGTGCCGGAATTCAGCACAGTAGAATCGGGCAGCGGCAAACCAGCATCGTCAAAAGTCACAACAGCGGAAGTAATGCCAGTTCCTCCACCGGCATCAGACATCAGCAGAACGGTCTGCCCTTGCGGCCCAACGAGGAGCAAGTCGATATCATCTGGCACAGTGTGAGTGAGCCCCAGAAGGGTAACAGTAACTTTGTCAATTGTGCCATTGAGATTGGAAATCACAATTGAAGACGGGTACGGAGAAGCATTTCCTTTGGTACCATTCGCGGGCAATTTGATTAATTCTGAGTTAGCGCGAGTATCGGGTGTCGCAGTCGTTCCACCCAATCGAATGGCATTGGTCATTGTCTGATGCACCACCCCGTTGGTTCGGATTTCAAAACGAGCGAGAAGATCGCTCCCGCAGGCTCCCTTCGCGGTGAAATTGAAGTTACCCGCCACAGGAGAACCATTCGTTGAAAGCGTGCCGTAAACCTGCATCCCGCTTGGCGAAACAACAGCCGCGTCCGCCAGCAGAGTCACTGTCATATTGTTGGCTGGCCTGTCTCCGGTATTTTTCAAACTCAAACTGATCTGCACAGTTTCATCCGGGTCAATAGCTCCGTTTCCGGGCGCGAAACTTTCACTCAACACCGTTGTAGAATGCACCACAATGCGCGGGCCAGGTGCGACTGGTACGATGGCGAAATTTGCATCGGATATATCAAAGAAAATATTCCCGGCGCCCTCGACTTTGATGCGTGCAGCCGAAGTGGCAATGCTGGGCAAAGTGATGAGTTCGGAACCGTCATTGGGAGTGTTTGTTGCCAAAACCACAGAAAATGTAGTTCCGCCGTTGGTCGAAAGGAGAATGTTCACGAAACCGCAATTCACCGGAACTCCCGCAGTGCCGGCCACGTCCCATGTGACAGTCTGCATATTTGACCAGGTCACAGAAGAATTGGGTGAGGTTACGAGGAATGGTCCGGTAGCAGCAGCGACTGTTACCTGCATATCTGATGTATTGACTCCACCGCCGCCGACCCGATTGTCACGCGCGGTCACCCGAAATTTCATCGTGCGATTGAGTACAGGCAACTTTTCACCCAGAGAAGGAGTATTCGCCAGGATGCTGGAAAGTTTTGGAAAGGTGCGCGAGGGAGAAGTTGTGGGATTGAATGAACGAAAGAGAGGGCTCGTTCCATTATCGGGAGAAGTCAGTGCTTGTGATGCTCCGATGTCCCGTTGTTCCCAACAATAGGTCAGTGCATCGGCATCTCCATCACTGCCTGTGGCTGTCAAAGTGAATGGGGTCCCCTTCGGAATCACATAATTTGTTCCTGCACTCACCGAAGGAACTGTATTACCTGTAGGTGACTGCACCGCACACGCACCCCCTGTACCAGAGATGAAACTGATCATTTCGTCAAAGCTGATAGAGTGGAAGTAAGGATCGCTAAAGCTCTGTAAGTTGTCGGAGCTACAAATCCCAGCGTAAGCCTGAATAGTTGAACCGCTGCCGGGTTCGTAAGCGGTTGCGGCATTGCGATTTCCACCACCACAAGCCCCAATGGAACTGTTGAATGTATGATTGCCGCCAAATTGATGCCCTATTTCATGAGACACATAATCAATGTAGAACGGATCCCCAGTCGGCGCAGGTAATCCGGTTACGCCACCCGCTTTACTACTGCCGCAAACAGATCGTAGATAAGCAACACCGCCTCCACCCGTGCTGAAGACGTGACCGATGTCATAGTTAGCGCTGCCAATCACAGAGTTCAAAGTCGTCTGATTCTCAGACAACATCTTGAATCCATCATTGTTCGTATAAGGATCGCTCGAGCCATTCGTATAGACGATCAAATCATTGTTTGCCACAAGCACCAGACGAACTGAAAGCTCCGCTTCATAAACCTGATTTACCCGGTTAACTGCAGTCACAATCGCGGCCATACCGGACGAAACCGTTCCACCGTGAAACTGCGTGTATTCGCCTGTCGCTGCACATGCAAGGCGATAAGTGCGCAAGACGGCGCCGGAGCGAAAAGCCGTTCCAGCGAAATTCTGTTCCGCATTTTCTTCAGGATCTGGCACCAGACATGCAAACCCATCGGCCCGGCGCGGGTAATCACGTTTGTAGTAAGAAACATGCACTTCTGAATCGTCCCCATAATAAGGATCAATGTAAGCCGCGCCTTGCGGGGAAAGGATTTGGGCATGAAAACCTTTCGACGTAAGATCAAAGCGAATGGTAGCAGTCGGATCATCTATGCCTTGTCCCATATAGGTTTTGATCTCCGGAAACTTGGCAGCAAGCTCGGGTTCCATGATCGGCGATTCGACATATTGAAAGCGCGCAAAAGTGCCGTCTGGCATTGGCAAAGAAATTTCTGCCCCTCCATCCACTCGTTGTCCGGGAACTTCGAGAGGAGTACCGCTCAATCTTTGCCGCATCGCAGGAACATGCAATTTCAATGCCTTGAATTTCGCCGGATGAACTCGCGGGTTTGCTGACAGAGGCCGGTCTGGAATTCGTTCCAATCTCTCCCAGGCGATGGGATCAGCTTGTGCAAAAAGCGATTGGGTTAAGACAAGAGTCAGCAGGCAAGTTAGCCCGAGTAGCCGGTTGATAGGGTGCATAGTGCGGGCAGATTCTACCGCAAACTCAGACGCCGCCAACTATAATTTACGCAAGTAGTTGAACCTGCGCCCACAGAATGGGACACATGAGACTCATAAGTCCTATGCGTCCCATAATTCCCACTGAATGAGGTGTCCACTTTTCCTGACGGCGATGGCTTTAAATTTTAAGCGATCCACTCAGGATTAAACCTGAGCCAGTGCAGCATCAAAACGGTTCAGCACAGTTTCTTTCCCCAACACTTCCAATAAATGGTAGAGGCTCGGACCTGCGGTGTTGCCGGTGCAGGCCATGCGGGTGGGGTGAACCAGGACGCCTGCTTTCACGCCCGATTCCGCGGCAATCGCTTTCAATGCCTGCTCCAGGTTCGTCGCTTTAAATTCTTCCAGTCGCGCGAAGGCGTCGCGGAGTTTCTTCAAACGCGGCAGGTTCTCGGGAGTGAAATCTTTCGCGATAGCTTCCGGTGCAACCGTTACTTCGTCGGCAAAATAAAAACCAGCATATGGCCCGAGTTCGGCAAAGTTCTTCACCTTGCCCCGGCAGGTATCGAGAGCGGCGTTGACGTAATCGGCTGGAAATTTCTCCAAAGGGAATTTTGCGCGCTGGAGAGCTTCCAAACCGAGTTGACGAAAACGTTCGGGACTCATTTCGCGGATGTACTCGCCATCGAGCCAATGGAGTTTCTCGAAATCGAACTTCGCATTGGAACGAAGAATTCCCGGCACGTCAAAAAGCTGGATCAGTTCCTCCATCGTCAGCTTCTCGCGGTTATTTTTTGGCGACCACCCGAGGAGACTGAGGTAATTCACAACCGCTTCAGGAACGAAACCTTCCTCCTGGTAAGTATTGAGTGAAGCGCCTTTGTCGCGCTTGCTCATCTTGCTGCCGTCAATATTCAGGATCAGCGGGATGTGCCCATACTTCGGCGGTTCAACACCAAACGCTTTGAACATTGCCACATGCTTCGCAGTGTTCGACAAATGATCTTCCCCACGCAGGACGTGGGTGATGTTCATTTCAAGGTCATCCACAACGTTCACAAAATGAAAGACCGGCTGGCCATCTGAACGAACGATCACAAAATCCGGATCAGCCTGCTCGCGATCGGTCAGTTCGCGGGTGACATCGCCGACGACGATATCAGGAATCACGACTGGTTCGCGGGTCATGCGGAACTTCACCGCCCCTTCATGATCATATGCAAAACCTTTGTCTTTTAATTCCTGCACGCGACGTTTGTAAATTTCACCGCGTTGCGATTGAAAATAGGGGCCGAAGTCACCTTTGCTCGGGCCTTTGGCGTCGCCGGTGAGTGGACCTTCATCCCAATCCAGGCCCAACCAGCGCATGCCATTTAAAATAACATCCACCGCTTCCTGGGTGTTGCGGGCGGCATCGGTATCTTCGATGCGCAGGACGAATGTGCCGCCAGTATGACGCGCATAAAGCCAGTTGAAGAGCGCGGTGCGCGCACCGCCGATGTGTAGGTAGCCGGTTGGGCTAGGAGCAAAACGAACGCGAATACTCATTTCAATTTAAAAGATAAAGCCGCGCGAAGTTACGTTTTGTAATCCGCGCTGGCAAGTGTGCAAGGAATGAGAAAGCTACTTGCTGATGCCGCGCTCACTGGTGCGAACGAACTGTACCAGGTGCAAAATCTCAGGGACCTGTGGAAGTTTCTTTTCAATTCTCGCGAGAGCATTCGGAATAGTCAGCCCTTCACGAAAAAGAATCTTGTAGGCGGAACGCAACGCCGCCTGCGCCTCTTCCGAGACGCCGTTGCGCTCCAATCCCACTTTATTCACCGTGCGAGTCTCAGCCGGATTGCCATCAGCCAGCATGAAAGGCGGCACGTCCTGCACCACCTTGGAGCAACCCCCAATGATGGACATTCTGCCGATGCGACAAAACTGGTGAATCGCGGCGAGCCCACCCACGATCGCGTAGTCCTCGACGATGACATGCCCGGCCAGCGTGCCGACATTCGACATGATCACGTGATTTCCTACCGTGCAATCGTGAGCAATATGACAGTAGGCGAGAATGTGATTGTGCGAGCCAACGCGGGTCACCGCACCATCGCTCGTGGCACTATGAATCGTAACGTTTTCACGGAAAGTATTCCGGTCACCGATTTGAGTTCGCGTGATGCCGCCTTTCCATTTCAGATCCTGCGATTTCAGCCCGATGCTGGCGAACGGATAAATTTCGTTATCGTTTCCGAGCGTGGTGTGCCCGTCAATGACGACATGGGAATGGACGTTGCAGCGTTCACCGAGGACAACATGTTCGCCAATGACACAAAAAGGGCCAATTTGGCAATCAGCACCGATTTGTGCTTTGGGATGAATAACTGCTGTTTGGTGAATCATTCTACAATTTAGAGTTCAAATTCATTGGCTGCATCGCCGCGCCCTAACTTATGCATCAATCAGCATGAACGTCACATCGGCTTCACTCACCGCTTCTCCATCCACGAGGCAAACGCCTTTGGCCTTTCCAATTTTGCCGCGGGCTTTCGTAAGTTCTACGTTGATGATCAATGTGTCTCCCGGGCGGACCGGTTTTCGCCACTTCACATTTTCGGCCGCCATGAAATAAGCGAGCCTGCCGAAATTTTCGATCTGCTTCAGCATCAAAATGCCAGCCACCTGGGCAATGGCTTCGAGCTGGAGAACTCCCGGCATGATCGGATGATTCGGAAAATGCCCCTGGAAGAACGGCTCATTCACACTGACATTTTTCACCCCGGTAATTGTGTTGCCATCGATCTTCGTCACCTTGTCCACCATCAGGAACGGATAGCGGTGCGGCAGAATTTTCATTATCTGGGTAATATCAAGCTGCATCCCGTCCTGGACCGATATATCGGCGGCGCCTGGCTTCTCCACATCGGCGGCTGGCCTGGATGCAGGCTTGGCGGGAGGGGGCGGTGGCGCAAACGTCTGCGCGGCCTGTAACGGACGTCTCATCTGGGCGAGAACCTGTTTGGCGAGTTCACAATTGGCCTGATGACTCGGTTTAACTGCAATGATATGTCCACGGATCGGACGACCGACGAGCGACAAATCCCCGATGATGTCCAATATCTTATGGCGGACGAATTCGTCCGGAAAACGGAGCGGCTCAGTCGTGAGAATGGCATCCTCGCGAATGACCACGGCATTTTCCAGGCTCCCACCTTTGATCAATCCGCTTTTGATCAAAAACTCGATCTCTTCGTAAAAGCAGAATGTCCGCGCGGCGGCAATCTCGCGTTCCCATGTTTCCGGATTTATTTCGATGCTGAAGAATTGGGTAAAGCGCCCCTTCTTGTCCGCACTGGTGCAGGTGATCTTGAATTTTTCGTTCGGAAAGATGGAGATAATCGATTCGCCGATCTCACATTCGATCGGTGTGTTGACATCGTAAATCTCGCGAGCCTCGGCCTGTTGGGCAATGCCAGCGGTGCGGATCATCTTCATGTATTCACGTGAACTGCCATCCGCGATGGGCGGCTCATTGGCATCCAATTCCACGACGGCATTGTCGATTCCAACACCAGCGAACGCAGCAAGCACATGTTCCACTGTATGGATTCGGGCGTTCCCTTTGGCCAGCGTAGTGGACCGGTTGGTGGCGTTCACGTATTCGACATCGGCCTCGATCTCTGGTTTGCCATCGAGGTCCACGCGGCGGAAACGGATGCCGGTATTTGGCGCCGCCGGCAGAAACGTCATATTCACCTTGTTCCCGCTATGCAGGCCAATGCCGGAAAAGCTCGCTGGTTGTCGAAGAGTCTGTTGTTGCAACACGAGGCGCATTTAACAAACCGCTTCCAACCTTTGCAAGCGAGGAACTGCCATCTTCCACAAGCGGTCATGCCTGCCACCGGCGCATTCGTCATCCATGCCCCTCCCTTTGCCTGCACCGGAACCTCGGTTATCTTGTATGCGGAGGAACCATTCGATGCCCAAGCAGGAAAACCCTCAAGAAATTTCGCCTGAGCTTTTTACCGATGAAGAGTGGTCCATTTATGCCACTGCGATGCAGGCGGCTCACGAGGCGAATATTCCGTTCCTGGTGGGGGGCGCATTGGCTCTCGGTGTTTACACGGAACGTTGGCGTCCCACAAAAGACGTTGATCTGTTGATTCTGCCGAAAGACCGGGATGCGCTGATCAATGCGATCACGATGTCCGGTTTTAAAGATTACTACGACCAACAACATTATGACCGCGGCTGGATTTATCGGTCCACCCGTGACAATTACATTGTTGACGTGATCTGGCGAATGGCAAACCGCCGAGCCGATGTGGATGAGTGGTGGTTTACAAATGCCTGCACGGTGTCCGTCCGCGGCGCTGAATTTAAGATCGTTCCGCCCGAGGAACTTCTTTGGCACAAATTGTATGTCTTGCAACGGGATCGCTGCGATTGGCCGGACGTTTTCAATCTGCTTTATGCGGTTGGCGGCAGGCTCGACTGGAAATATCTAATGAACCGCATGGAGCCGGATCTGGCGCTGTTGGGCGCGATCTTGAATATCTTTGGCTGGATTTGCCCGGGTAAAATAGACTCGCTGCCACAATTCGTGCGTGATCGATTCCACTTTGAGGCATCACCCGCAGATTCCCCCGATTTCGTGCAGAAGAATATAAGCTTCCTTGATTCCCGTGATTGGTTTGTTGGCGTGGAGCCAAACCGGAACATTTTGAAGCACTAACGATTTTATGAAGGAGGTTTCATGCTAATAGGCGCAATGAATCATCCGGCGGAGGACGTTATCTCTGAGATCAAGTGGATGGCCGCGTTGGGCCTGGAGTTCGTTGATCTCACTTTTGAACCACCCAAAGCGGCGGTTTGGAATGTCAACACACGCGAGATTCGCGATGCGCTCGCGGATCACGGCTTGCCTGCCGTTGGACACACCGCCTATTACCTGCCGATGGGCTCACCCTTCGAAAGTTTACGCCGTGCCGCAGTTGATGAATTCAAACGTTGCCTGGAACGGTTTGCCGAAGTCGGGGTCGAGTGGATGAACATTCATCCTGATGGCAAAGCCCCTCTCCATCCAGATAATTATCACGTCGGTCGGAATCTCCAGAGCCTTGAAGAACTCCTCCCTTTCGCGCGTGAAGTCGGAGTCGGCCTAATGCTGGAAAACCTGCCCGGAAAGTTTAACACCGTCGCACAAATTTCACCGGTGCTCGATGCCTTGCCCGAACTGGCTTTGCATCTCGATATCGGGCATTGCAACTTAATAACAGAAACAAACACCGGCGATGACTTGATTCGCACCTACAGTCACCGCCTGAAGCATGTGCATCTGCACGATAACAAAGGGGGCAACGCCGATCTCCATCTGCCACTCGGTTGCGGAACCATAGACATCGCACATTACGTCAGGCTTCTGCAAACCAGAGGTTATGACAGCACCATCACACTGGAAGTGTTTGCGGATGACAGAACTTACCTCGCCCACAGCCGCGACATACTGCGAAAACTCTGGGACGAACCAGAAATGGAAATTCCTTCGACCCCAGCCACTCCGCGAAGCAAAACGAACTGAGGAAAAATGGAGGTTCGTCGCTGTTTTCGGTGGAATAGCCATGCGCCTTTCCGAAGGGCCACCAGCCCAGATCGTGGTTTGGACTCTTGAATTTCCGCCCCGCATTTTGGACTGCGCTGGCAGAGCGCAGCGGCGACAGCGCTTTCGGGCGCATGA
>JACDHS010000159.1 GCA_013820875.1 Verrucomicrobiota bacterium | reverse complement strand
GTTGACCACTTTAAAACTGCAGCAACGACGACCACACAGTGTGTTGTCCACTTTGAAACTGCAGCAACGACGACTACACAGTGTGTTGTCCACGTTCCCGGAAACTCAATTTGGCGGGCGCGGCAAGTCCCTTGTGATCTGCTCGATCCCGACACCATCCATCCTTAAAACGGCAGTTAATAGCCGCGAAAGAACGCAAAAGGCGCACAAACAGAAGGAGAAGCGGGGGAATAAGAGAGCTTTTTATGCTGTCACCTGCTGAGGGAAAGAAATCTGCGGTCATAAACCCCTTCTTCTGTGTTCTTTGCGTTCTTTTGCGGCCATTTCAACTGCTTTTTTTAGGGTAAAAAGGCCTAAACGCGTTTCCCAGAAGCATTTCCAGCATAGTGCAGCCGATAAAAGACAGATGCTGGGCCGTAGATGGTGGCGGCCAAGGTGGGAGCGTTTCAGACATCAAAAATTGACCCAACAGGCCGTTCCACGAGGTGGAGCAAATTCCCTTCACAATCCTGGAAGAACAAAACCCGTCCACCGCCGCCCGCCGGTTTCACATCTTCACCGAATCGGACGCCGCGCTGTTCCAACTCTTTTTTGGCCGATTCAATTGAGTCCACCCGCAGCGCGAGATGACGGAATCCGTTGCACTTGTTATCGCCCGTTTCTCTCGCCGAAAAATCGCCTTCGTAGATTTCCAGCATCGCCCCGCCGAGTCGCACGAAATAAGCAGGAGGCGTCGTGCCGCTTTCAAAAACGATCTCGCCGTTGAGTGTGTGCAGGTACCACTCCTTGAGGGCTGTCGGGTTGCGCGCTGGCAGGCCGATGTGTTCCACGGAAATTTTCACGAGCGCAGTTTAGGCAAAGCACCGATTGAAAGTGCAGCAAAATTCTGGGAGTTTCGCGGTGTGAAACTTGACGCTATCCAGCCCAACCGGTAGGTTGCGCCGACTAGTTTACAAGCCATTACTATGCAAAATTTTCTCATTCCACACGTGGTCGAACAGACTGGGCGCGGCGAGCGCGGTTACGATATTTATTCGCGGTTGCTGGTTGATCGAATCGTTTTCCTCGGAACACCTGTGGACGACATGGTGGCCAACGTCATCATTGCGCAATTGTTGTTCCTCCAGATGAGCGATCCCAAAAAGGACATTCATCTCTATATCAACTCGCCCGGCGGCAGCGTCACGGCCGGTCTCGCGATCTACGATACCATGCAGTTCATGACCTGTGATGTGAATACTTATTGCATCGGCCAGGCCGCCTCCATGGGTGCCGTGCTTCTCTGCGGTGGAACCAAAGGCAAACGCTATTCCCTGCCGAATTCCAACATCATGATTCACCAGGTTCTGGGCGGGGCGGAAGGCCAGGCGAGCGACGTGGAAATTCGTGTTAAATATATGCTCCGCTTGAAGCAGCGCTTGAATGAAATCATCGCCAAGCACACTGGGCAGCCGTACGACGTCGTCGAAAAAGCCTGCGATCGCGATAATTTCATGTCCGCGGACGAAGCGAAAAAGTTCGGTCTCGTGGATGAAGTGGTGCAGTCCCGCAAAGAAGTTACTAATTTACCAGAGAAGAGTTCGGTTGTACCCTAATTGAATGGCGCGCCCCACCAACATCACGCTCTGCAGTTTCTGCGGAAAGTCGCATGCGGAAGTCAAAAAGCTGATCGCCGGCCCCGGCGTTTATATTTGTGACAACTGCATCACTCTCTGCAAGAGCGTGCTGGACAAGGAACTTTCCACCGAGACCAAAAAGTCGCCGATCAAGCTGAATGTTCCGAAGCCCACTGAAATCAAGCGGATACTCGACATCCATTGCATCGGTCAGGAACAGGCCAAGAAGACCCTGGCAGTTGCGGTACACAACCATTACAAGCGGATCCTGCAGGACGTTTCGGGCGCTGAAAAGGAGGAGTCCTCTGAAGCGACCATCGACGCGCATTCCGATGTTGAGATCGAGAAGAGCAACATTCTGCTCGTCGGCCCAACCGGTTCCGGGAAAACGTTGCTTGCCCGAACACTTGCCAAAATTCTCGATGTTCCGTTTGCCATCGCTGACGCGACCACGCTGACAGAAGCTGGTTACGTCGGGGAAGATGTGGAAAATATCATTCTCCGCCTGTTGCAGAATGCGGATTACGATGTGAAACGCGCCCAGATGGGGATCGTTTACATTGATGAGATTGATAAAATCGCGCGCAAGACGGAAAACGTTTCCATTACGCGTGATGTTTCCGGAGAAGGTGTTCAGCAGGCGTTGTTGAAGATTCTTGAAGGCACCGTTTGCAATGTTCCCCCGCAAGGCGGACGCAAACATCCGCAGCAGGAATATATTCGCGTGGATACCAGCGGGATTTTATTTGTCTGCGGTGGTGCGTTTGTTGGGCTGGAAAAGATCGTGCATCGTCGGTTGGGCCATCGAGTGATGGGTTTTGGGGCAATGGACCAGGGCCGGTCTGTGGCAATGATCGAGCGCGACAAGATGCTTCAATTTGTCGAACCGGAGGATCTGATCAATTTCGGTTTCATTCCTGAATTTGTCGGTCGTTTGCCGATGCTCACCGCATTGGAAGAGCTCACGGAAGAGCAGTTGGTTCAGATTCTTACCGAAACACGCAACGCGTTGACCAAGCAATATTGCAAGTTGATGGCGATGGATGGTGTTGATCTACAATTCACGCCTGACGCGCTGCGGGAATTAGCTCATCAGGCCCTGAAAAAGGGGACCGGTGCCCGCGCTCTTCGAACGCTTCTCGAGAAACTGATGCTCGATGTGATGTTCGAAATTCCGACGAGCGAAGATATCACCGGGGTGAAAATCACACGCGCTGCCGTCACCGGCGAAACCAAGCCGATCATCCGCCGGAAAGCAAATCAGGCGGCTGCTTGATACCCTTTAAGCGGCGCAGCTTTTCCGAACGTAAGTAATGGTCATGTTACGGGTTTACTATTTTTGGTCGCGGGCCGAGAATTTCCTCAGCTTGCTTCTTGGTGCAACCCGTAAATCCAGACAAACTCTCCCATGGATTTGATTCCATATTGTTCAGTAATGGAGTAATTACCTTCCCATTTTGAAACAATACAAAAAGGCCAGGTTCAGAACACATGTCATTCCATGCATTAGTCTGGCCGTCATTTCTCAATTCCGCCCACATCCAGACGATTTCGTTATCATGATTATCGGGTGCTTCGAGAATTTTTTTGACTTCGGCTTTCGTCATGCCCGTTGAAATTTTTCCAGAACGTTCATCCAATGACATGAGTCGGCTCTGTGGCTTCATCGAATTCTGGCTACAACAACAAAACCCCAAGACCAGCAGGATGGGAAATAAGCTGGTTCCAATACGCACCAAGTTAAATTGTTTCGTCATCAAATCGATTTAATCAAGCGGCAGCTTGTGTCTCTCAGCCTTAATTTGAAGGCCATTTGAATCCATCTTTCTTTTCTTTAGCAGCTTTCAAGTCGTCAAAAGTTCCGATCACAAACCATTCTTCCTTATTATTGACGCTGCCAACCGAACGTAGAGCGATTTCGCTCCGGTTTCCAGCACCGTCCGTGACAACAGTTAGCGGTTTACCGCTTTGGTATCTTGCAGTTGGGATGTGCCACTCCTCACTTGGAACGCGTGAACGAATGTCGAGAACGCCCGACTCTGGAAATACGAGGGTAATTACGTTGTTCGTGGCATTGATGGAGACCCCGTTGGGCTGCATCGCCCTAATTTTGACGATACCTGTGAAGCCGTCGGGAAACACATATTCAACAGTTCGAGAATCTGAGCAACCTGAGCTAAACAAGCACAAACAGGACAAATACAAGTAAAGGCACACTCGTGTTGGCAAACTTTCAATTTCGATAGAAGGAGCCGCTGCACTCGTTGCAACCGATGTGTCCGATGCCTTCTTGCGAGCATTCAAAAGCGGGATTGCAACAATGATGGCAATTGCAAAAGCAACAAAACCCAGGAAAAGATTCGGTCCCCTTGACGATACCGACTCAGCCTTCGACTTTCGTTGTTTGCCGCGTCGTGCTGCCTTTTTCGAGGAGGATTCCACCAGCGCAGGATAAGTTACCGTATTGCTCGAACAAGCCGAAACAAGCTTGCCGCGTTTTCTCCTTTCGAGGGAGAAGATACGTGCGTCCAGCAAACGGTAGCAGCATTAAGTAACGCATTCACCACGAACACATTCCCATTTGCTTGTTCTCGCGAAGGGGTTGTGTTCAATTCCTGCCGGTAATTGATTTTACATCGTGGCCAAAATCGCAACATCCAAATCTGACTCAATCGCTGTTCGGTTCCTGCGCGGTCTGGCAGGTTGGGTAACACGCTATCCACAGTTTTTCATTTACCCGCAAATTCTGCTCTTCGGCTTCTGCGTTTTCTACACAATCCAGAATCTCGAATTCGACACGAGCCGAAACAATCTCGTCGGTTCTGAGAAACGGTATCACCAGAACTTCCTGCAATTTCGAGAAGAGTTTCCGGCCCAGGACGATCTCGTCGTGGTGGTGGAAAGTGAGTCACCGGAAAAGAACCGCCAGTTTGTGGAACGCCTCGGGGTAAAGTTAGAACGGGAAACGAACATTTTCACCGACGTTTTTTACAAAGGTGATTTGCAGATGATGGGGTCAAAAGCGTTGCTGTTCGTCCCGGAGGAGGATTTGAAAGAACTGCAGAAGACATTGGAGAATTACCGGCCTTTTCTTCAGCAATTCACTCGTGCCACAAACCTGGTCTCGCTCTTTACGCAGATCAACCGCCAGTTTCGCACCGCCAAGGCAGAACAAACGGCGGAGACCGAAGCGCTGATCGAAGCGATCCCTGCGTTGGAACGAATCGTTGTGCAGGCGACAGGTGGAATGGAACGTCCCGGTGTTCCGCCGTCACCTGGGGTTAACGCGTTGTTCGGCGCAACGGGTGAGGCCGAGCAGGAAATGTATATCACTTTCGCCGGCGGGCAGATTTACCTTGTCACAGCGCGCGCCCGAGAGGAACACCTCAATTCTGCGGCAGTGGACAGGTTGCGTGAGTTGGTCAGGGAAACCGAAACCGAAGTTGCGGGACTGAATGTTGGAGTGACGGGCGAACCGGTCCTGGAGGTGGACGAAATGGCGCAGTCGCAGAAGGACACCACGTTCGCCAGCGTCATTGCGCTGATGGGGTGCGCTCTTATTTTCATTTTTGGTTACCGGCAAGTCGGGCGTCCGCTCAAAGCCACCCTCGCGCTGGTGGTTGGGCTGGGTTACACCATGGCCTACACCACGCTCGTGGTGGGGCACCTGAACATTCTCACGATTACTTTTGTCCCGATCCTGATTGGGTTGGCCATTGATTTCGGCGTTCATCTGATCACGCGTTTCGAAGAAGAATTGCGCGTGCGTGGTAGATCTGAAGAGGCCATCCGAATTGCGATGGTGAACACGGGATTGGGGATTTTTACGGGGGCCTTTACGACTTCGGGCGCGTTTCTGGCCATGGGACTGACCAGTTTCAAAGGTATCCAGGAAATGGGAATCATCTGCGGTGGCGGCATGTTGTTGTGCCTAATTTCGATGATGACATTACTCCCGGCGCTCCTGTTGCAGGGAGGCCAGAAACCCGCTGAAAAACGCGGCGAATCTCACCCAACACTTCGCGCCCGCCTGGAGCAACGCTGGCTGCAACGACCGGGTTTGGTCGCGAGCGTGACGGTTTGTTTGGCAATCATTGCGGCTGTCCAGGCTCGCAAACTGTATTTCGATTACAACTTGCTGAACATGCAGAGCAAAGATTTGCCCGCTGTTATCTTCGAAAAGAAGTTAATCGACTCCGCTTCCAAGTCGGTTCTATTTGCCGCGGTAGTGGCGGATTCGGAAGAGGAAGCACTCGCGTTGGAGAAGCAAATCCTGGCTCTGCCATCCGTTGCTTCGGTGGAGTCCATGGCACGTTATCTCGCGGCAGATCAGACTGACAAGTTGGGCCTCATCAACAACATCAAACAGACCGTCGCCCCATTGACCTTCCCCGAGATCGATCCGGCGCCAGTGGATATTCCGGAATTAAGCCGGACGCTTTGGGCATTGCAGGGCTATCTCGGCCTGGCCGCCAAAGCGACGCATGAAGAGGAGCCAAAGCTTGCCGCACAACTTCGATCTTTGCGTGACTCGATCATTCGATGCCGGCGTGTGATGCTTGAGAAGGAACAACTTGCCTCCACCCGATTGATGCAGTTTCAGCAGGCTTTGTTTGAAGACATTCACGATACGTTCTTTGTGTTGCGACACCAGGACACGCGTGACGGCCTGCGGATCAAAGATCTGCCAGAAGCGCTGCGCAATCGATTCATCGGGGTGAATGCGAAGTATCTGCTGCAGGTCTATCCCAAAGACGACATTTGGCAGCGAGAAAACCAGGAGGAATTTATCTTCGAGTTACGGGATGCACTGGACCCGAAGGACACCGGAACACCCATCATTACCGGCACACCAGTTCAATTGTATGAATACACCACTTTATTAAAGGACAGTTATCAACAAGCGGCGTGGTATGCATTGGGAGCAATCGCAATTCTCGTCCTGATCCACTTCCGTTCTGTCACTTGCGTTTTTCTGGCATTGGTTCCTGTCGGGTTGGGCATGTTGTTTCTGGCCGGCCTGATGGGATTCTTTGGAATACCGTTCAATCCTGCGAATATAATGACCCTCCCGCTCGTCATTGGAATTGGCGTAACAAACGGAATTCACATTTTGAACCGATTTTCAGAAGAACAAGATCCCGGCATTCTCTCCAAGAGCACCGGCAAAGCAGTGTTGGTTTCCGGACTCACAACAATCACTGGATTTGGCAGCCTGACATTTGCGGAACATCAAGGTATAGCCAGCCTGGGGCTTATGATGTCGATCGGAGTGGCCACCTGTATGGTGGTTGGCCTGGCCTTTTTGCCTGCGTTATTAACGCTATTGATTTCGAAAGGTTGGAAAATTAAAAAACCCAGTGTCGATATGCACACACCGACACTGGGTCCGGAGGAACCGAGGTAAAAACCTCAATTATTTACGGAGTGTAAGTATTCAGCAGAAAAGGTCAATAATTATCTGTAAGAGCACTGAAAGGACGTTTTTAGCGTGCGACTTAACGTTAACGGACGTTTCCAATGTTCCCCACATGCGCGTCGAAGGCTTGACGCTTCAATCTATCCTCATTAACTATCCAACAATGAATGGAATCAGCGATGCGCTACGTTAAACCGCTCTTTACAGTTTGCGCGGCTGCTTTCCTGTTTTGTTCTCACGGGTTTGCCTCAGGGCCGTCTTTCGGGCCGTTCTACGATCAGTTTCCACTCACATTGAGCCGCGGCGAAAGAACAGAAGCAGCGGGGCCGTTCTATATATTCGAGCAACGCGAAACACAGCAGCTTTGGGCTGTTCCACCTTTGTTCTCCTACTTCCGGGATCCGGACCTGGAGTCTGCCGAGTTCGATCTAGCGTATCCCTTGCTGACTTATGATCGGTACGGACGCGAGTATCGATTCCAGATCCTACAACTGTTTGCCTTCGCGGGCGGGCAGGATCAGGAAGGGGACGTGAGCCGGCGGTTCACTCTGTTCCCAATCTACTTCCAACAACGTTCACCGGCGCCAGAAGAAAACTATACCGCATTGGTTCCCATTTACGGGCATCTTCAGAATCGCCTCTTTCGGGATGAAATCGATTTTGTTCTCTTCCCGCTTTACGGAAAGTCGCGGAAGAGAGATGTCGTCACCTGGAATTATCTCTATCCAGTATTTCATCGGAGACTCGGCGATGCACTGAGTGGATGGCAAGTATGGCCGCTCGTCGGGCATGAGCACAAACATCCCACTACTCGCACGAACATCGCGGATGACATCGAAATAATCGGTGGGCACGACAAGTTTTTTGCGCTATGGCCAATTTTTCTGGATAACGAATTCGGCCTGGGCACAGACAATCCGCAAAGACAACTCTCCGTGTTACCGCTATTTACGTCTCTCCGCTCTCCCCAACGTGATTCCCTCACCGCGCCCTGGCCGATCGGTTTGACGCTGACGGATGATCGTGAGAAGAAATACAAAGAAGTGGGGGCGCCCTGGCCGTTCATCGTGTTTGCGCGGGGTGAAAACAGACATGTTTCACGCGTTTGGCCGCTTTACAGCAAGGCGCAGAGTGGCGGACTGGAAAGCAGCTTCTATTTGTGGCCGATTTACAGGCACACCCGCATTCATTCCCCACCGCTGGATCGGGATCGGACGCGCATCCTGTTTTTCCTCTATTCGGACATCAACCTGAGACATACCGAAACTGGCGTTTCGTCGAAGCGCAGCGATTTTTGGCCGTTGTTTACCTATACCCGCGACCTTGATCAGAACAAGCGACTCCAGGTTTTCTCGCTGTTGGAGCCCCTTCTTCCGAACAATAAAAGTATCGAACGCAATTACTCCCAGCTATGGTCGGTCTGGCGTTCTGAACGCAATGGGAAAACGGGTGCGAGCAGCCAGTCGCTTTTGTGGAATCTTTATCGACGGGACGTGACACAGGAGAAAACGAAAACTTCCGTGCTGCTTGGCCTTTTTCAGCGGGAAAAGATGGCAACAGGCACAGATTGGAAAATTTTTCACATCCCATTAGGAAAAAAGACTGGAAAGGATGAGGCGCTGAAATGAGGCTTTTGGATTGCAAATTGACGGGGAACTTTGAACCTCAACGGGCTTAGTCAGGTATGTTTCAAAACATTGGTGAAATGATCATCTTATTTTGGCGCACGCTGCAGGCATTGCCTCTAGCGTTGCGGCACCGCGCCAAAGTTTTCGAACAACTGTTTGAAATCGGGAATGCCAGTTTGTTGATGGCCTGCATTCTTTCTCTTTTCATCGGTGGCGTTCTCGCGTTGCAAGCGGGCTCGGTGTTGGTGGAACGCGGCATGGCAAACTTCATTGGCGGCATGGTTGGCGTTTCCATGGCCAAAGAACTTGCGCCTGTAATGATGTCCATTCTGATCGCCGGACGAATTGGTTCCGCCATGGCTGCGGAGATCGGTTCGATGCGCGTTTACCAGGAGATTGACGCGCTCAAGACAATGAACATCAATCCGATTCATTACCTGGTTCTGCCGCGCGTCCTGGCCATTACCATTGTTTTACCGATCCTCGTTGTCTTTTCCATCATGGTTGGATGGCTTGGCGGTGCGCTCGTCTCCCATTTCAACGCCCACATTAATCTCAGCCTGGAAGGTTATTTCAACAATCTGCGAGAAATTGTGAGTATCGGCGACGTTCTCAATGGTGTCATCAAGAGCTTCGCTTTTGCCCTCGTCATCGGGGTCGTGGCTTGCCACCAGGGATTGATCACGATCGGTGGTCCCCGCGGAATCGGTCGTTCTGTGACAAAGGCGGTCGTCAACTCCATTGTTTTGATTTTGCTTCTCGACTACGTTTTGACGCGTTTCCTCATGTATTTCGAAGCCTTTTAATGAGCTCCAACAATTCACAAAGCGTCCGGGTGGAAATCCGGGATTTGCGCAAGAGCTTCGGTAGCCAGGAAGTCCTGAAAGGGATTTCCTTCACGGTGGAGCGTGGCGAAATTTTTGTCATCATGGGGCCAAGCGGCAGCGGTAAAAGCGTTTTGCTCAGGCACATCATTGGATTGAATCGTCCCGCCTCCGGCGACATTTTAATTGAAGGCGATTCAGTCACAAAACCAGGTGTGCTGGCTCAATACCGGATGGCAATGGTTTTCCAATCCGGCGCCCTGCTGAATTCTCTCAACGTTGGTGAGAATGTCGGCTTATATTTAAGCGAACATCGTTTGAAGACGCCGGATGAAATTAAACGGATCGTCGCTGACAAACTGGAGATCGTCGGTCTTAAAGGGCTTGAGGACAAGATGCCCAGCGAACTCTCCGGCGGCATGAAAAAACGTGTCGCCATTGCACGCGCATTGGTTGTCGAACCACAACTCATCTTATATGATGAACCAACCAGTGAGTTGGATCCCTTGATGACTGTGATCATTGGAGAAGAAATCCTGCGGCTGCGCGAGCATACGCATTCGACTTCCATTGTGGTGACCCACGATCGCGATCTGGCTTTTGGAGTGGCGGATCGTATGGCGATATTGCATGAGGGCGAAATCCTGTTCAGCGGCACTCCGGCGGAAGTAAAAGCCAATCCGCATCCGCTGATTCAAAAATTCCTTCACGCAGAAGTTCAATTTCAGAAATCCTGATTGTTATGAGAAACACACTTGAAACCCGCCTTGGTATTTTCTTTGCCCTCGCATTAGTTGCGGCCTTCATTGTTCTCGAGATGGCTGGCGGCGTTGATTTTTTCCGCAAAGGCACAACCTTGCATGCCCGCTTCGAGGATGTGCAGGAACTCAAAGTCGGGGATCCGGTAAAGATGGCCGGCGTGCAAATCGGGCGCGTGGACAAGGTTGGCCTCGATGGCGATCGTGTTCGCGTCACGTTCCGCGCCGATCCTAAAGCCACCATCAAAACTGACAGTGTCGTCAGCATCAAGTTCACCGGGTTGATGGGACAGAACTATGTCGCGGTTGAATTCGGTTCGCCGGACGCACCTGCAGCAGCTCCCGGGAGTATGCTGGAAAGTAAAGAACAAGCCAGCCTCACAGACCTCATGGCCAAACTCGATAACGTCGCTGTTAACATCGAGAACGTGACCAAGAGCTTTACCGGCGATAAAATCGATAATCTCCTCGGGCCCATTACCGATTTCGTGAAGCAAAATACCCCGCAACTCACCGCCGCAATCGGGAACATGAAAATTGTTTCAGACCGACTGGTGGAAGGCGAGGGAACCGTCGGAAGACTGATCAAGGATGATGAGCTCTACGTTTCAGCGCTTTCCGCTGTGACAAACCTGGAAGGCACGACTGCCGAAATCAAGCTGACTCTCGCCGATGCCCGGCAGGTCTTTCAATCGGCGCAAGGCACCGTGGACAGCATCAATGCTGGCCAGGGCACCCTTGGAAAAATGGCCAGGGATGACAGACTTTACAACGAAACCACCGATGCCATGACCAATCTGCGCGAGATTTTACAAAAAATTAACCGCGGCCAGGGTTCGGTTGGCCAGTTGGTGAACGACGATAGCCTGCTTAAGAATGTAAAACTTTCACTGCAGAAGCTCGATAAAGCGACCGAAGGTCTCGAAGACACCGGTCCACTAAGCATTTTGGGCACCGCCATTAACAGTTTGTTCTAAACCACTAAACCAGTTCGGGAACTTCGAAGTTCTCGGATCGTTTGTAGGGCACAAAGTTTTCGGACGGTTTAATGACCGGCTGCACATTGCCGCCTTCGATGTATTCGAAAACTTTGCCCTCAAAGTTTCGAATGACGACACGATCGCGATTCCGGCTCAGGACATATTCCGGGTTGATTGGGACTTTTCCACCTCCGCCGGGCGCATCGATGACGTATTGAGGGATCGCGTAACCAGTGGTGTGTCCACGCAAACCATCCATGATTTCCAATCCTTTACGAACGCTGGCCCGCAGGTGGGACGATCCCGTAATCAAATCACATTGATAAAGGTAATACGGTTTCACCCGGCACATGAGCAACTTCTGGTTATGCGCCCGCATGGTGGTGAGATCGTCATTCACATGTCGCAGGAAAACGGACTGATTACCCAGTGGAATGCCGGCCTCGGACAGTCGGCCAAGCGCATCGCGCACTTCCGTGGTCAACTCGCGCGGATGATTGGAATGAACACTGATGAAAAGCGGATGATACTTCTTCAGCATCGCGCAGAGCTCCGGGGTGATCCGTTGCGGCAAAAAAATCGGGATCCGCGTGCCGATTCGCAAGAATTCAACATGCGGAATGGAGCGCAATTCCCTGAGCAAATGTTCCAGCTTGTCATCGCTTAAGAGCAATGGATCGCCACCACTCAACAGGACATCGCGAATATTTTTGTTATTGCGAATGTATTCAATCTGCCGGGCGAACTCGGGATGAAAATCGTAACCGGCGGCATTGCTGACCAGTCGGGAACGTGTGCAATAACGGCAGTAAGCCGCGCAACGATCCGTCACCAAGAACAACACCCGATCCGGGTAACGATGCACCAGTCCAGGAACCGGCGAATGGGAATCTTCCCCACAAGGATCACTCAATTCCCACGATGCGACATGCGTCTCTTCAATGCGCGGAATAACCTGCCAGCGAATGGGACAATTCTCGTCCGCCGGATCAATCAAGTTGAAAAAATACGGCGTAATCGCCATCGCCAACTTTGTATTGGATAGAATGGTGCCGGCCCGTTCCTCGGGCGTGAGCGTGGGCATCAGTCGTTCCAGGTGTTCCAGCGTGGTAATCCGGTTCTTGAGCTGCCATTTCCAATCATTCCACTCATGGTCTGGGACATGGCTCCAAAAACCGCGTCCAGCAGAACGAAATTCTTTCAGGGAAATAAGCTGGGCCGACTCTGGCTCCATCTTGTCAGCAGATGCTGCGTCGAAGTACATTTTAGTTCGTCGCACTATAATTTTGACCTTCGAAGTGTCAAGCAGGGGAAGGACTCGCCTCGCCTAAGGAATTTTATGATAGGCCCGCAGGTCACCGAACGACGCGTCAATCGTCATTCCCAAATCGAACTACCAGCATACTTCCACCGAACCGGTCTGGCCCATTTTATTGGTGAAGAAAAGCTGTTTGTTCGCCACACCGAACTCGTGGACCAGCTTGGTGATCTTCACGTCGAAGCAGCAGTATTCGGCGATTTCCAGCATCTTGCCCTCCTTGAACCAGCGAATCGCCTGCAACCCTTCACTCGTTTTTTCCACACCAAGACTGGCGTTTGCGACGGAATCCAACGACACGCGCCGCTCCAGCTTGCAATGAATCTCCACCAACATATCGAGCGTGGGGATCTGTTCGGGATCAAAGAAAGGATTGTAGCCGTTTAAAACCTCGTAATCGAAACGCTTCTGGTTGAACCCCACCACGAGATCAGCGCGCCGCAGTTCTTCCATCAACTCGTTGATCTGCGGTTCGCCATAGATTTTGTAACCGCCCCGCGCCGTGCTGTAAGTCACCCCGACACTCATTCGCATGTCACGAATTTTATCCCACCCTCCCACTTCATCAGCGGACTTTTGTGTTTCGAGATCGAAGTAGACGATGTTTTTCATGGCAGCGACAGCGCTGCAATTTAGTGAATCGGACAGCCACAAAAAAGAACTTTCCTGCACAAGCAGCGGGTTTTCCTTTCGCAATTCGCCGATCCGCATTTACATTGCGCGCGCATGGTTAAGCTCGTTTTGTTCGATATTGATGGAACTTTAATTCACACCGGCGGCGCAGGAATGAAAGCCTTCGCCCATGCCTTCAAAAGCGAATTCGGCATTGATGATGGCTCAGAAAAGCTGAAATTCGCCGGTCGCACCGATGTTTCGCTGGTGCGGGAATTTTTCGTACACAGCGGGATCGAGGCCTCACCAAAGAATTTTGATCGCTTCTTCGCCACTTACATTTCGTTGCTGGAAGAACAGGTGCGGACCTGCGATGGCGGAATATTTCCCGGTATTCACCGGATCATTTCAGAAATGCGTCAATTGCCGGAACCGCCCTTGATTGCGCTGTTAACAGGGAACATCAAACGCGGCGCGGAGATAAAACTGAATCATTACAAGTTGTGGACCGAGTTTCAATTCGGCGGTTTCGCCGATGATCATGAAGAGCGCGACTGCATTGCTGCCATCGCAAAACAGCGTGGGGAAGAAGCGTCTCAATGCGCTTTGGCTGGTGAAGAAGTTTTAGTCATCGGAGACACTCCACTCGATATCCGTTGTGCGCGTGCCATCAAAGCCAAAGTGTTGGCCGTTGCAACCGGCGGACACAGTTTGGCCGAATTGGAAGAGCACCAGCCCGACTGGGCTGTGGCTGATCTGACGACATTGGCCGCGCGCGAAATCCTGCGATAGACCCGAAGCGGAAGTTATTGAAACGCAAAAAGGGCACCTGCCACCGCTCAATGCAGCAACAGATGCCCTCCTGGGTGGACGCTTCATTACAACGTTTACCTCCTCGTTGAGTCCGCGGGAGCTTCAATCCCTGAAGCTGAGTGGAGCGGCTGGTACGTCTCTTCTACGGTTTTCATTATCAATGGTAAGCCGGAACGATTCAGTTGAGTGGGTGCTGTCATACAATTTTGCCGGCCAAATGCGCGGAACGCCGGATTCATCCGGCAGCAATCTCCCAAACCGAACGGTGACTCCACTTGGCGCTTTCGGGACAGATTCACGTTCCTGCCGGATGAATCCGGCGTTCC
>JACDHS010000223.1 GCA_013820875.1 Verrucomicrobiota bacterium | reverse complement strand
CCATAGCCTTTTCCGCGGAAAAAGTCAGGGTTTTGACACAGCAAAACCCCACCGACTTTTGGTCCCTGGCGGATTCCAAGCGTTCCCCTCGTCGTCCAGCAAGAAAGATGTGGGTCATGCTCAGCCCCAAGGAGAGGGAGAAAAATCCAGCCGCTGGAAAATGCCAACCGTTTCGGTGCTCATTCTGACAAACGTCCAAAACGTGTTCCCTCTCCTGGGTATGTGTTTAGCGTGAGTATCGAGAGTGCGAAGCATACCAATATTCGGTGGGGTTTTCCTGTGTGAAAACCCTGATCTTTGCCTTCCGCAGTTCGTCGTGAAGTTTGGTGCGTGCGTGTTGCTGTTTTGTGGGGTGGCCTTTCTATAGCGATTGCCATAAGTAATTTCCGAAAAGGCTCGCCCTCATCCTAACCTTCTCCCCCAAGGAGAAGGAACCAGACAGGGGCATCTGAAACCGACGGCGTTAAATCGCCATTAAAACGTGCTTTTTCCCTTCTCCTCGGGGGAGGAAACCAGAACAAATTAATCGATAAACCACTGACGTGGTGGGGGCCAGGGATGAGGGCGAGTGTGAATCCATTCTTTTCGGAAATTACTTTTGGTAATCGTTCTAAAAGTTATTCCTCTGAAAATACGAACATCTGAGGCTTCCGTGCGGGGCCAATCGCCCTCGTGCATTGTCAGCCCTCGGACGGCGGAAGTGTAATCTACGGATGGGACAACATCCCATATCGCACCTCCAGCTCCAGCCCCATCCTGATCTCGCAAATAGAAAGTTCCAAAAAAAATGAAAATCAAATCGACCTACTCGCTCGTTCTCTTAGCAGCCACGAGCACCTTGTTATTTAGCAGTCCATTACTACAGGCCTCCGATACGGATGGCCGTATTGTCTCCTCCGCCAAGAAATCCTACGTATTCAAAACCTACCTGAAGGATGAGAAGATCAAGACGAAGTCCAAGGATGGTGTCGTCACGCTGACTGGAACGGTTTCCGAAGCGAACCACAAAGTTCTCGCTGAAAATACCGTCGAGAGCCTGCCTGGAGTCAAAAGCGTGGACAATCAACTCGTCGTCAAAGGGGAAGCCCCAGCCGAACATTCAGACGGCTGGATTGGTATGAAAGTGAAAACCGCACTTTTATTCCATCGCAACGTCAGCGCCAAATCCACTGACGTCTATGTGAAAGATGGAATCGTCAGCCTGCGTGGCGAAGCCGCCAGCGTCGCTGAAAGGGAATTGACCGCCGAATACGCCAATGACGTCGAAGGCGTCAAAGAAGTTAAGAACGAAATGACAATTGCCAAAAACCCGAAATCACCTCGGACCGTCGGAGATAAAATCGATGACGCCTCCATCACTGCCCAGGTGAAAACAGCGTTGCTGTCGCGCCGCTCCACCAGCGCCATTAAAACCAAAGTGAGCACCCTTGATGGAGTTGTCACCATCACCGGCACTGCAAAGAATGCCGCTGAAAAGAGCCTGGTCACCAAGTTGGCCACGAATATCGAAGGTGTGATCAACGTGGTTAATAACATGACTGTCGTCGTCCCTGTCGCAGCCAAATAATTCTCACGGATCGCTGTGGACTGGTGCGAAAGCGCACCAGTCGCCGGTGGTTTAACTCAACTCAAAAGTTTTTATGTTGTACACAATTGCCATTATCCTCATTATCCTTTGGTTGCTCGGCCTGGTTAGCGGTTCCGCGATTGGCGGATTCATTCACATCCTGTTGGTGATCGCTATCATCATGGTGCTGGTCAACCTCATCTCAGGTCGGAAGCGTTAGTCACGACGTATCAACGCCAGCCAATTGCTTCCCATCAATTCAAAACCCTTTTAAGACTCATTTATGAATAAAATTCTTTCGCTGGCACTGCTTGTTGGTGGTGTCGTGCTTATTATTGCAGGCATTAACGCCATGAATTCTTTCAACTCGGACGTTTCCCGATTCTTTACCGGTTCCCCCACCGACAAAGCGGTCTGGATGCTGGTCGCAGGCTGCATTGCTGCCGCCGTCGGTTTAGGCGGGACATTGCGCGGTTCAAAGGCTTAACGGCTTGGATCATCACTTTTCCGGTAGGGATTCCAATCCCCGCCGGAAAGTGGGCGTAATCACTAAAAAATCAAAATGGTTGCCTGAAGAAACCTGCGCGCAAAAACTTTCCGCAAACACCTGACACAGCCAACGCGGCCCTGACGTCCGACGCGGCTACGTTCAACCCAGGAATGCAAATTACCCGAAGTGAAGCGGGTCAAGTTCTCGATTATCCCAACCCTCACTCCCGCTTCACTCCGAGTTATCTACATTCCTTTTTTTTGTTAGGCGGCAGTCTCATAACGGTAACTCCACATTGTGCTCACGATCATGGCCGCAATGAAGGCATAAATTGCAATGCACAGCCAAGTAGATGGTCGATTGCGAAGCTCTCGAAATCGCAACATGTCGAAAGCGAACACAAAGCCGAAAGCAAAAGCGATGAGGGCTGCAAATCTGATGTCGAAACGCCTGACAGCGCGCACCTCCCACGGAACTGGACCGCTAGATCCCATGCTCAATGCAGTTAGAAACACGATAAAGAGTGCGAAGAGCCCCATCAGCCACGGCAATGCTCCAATAATGCAAACGGCGTCGCCATCCTCAGGCGAGAGCAATCGCGGATGCCGAGAGAGGAAACTTACGAGTGCGCCAAACAATCCTGCAAGTGCCGCGAACGTGGACCAACCGCCCCACAAATCACTGAATTGGGTAATATCTGTGATACTCATGCACGAGAGGCGTGAAGTGGCCTAACGAGCTGACCGATGTGAGGGAGCGCGTCCATGACATTCGATTCCTCAACTCGCGTGACCGCGCTCCCTCTCATTCGGTCCGGCGCCTGGTTCGGCAATATCCCTCTCGTCCTCTCCGACAAAGGTTCCATCTGGACTCATGATGAAGCTGTCGGTCACATCCGGAGTGTATATCGGAAGAAAGCCCAACAGGCGCTTCTGTGGGTCGGCGGAAAGATCACCGCAAACCCGAATATCGCCGTGCGGCTTGTCATCCCAGAACGCGTTAATCTCGATCTGGTAAGTAGTGCCTTCGGGGACAGTGCCCTCGAGATGATCAAGACAATCGTGCTCGCGCCGGTCGCGCACCACTCTCTCGGCAAGTTGCGCGTATGTCCAGGTGCGAAACTTCGCCAAGTGCTGCGAAAGCGTCGATTGCATCTCGTCTTTGGTCATGGCGTGCTAAGAGGCCGAACGCCCCGGCTCAGGCAGGCCGGGCCAATGATGTTCAATTGTCAACCGAGACGTGATCCCGGCCTTGCCTGCAGCCGGTTGGTTAAGCGGCACGGTGTCTCCTATGTAAAGCAAACCAAGTCCCGACGAATGCAATAGCGGCGAAGAAAAGCTGAAAGACGACGGTCATAACAACCAAGCTCCGCTCGCCATCGAAACTCCAGTCGCCGCCGTCCAATACGATGGCCTCCCAGCAAATCCGGGCCAACGCAACTCCAGCGACTATGCTGAATAAAAGAATAGCACGAGAACGGACGCTCCACTCTGCAAACAGTGATGCGACGAAGATGCCGAATAGAGCGGGAGCAATGAGATGAATGCCGAGCGCGCCGAGTTCTGACCACGGCAAGAGCAACGCAAGTCCGGCTATCGCCGCCAAGATGAAGACTCGAAATCTTTTCATACGCGTAGTGCCGCCGAACCATATGATTCACAGGCAGATTTGCCCTGATAACATGATATGCGACCTGGTTTTCGGGCGGGACTATCCGATTGCCTTAGGTGGGCGTCTGGGGCAAAAACCATTCGACTGACCTTGAATTGTTACGAGGGAAAGTCAAGCCAACAGCGTGATCCAAGAGTCCGAAATGGCTATTCCAGTTTCGCTCGAAACTGAGACTGCACCATTAGTGATTCCCGGCCTCCCGGGCACTCGTACTGGCCACTCGGCGGGTTCCGCACACACACCTTTTCGTTCGTGCAATCCACACCCAAACGCACTCAGTCGTTCCTTCGGGACGTGGCCTTAATTCCCGTTGTACCCAATGTTGAAACATTGGGCTTCTCTCAATTGTCCCTTCCGGGAAACTGGCAGATCGGACAATCCATTTCGCGTCCCAAACCACGTGTGGAACGATTTCAAAACTCTTTTTTTACCTTCAGGACATATGTGGGAAGATTTTAAAAGAGTTTTAAAACATCCGACACGTCACAAGCCGTTTCAAATCAGATACTCACCCGGATCTGCGTGGTTTGTTGCCATTTTCAGTGGAATAGAGGGGGCTCGCCCTCGTCAAAAAAGTCTCCCGAGCCGCGAAAGGGTTGTCGACCCGCTGTTGTCTTCTGGTCCTAAGCACCAAAGGTGCGGCCATTCCTCAGCCCAGCCCACGCGGGCTGGGTAAACCCCGC
>JACDHS010000222.1 GCA_013820875.1 Verrucomicrobiota bacterium | reverse complement strand
GGTAGACCAGCGGAAGTTATAACTTACCGATTTCAGCCAAAACCCTTTGCTTTGAAGATTTTGTCTGCTTTTTCCATTTACCGAACACGCTCCCACATTAACCAATGCGTTTTGCGGACAGGCTCTATGTAACCCTTCTCCCGAATTAATATTTCCCCTGCCCGCTCTTTTTCCCTTCCTCACTTTCAATCTGCACAGTACAACCCCTGCCCATGATCAGCAAAACACCACTACCGGAGCCCCAAAAAACGCAAATGGAAAAAGACTGGGAGGTCATCTGGAAAAAAATCGGCGGACGCGCATTTCGCATGCAGCAAAAAGTGGGCGACATCCTCAAGAAACTCTATGGCCGCACCGCCAATACACCCGATACATCCGAAGACAAGGCGGACCTGCGCACCGCGTATAACTGGCTCATCGCTCCGTTCACCATGTGGGTAGTGGATTTCGACGGGCTCTCTCGCTTCGTTTTTTCGCAGGTCAAGAATGATAAGAAGATCGATCCTCAAATGCGGTTTCTTCTCAGCCTGGTAAAAGATATCCCGAGCGAACGTGCCCAACAAATCATCGGCGACTACGAACACATCGTGCAACAAGGCGCTTACGACCAATTGGTCCGGGAAGACGCCAAGTACATCGCACAACTCAAGCAATTACTCGACAATCCCGAGTACCACGCTGACCTCGCGATCCTCAAGCAAATGTTCGACCTCACCAAATATCAGACGCCCGATTCCAAACGGATCCTGCGCCGCACCCTCGTTTCCGAGCGGAACATGCGCCCGGGCTTGCGTTTTCGCTGGCGTAAGGAAAAAGAAAGGTTCCAACAAATCTTCGATTGCTTCTGTTGGAAGCACAACCTGTATGGCCTCGAATCAGGTGATAAACCACTTCTTATGAAACTCACCGTCAACCCGACGCCGCACGGTGTGATGATCTTTATTCCTGCCTGGATGAGTGTTGATCTGTGGCGCGACCTGTTGCACATCAAAGTCACCGAATTGATCAAAGCCCGTGGCGTTCTGCGCCAGGGACGCAAGTACGGCGAGAGCCGTCAGAAAACCCAGGAAATGGGTCTGCGCGTTTACATCGCCGACCAGGAATGCACCGCCCTGAACTACACCGGCAAAAAACGTATTGATTACATCATTGAAAAAGCGGGGTTACCTCCCCTGACCGGCGATCGGCAGATTCGTAAATTCTACAACGTGGGTGAAGCCATCTTGAAATCCGAAAATGCCATCTCCCGGGCTGACCGCCCACCCACCTCTGACGCGGATGCAGTCGCCATGAACGCGGCAAAACTCGCCCAGGCCAAAGCCGCCTTCGCCGCCCTCAGCGCCGACGAGAAAGTTGAGTTTATGAAGTGGCAGACCGCGTAAATGATTGTAGCGCGACCGTCTCGGTTGCGAATGTGGATATGACAGAAGCGCTTAAGCGTTCTTCTGGATAACCTTCGATCCTTGCCGCTCCATTTTGATCAGTCACTACCGTTCCAGAGTGTTTCAAGAACTCATCGTTGCCTTGAAAATGAATCGTGATTCCGGAAAGCGGTTTCCCGGAATCATCCACCGTCTGAACGAATTGCGTCCGGGTATTGGTTTGAATGGCCAAACCAACAGTCGCGAAGAAAAGGAGACCTGTCACCACTGTGGTCCTTACGTAATATTCGTTTCCACATGGGCGGAACCAGAAGCAAGTCACAACATTCGAGATATAGATTAGCGGAACAACAAACGAAAACAGCCCCATAACAAAAATGTATGGAAATGCACCAATTGCACTTACCAAGGCTCCAATGCCGGAAAAAGTCAGCAACGGAACCCAAAGAATCCGTCCCCATTTTGTTCTGCTAAGCCGAGCTGATACAGGAGCCATAAACGCCAGCACCAGGCACAGGGGCGAGAAGAACAGCTTGATTAACGTGTATAACAGCATGGCACAATTTTTCTGAAAGTTCCCAGAAAACCATCGACTATCGAACAGCAGGATCGTGTTCCAGATTGCGGGACCCGGAAGGATTCAAAAAGGACTCAAGGTGAAAAAAATGACCACCGCCAGCGATCATTGTGAACTTGATCCGGGCATAATTTCCGTCTCCCAATTTTAGAATATATTTGCGCTCTGCTCTTCTTCCCCAGCCTGACTCCAAGTCTGCAGGCATATCAATTTCATCGAACGGTTCATAACCTTCGAGTGGAGCTTCAAAATCAAACTCCTCCGTTGATTGTCGAAGTCCGCCTCCGGGCACAGAAATTCGGCACTTCCAATCATACTTTGCGCCCTTTGGTTTCCCGGCATCATCCGTCCAGCATTCAACACGCAGGTGTCCTGCTCCTATTGCAACTGGTTTGCATTTCGACAGATTGACTTCTACAGGCTTTCCATCACGTGAAATCAAAAAATCATTATCACAGAGAACGAGCGGTTCGGCGTCGCCTTTTTTCCGCAAATGAAACACCACAGGATTTCCGAAATCTGGTATGTGTCAGCGGTCACTTAAAACCAGCCACTTAGGGTCGAATCAAAACCAGCCAGTTTGAGGGATACTTTGCGGAGGGAGCGGCGAGAGCCGCAGCCTTGCGCGATGAACGAACTCAAAGTGGACTTGAAAACAGCCATCGCCGCATTAAAGAAGAGCAATTGGTCGCAAAGGGCCATTGCCCGGGAACTGGGGATTGACCGTGGAACGGTCCGCAAATACTTCCAGGTGGAGGCAAAACCAGCCACCGAAGCGACCGCCGGGTCTGAACTGTCAAAACCCGCCATTTCGACCCCCGGCTCTTCGCCTGAAGGCAAACCAAAACCAGTCATTCCGACCGCCGGGTCTGGGCCCATGTTCACACTGCCAGGCCGGCCCAGTTTCTGTGAGAGATGGAGCACGGAGATCGAAGCGGCGGTGAACGCGGGTTTATCGGCGCAACGGATATATCAGGATCTGGTCACCGAACATCAATTTGCCGGCAGCTATCAATCGGTGAAGCGCTTTGTGCGCAAGCTTGCCGCCGCGATGCCGCTGCCGTTTCGCCGGATGGAATGCGCCGCTGGACAGGAGGTGCAGGTGGATTTTGGGCAGGGAGCGTGGGTGATGGCCGAGGGAAAGCGCAAGCGGCCTCATCTCTTCCGGATGGTGTTGAGTCATTCACGCAAAGGCTACAGCGAAGTGGTCTGGCAACAGACCACCGAGAACTTCGTCCGCTGCCTGGAAAACGCGTTTCGCCATTTTGGCGGGGTGACGCATACCACGGTGATTGATAATTTGCGGGCGGCCGTCACCAAAGCGGATTGGTTTGATCCGCAGCTTAATCCAAAGATCACCTTGTTTGCCGAGCATTATGGCACGGTCATTCTGCCCACCAAACCTTACACCCCACGGCACAAAGGGAAGATCGAGGCCGGGATCAAATACACACAGAACAACGCACTCAAAGGAAGGACGTTTCAAAGCCTGGGTGAACAAAACCAGTTTTTACTCGAATGGGAAAAGAATACCGCGGACACGCGCATTCATGGCACCACCCGGCAACAAGTCGGCCATGTTTTTACCACGGCAGAGAAGCCCAAACTCCTGCCGCTGCCATCCATGGTGTTTCCAGCTTTCTCGGAAGCTCCGCGCATGGTGCATCTGGATGGCCATGTTGAGGTGGCCAAAACGTATTATTCAGTGCCGCCTGAATACGTGGGACGCAAAGTCTGGGCACGATGGGAGACACGACTGGTGCGCATTTTCAACCAGCGCATGGAACAGATCGCTGTTCACGCCCGGCAACAGCCCGGGAACTTCAGCACCGATCCTGTTCACATTCATTCCCGTAAACGAGCTGCCATTGAAAATGGTTCGGACTGGCTTCTGGATCGAGCGCGTTTGATTGGAAAACACTCCGGCACCTGGGCGGAGGTGATGATGAAAAATCGCGGCCCACAAGGCATCCGTGTCTTGCAGGGCTTCCTCCAACTGGCTGCCAAACACGCGCCCATCAATGTCGAAGCCGCCACCCAACTGGCGTTGACGCATGGTGGCTGGCATCTGCACGACATTAAAAGCCTCCTCCAGCGCCCTTGCGCTCAAGACCAGTTTGAGTTCGTCCAGGAACATCCCCTCATCCGCGATCTGAGCCATTATCAGGCGCTCATGCCTGACTGCTTTGCCTCCGTTACTGAAACCATCAACTAAAAATGAAAAAACATGAACCATCCCAACCTTGATCATACCCTGCGACAACTGCGCTTGTCGGGCCTGCTCCAAACCCTGCCGGTGCGTTTGCAGGAAGCAGCCGCCAATCGCCTGACCCACGCTGAGTTTTTAGAACTCATCTTTCAGGACGAACTGTCCGTGCGGCAGGAACGAGTCCTGAAACGCCGCACCAAAGCCGCTGACTTCCGGCATTTAAAAACGCTCGAAGACTTCGACTGGCACTTC
>JACDHS010000016.1 GCA_013820875.1 Verrucomicrobiota bacterium | reverse complement strand
TGCCGCAGTGCTACTGGAAGAGCTTTGGTATTTCCCCTTCGAACATGGTGCATCAATTGGATACTCAATGGAGTAATTGGCAGAACTCACTAACAGGATCGAATACCGCTGCTATCAAACCGATTGCGCCAATTGCCCAGGGATGGAGTCCAAGCAGCACCAACATCCTTACGGGAGCGGAGATTGCAGAATTCGTAAACCGTTTGAAGACGAATTCGAACTCAGCATCCATCGGTGGCTATAAAGGAGTGAGCTTCTGGCGGGCGGATTTGCACACGCCCAATATGTGGAGCGGCATCAGTGGTTCATCCATTGGTAATCCGACCGGCGCACCGTTGATTTTGACCCAGCCGGAAAGTCAGACGGTAAACGCCGGTGATTCAGCGACTTTTTCGGTCGAGGCAATCGGTTCCGGAATACTGGGCTACCAATGGAGGCGCAATGGACTGAGCATCTCTGGTGCGACAACGAGCAGCCACACGCGGACCAATATCCAATCGCTGGATGTCGGAGTTTATTCAGTCATTGTCAGCAATGCCGCCGGAGCGGTCATCAGCTCGGATGCCCTCCTTTCGATGCAATCCCATAGTCCGTGGATCGAGACATTCGAAACGGGCCTGGGCAATTGGACTACCATTTCCAGTGCATTAACCAATTCCAGCACTCAAAACCATACCCCCAGTGGAACCAATGCTGCGAAGGTGGGAAGCAGCAACAACCGGATGTATCGAAATCTCGGCGCAGAGGTGGATGGCTATTCAAAAGTGACCTTTTGGATCTATGACAGCACGCAAACCAGGGCTTTTGGTGAAGTACGGGCATATTCAGGAGCGGGCTACGGGCAGGGTAGTCTTCAACAGATTTTGGCCATCGGACGTTACAGCGTCGGTTTTGGAACAGGAACCGGCGACCTGGCCAGTGAAGTGGTTGATACCACCAAGTATCAAGGACGCGTTTACGCGGGGAGCAATGCGGGATGGTTCAATTTGAACAATTCAGGGGTGCCGGCACGTTCCACTGGTTGGCACAAGTTCGAAATCGAACGCATGGCGAACGGGACCACCATTAACTTCTACGTGGACGGCATCCTTGGACGCAGCATTACAAGTGCGACCGCCGCCAAATGGGATGCCGTTACGATTGGTTCCGCAGCCGCCGGGACAACAGCAGGCGACGCCTGGTTTGACGACATCAACGCCGAATATTTCGGTGTGCCTGTTATCACCACCCAGCCTGTCAGCAAGACCGTCAATGCTGGAGCCACCGTCAACTTTACAGTGACGGCGATCAATAATGTCACGAGCTACCAATGGCGAAAAGATGGGATCAATATTTCCGGGGCAACAAGTTCTTCACTGGTATCGCAAAACGTTACCGGCTCGAATTCCGGAGAATACACTGTGGTGGTTGCCAATGGCGTTGGTTCGGTGATCAGTACGGTCGCAATTTTGACGGTCATTGATCCGCCCGTGTTTGTTACAGCGCCAGCCAACCAGGTAGCGAACCCGGGCAGCGAAGTCACATTCCACGCAGTAGTCAGTGGAACGCCCCCATTCACCTATCTGTGGAAGAAGAATGGAGTCACTCTAACGGACGACGGTAACATCGCTGGTTCAGATTCGGACCATCTCATTCTTAGCAATGTCACGGAAGATGATGCAGCAGAATACACGGTGATCGTTTCAAATCTCGCTGGTTCAATATCTGCCAAAGCCATTCTCTCCATTAACGCAGGCCTGATTTTCTTCGAAGATTTCGAAGCTGGAAATCTCAGCAACTGGACAACGGTCTCAGGCGGAACCGCGTTGACGATTTCCAGCACCCAAAATAACCCTGTCAGCGGGTCAAAAACAGCACAACAAACAAACTCGCTCGATAAGATGTATCACGACCTCGGAGTCGAAGTGCAGGGGAGCGCCCGGGCTACCTTCTGGATTTATGATGCAGGCACCAACGACCAGGAACGAGCCTTCGGCGAAGTTCGCGCGTTTAGCGGGAACGGATTCGGCCAGGGAAGCCTTCAACAGATTCTCGCGATCGGAAACTACCTTACTCCATTTGATGCCAACACAGGAACTCTAGAGAATGAACAACTCCAAACTGCTTATTATCAAGGTCGAGTCTTTGCCGGACAAAACACAGGTTGGTTCAACTTGAATACAGCCGGAGCCTCTTATCGCAGCATCGGTTGGCACAAGTTCCACCTCGAGAAATCAACCGACGGCTCGACCGTGAAATTCTACGTGGACGGCAAACTCGGCCGCACCATTACCGGAGTAAACAACGCCACCTGGGACACCGTCGCCATGGGCTCATATGGCGCCGGGGTTGGCGACAGCGAAGTTGGATGGTTCGATGATATCAAAATCGAGTATTTGGATGGGCCGACAATCATCACACATCCTGTCAGTCAGGTGCAAAACGCAGGCGCTAATGCCACGTTCGTTGTGGTGGCGACCGGCAACCTATTGTCATATCAATGGTATAAGGACGGCATTGCGCTCGATGGTGCCATCGCGTCATCTCTTGATTTGAATAACGTGCAGGTTTCGGATGCGGCTGATTATACAGTTTTGGTGACGAACGAACGCGGTTCGCAACTGAGTAATCCTGCGAACCTTTGGGTGGGCGATTCTCCTTCTATACTGGTGCAACCCGTTAGCCAATCGGTAAACGCAGGCGTAACTGTAACATTTTCAGTCGGTGCAGACGGAGGTTTGCCTCTTTCATTCGCCTGGAAAAAGAATGGTGTGAACCTGGTGGATGACAACGGTGTTTCTGGTTCAAGCACCTCCACTCTGACCATAACAGGAGTGACGGTAACCGATGAGGCGGGCTATACTGTGACAATCAGCAATGCCTCGGGGGAAGTGACGAGTGAGTCTGCGACTTTGGCGGTTGCCAGATTAAATTCGACCATAACGTTTGCCACGATCAGCGGTAAGGTCTATGGAAATCCAGCCTTCGGCCTCAGTGCCGTTTCTTCGGCGGGGCTGCCAGTCATTTTCGATATTGTTTCGGGCCTTGCTACAGTCACCAACAATGTGCTGACAATTACCGGTGCAGGTTTCACCACTGTGCGCGCGTCAACAGCGGAGACGGTAGTGTATGCTGCTCAAGCAGAAGACCAAACGTTTGAGGCCACCAAAGCAAATCAGTCGATAACATTTACTGCCGTCAGCAACCAAATCCTGGGGAGTTCCGATTTGATTGTTCCTCTCAAGTCATCTGCATCGTCCGGATTGCCAATAACCTTTGCGTTAATTTTTGCTCCGGATGGAACGACAATCGTCGGTACAAATGCGGTGATCAACAATACAGGTAGCGTTTGGGTGCGCGCGTCTCAAGCTGGAAATGACAACTTTAACGCCGCCGCCGACATGGACCGTCTTTTTCAGGTTACATCGAGTTCTAAACTTACTCAGGCAATAACGTTCACTGAACCATTCACTTCCACGTACGGTGCTTCGTTCACTCCGATAGCATCGGCAACTTCTACTGAAGGACCGGTTAATTTCTTTGTCATCTCCGGACCGGGAGTCGTCGCAGATAATGTGGTTACTTCTACTGGCGTTGGAACCGTAAAAGTCAGGGGATTTCATTCCGGTGATGCAGTTTATAATCCGGCAACAACAGATCAGAGCTACACCATTAGCAAGGCGTCACAAACCATCGCTTTCGATACCCCTATACCTGACAAGGTTTACGGCGATACGTTTGAGGTCTCTGCGACGGCATCGTCCGGGTTGCCTGTCACATTCGTTGTGACTTCAATCAAACCCGGCGCCACAACTGTGAAGAATGCTACTGTATCCGGAAATCAAATCACTGTTACCGGAATGGGGACTGTCACGGTTGAAGCGCGGCAAAACGGAAACTCGTTGTATCTTTCTGCATCTCCGGTGTCGCAATCTTTCGATGTCTCTAAAAAGCCTCTTACGGTCATAGGTAACGATTTTATCCGGGCCTATGGAACTCCCAACGCAATCTTTACAGCGCGATATGAGGGCTTCGTCAATGGAGACGGACCAGCCACCATTTCCGGATCTCCCATCTTTAGCACCGATGCCACGACCGGCAGTGACGTTGGAAATTATGAGATCCGGGTAACGAAACCGACCGATGACAGCGCGCTGACATCCAAAACATACAGTTTTCAGGAAGAAAACTTTACAAATGGTAATCTAACTATTCTCAAAGCGACACTGACGGCAAAGGCGAAGAATCGAGTCAGAGCGGCAGGTGCTGCAAATCCTGCCTTTACGGGAATCATCAACGGTTTTGCGAGAGAGAATGCCATGCATCGCGGCGAGTTCGGGGTTGGGATCGAAGGAATCAATGATAATAATCCTGCAATATACGTGAGTAGTGCGCCGGAAACCGGCGGTTCTGGGTACTATTTGATCGAACGCGGCTCAACAATTAGTCTCAATGATCCAATTCACCGAATTATTACTGCAGATCAAAAGACCAACTACTCCGTTTCCTATTTCGACGGAGCATTAGCAGTCGGCGATTCAAGACCGTTTGCCTTTACGCGGGGACAAGTGATTTTTCCGCTGCTGGAGGGAGTCTCAACATACCCGTCAGTCTATGTAGCGCCTGATGTTGAACTGACCGCCTTCAACTATAATGATGGAACACTCAAAGTGGAAATTGTCGATGCCATGGGTGATCCTCTGTATTATCCGGAAGATCGCCTTTCGATTGAAAATACGACGAAAACCACCGTGTTTAATGACGACAAGGTCTTTACCGGAAATAACGCAATTCACATTGGCTCGGTGCAGGGAACTTATGATGGTCAGGGAACCGCTCTGGTGATTGCATTTGACACAAACCTGAGCAACATCACCAGCAACAGTATTGAAGATGTGGTTGAACGCCTTACCTACAATCACCTTTCACCACAATTCCTCCAGAATGGGCGCAGGATCAATGTCAGTTGGACTGCTGGCACAAGTAACCACCTTCTGTTTTCGAAAGAACTTCAGGTTCTTAGCCCCAACTGTCCGGATGCGATTGACCTGGTAGTGGCAATCGATTTCTCCAACTCGGCTAGCGGTTATGGTGCTCCATCGAGAAAATGTTCGGCTGATTTTGCTGCAAAATTCGCGACTCAGGACCGCCTCTCTGCCATCTTTTTCGAGGGGCAGGCCGCTGTTGCTAAAGAGTTAACGGGTGACCTTGAGGCAGTTCGTAACGCGCTGCTACAGACAAATATTTTTCTTCATCAATACACGCGAGTGGCAGGTCTCACTGAGGGAGGATATTCCTGTGCGGACAATGCATTGAGCGCCGCCATTGCGCAGTTTGAATTGAATTCAGAAATTACCGTAACCAATCGGCAGCGTGTGGTCGTGCTGATGTCGGATGGGGCGTGGAAGCCTACCCCGAGCACGAGGGAAATAATCAATCAAGCCAAGGAAACGGGAATCAAAATCATCATCATTGGATTTGGTACCAACAATGAGCAGTTGCTTCGTATGGCGGCCACATCTCCTTTGGACGCCTATTTTGCTTCTGGCTCCACCCAAAGTGCCAAAATCGACTCGTTGCGGTTGGTTTTTGAGAAGATTGTTAATAAACTGTGCCGGGGCGGCGTGGCGCCCGAAATGCAATTCGCTGCCACGAGCACCTATATCGAGAATCAAGCATCGAAGTTTCTTGACCCCGCTTCCACCCTCACAGACGCCGATTCTCCCAATTTTGCGGGAGGGACATTGACTGCATCTATTACCCAGAACAGCCAGGCTGCGGATCGATTGGGAATGTCTGCGAATAACGAAATAACGATGGCAGGTAATGTTGTAAATTATCAAGGGGTGCCAGTCGGGACATTGAGCGCTGTTGGAAATCACTCTTTGCAGGTCATCTTCGATTCCGAATGCTCATTGGCCGCTGCACAAGCTGTCTTGCGCAGTGTCAGTTTTCACAATTTATCCGAGAATCCATCATCCAACCCACGGACGGTAGCAATCAGTTTGTCAGACGGAAGCGGTGGATCGACCAGTGTGACGACCACCGTCCATGTTGTCCCTGTCAACGACGCGCCCACTCTGTACATCGGTGATGTCCCGACTGTCTATGCCGGTGGCCCATCCCAGGTGGTTTCTCTTTCTGGCATTACCGGCGGACCGGAGAACGAAACGGGATGGCCGTTAAGTGTTCAAGTCAGCATCAGCCCGGAAGATGAAGATGCCTTTGCTATCGGCGGCACTCCTCAAATCATCTACAGCCCGTCTGCGACAACCGGATCCATCTCATTCACGCCCGGCGCTACAGAAAGAAACGTCACCGTCACCGTTACCGTCAGAGACCAGGATGGAACTGCCAACGGCGGTATCGATGAGTCTAGCAGCACGTTTGTAATTGAGATCTTGACTTTGGATGAGTTTTCGGTCCAGGCCTCCCTCGCTGAAGGACAGTCTCTAAATCCGACGGTCGAAGTTTTACCATTGGCAGTAAACCTGTTTGCGACTCATTCGAACGGGATCGGAGAGGTTGAATTTAAATGGAGCACGACTAAAAGTCCGGGCGACGTGAGTGTCTCTTTTTCTCCGTCCGATGAATCCCCAAATGTTTCGGCAATTTTGACTGCACCGGGCGAATACAAGTTCCGGGCAACAGGAACCGACGATCTCGGTCAGAGTAAGTTCGGAGAAGTTACCATCACAGTTACGAAAGCTCGAACTTACACCACCAATATAGATTTCGATCAGGGAACACTCATGAACCTAAATTATGAGGTTACCACCAACCAGCTTCAAATAAATTATCTGGCGACGCCGTTTCCGTTTGTGAATACAAGACTATGGCGATCGAACGGTCACATTGGTGAGAGTGTCTTGGCTAGAATTGATGTGAATACGGGCGAGTGCGTTGGCGAGTATAGCGTTGCTCCTGGGCACCCGGATTTAAGATGGGAAGGCATGGCTCACGATTATGTAGAATTAGGAATGACTGTAGACAAATATGGAAATTCTTTTGTTGGCATAAGCGGGTTTCAGTTACGTGCTTCCGGGATCTGCAAGATTGGCGTCGTCATCGGAGGCACGCGCGGACATAAAAATCCCGACGGCAGCTTTACCGCTGACTTGAATGGTGACTACCTTAAGCCACCGTTCCTGTACAACACATGCATTGATCGAGATCGTGATGGCTATATCAAAACCTCGCGCGGATCCGGGCATCTGTTGCCTTGGAAGAGAAAAACAGCGGATGGGCCAATCGACGTTACTGAAGCGGAGGACGAAGCTATTCTCGACTGGTTTCCTGTCCTCCCATACTCGGGCGCGTGGGCAGGATTCAGTGTGACGGTTGATCCAGGCGATAACCTTTGGTTGGGAATTTCCGGCCTCACTAATGAATTGAGGGTGATAAATGGAAACACAGGAATTCAGGTGACCAATGTTACGCCCTGCGAGCGGATTAGGCAGGAGGCGGGTTTGAATTTCTTGAACCGGAACCGTTCGTTTTGGACTTTGACAGAGGCACCAGCATCAGCACTCATGATATCCGGTTTTGATGGTGATACTCTTTTAGCGAATTGTATAGAGAAGTTGGAGTTCGAACAGGGAACTGCTGCTATGGATCCCAGGACTGGGAATGTTTGGTCCATGTACGACCGTGACGGTTTGGTTTACCTCAGCAAAATCAGCGAAACTGGCGTGATAGCCGAGACTCAAGGGATGTCCGTACCCATTACTTTCTATTCGTCAAGGATGAGAATTGATGCTGAGGGCAACGTTTGGCTGATAGCATGGGACACGAATTCGGATGCTCGTAAATTGTTCCGTTTCGTTATCGAAAACAATGATTCTAATACGTCGTACGTCGGGCGTGTGCCATTGCCCTGTGACTTTTGGCCAGTGGAGCTTTCTATAGATTCAAATGGCAAGGTCTGGCTGATGACTCAGGCGAGTTCCGGTTATGGGTATGGTGATTTGCTACGGATTGATCCCACAAAAGGACCAAGAATGATTAACGAGCTTGTGCTCGAGCCGACACACTCACTTTATACAAATGCATCTCACGTTGGTGAAGTTGATATGAGTGTAATTCTTTATGGAGGACAACATGCGGCTTATTATTTGGGCAACTTTAACATGACTGGAACTGTCGCTTTGGAGAGTTCTCCCGGGATGGGTGTTTGGAGTGTTGTTCATGACGATGGTGTACATGGAACTGAGTGGAGTAAAGTGAGATGGAATAACGAATCAGGGGCGGTGGATGAGGGAATCGTTGTTAAAGCTAGAACTGCAGAAACAATCACCGGCCTTTCCACCAATCTTTTCAATCTCGTCAGCAACGGGCAACAGCCTCTTGATCATTTCACAGGCGAACCACTCTCTGGTCGCTATATCGAGCTCCAGGTTACATTGCGTCGAAGTGGCTCGGTTATATACCCAATCCTTACAGATATTACGGTCGAGGCAAACAACACGTATGCAGCAGGCACCTTTCCGGGTGCCTTGGCCGAAGCGAAACCGCCTGCACTGGTGGACGACAGTTTTCCAGAAGCGGGACAGGCGTCAATACAACGAAACAGTACGGGAGTAGTTCTGGATGTATTGAAAAATGATGAAAATGATCCAAGTCTCACAATTAGAAACGTATCGCAACCGCAGAACGGATGGGTGGTGATCAGTGAGAGTCGTACAAACCTCCAATATTCTCCTCGCCCGTTCTTTCTTGGCACAGATAGCTTTACCTATATGGCGGCTAACTCCGCTGGCGGCATTGCCCGGGCTCGGGTGAAAGTGGAGGTTTCGAGAACAGGGGGAGTGACGTTAGCCGTCAACGATACTAATGCGGTTCCAGTAATAATGACAGCAAGCGGTATTCAGAGAGTCATTTTGGACGTGCTTGCCAACGATATGAACGCGGGCCTCAAACCATTACGAGTGACCCATGTTCGCACCGCTGGAGACTGGGTGTCCCTGGAAGAAACACCGGGAGGGTCGGTGGCCGCAAGCCTGGGATATGTTAGCTGGGGGGTGGATTTCACAAACCAATTCTGTCCTCCGCTCCGATTGGAATATATGACCGATGCCAGTGCTGTGGGGCAGGACGAATTTGAATATAAAATGGTTGATGAATATGGCAGCAACAGTTCCGCTCATGTCACACTTAATCTTTACAACCCCTGCTTCGATGGGCCGTTGGTCGCGCAAGACAAGGTTGTGAGTGTTCCTGCCAGCACCCTGGGGCCGATTGTGATTACGAACACGATCTGGATACAAGTGGTCCCGAGTGATGACTGCCGAGGCACTACCGTAACAAACGTTACCCCGGCATTGCATGGAGGCGAGGTTGATCATTCCTATAGTCACCATGTCAAGTACACATCACCCGCATCAGGTTTTACAGGAATTGATGAATTCACCTATTCGATTGTGGACAACCAGGGTAATACAGCCAGCGGCAAGGTGACTGTATTTGTCGTTCCTTCAGACAACAACGCTCCGATCATCAGCTTGCCGGATTCAATTGAGGTGAAGCGGAATTCCCGAACCAATGAGATGTTCGATCTGCTGTTAAACGCCAGCGATGATCCAGGTGACCTGCTGGAGATCTTTTCTTTTACCCAGCCTCTCCATGGCCAGGTTGTAGAGAAGAATGGTAAATTGCTTTACTCCCCGGACAGCGGCTATACCGGACCAGACTTATTCACGTGCTGGGTGGCTGATTACACGAACAACGCAAACGGTCAAGTGGTGCATAAAGGCGGTCTCACTGAAGCGACAAACAATATCGTTGTCGCCTCTGGCAGTGGAGTAGTTCCAATTGCTAAAATCATTAACCCGCCACAGGCCAATTACTCGGCGGGTGGCATCGCTGCCAATTATCCCCGCATTAGCGAAGGAGTTTTGATTGTTACGGGCAATGCACACAGTTCAGTTGCTGGTGAGTCTGTCACATACGACCTCGTGATTTCTACGATCCAGGGAGAGGAAGTGCTCTGGTATTCTGGCGGAGCAGGTGTTACAAATGATACTCTCGGCACGTTTGATTTGAGCCGACTCCGCAATGGCGTTTACGATCTCTGGCTGTTTGTAGAAGGGGAAAATGAATATGCCGAAGATTCCGTGCGATTCATCCTGGAAAGCGACCTGAAGGTTGGGCAGTTCACGTTCAGTGAACAGGACGCCGTGATTCCCGCTCGTGGCATGCCGCTGACGGTCATACGCACCTACGATTCGCTCAACCCCAACAAAGGCGACTTCGGCTATTCATGGAGTTTTGCAATCAATAGCATGGACGTGGAACTGGATGAATTCCGGGAAACGGTCCTGGATATCACGGAAGACGATCCAGCAGAGAAATACTTTAATATGCGTGTTGGCGGAGGCAGGAATGTCACCTTGACGCTTCCAGATGGCAGGCGTTCCACGTTCCTTTTCACCCTTGTAAGAGCTCCGGGAGACGAATTTGGATTCGGGTATGTCCCGAGATACATTTCTCCGCCGGGCGTCAACGCCACATTAGAAGTGCTGAATTCTGCTGAGGCGGTGGTGCTTCCAACATTGAACGTTATTCTCGGAGGCATCTATCCGCCGTATTGGCAGGAAGGTGACCCTCGCTTGCCCGTGGAAAGTTTCGATTTCCCTGGTTTCAAACTCACAACCGAGGATGGTATCGGGTATTACCTGACTCGCGATGATCAAGGCCTGCATACCGTGGTGCAGGGATCAGAAGAAAATTATAGTCAGTTTCCGACGTTTCCCGTCCGAACTTGGGGACCACCGAAGCTCACCCGAATCGAGCATCCGGATGGAAATGTTACGCATATTGCTCCAGACAAAATCTGGGAGGCAGATAGCAGTGGAAATCCAACTCGCACGATTGTTTTTGATCGAGATAACTACGGGCGAATCAAGTCGGTTTTTGACCCGGCTTCCCTTGATGGCGACGGGGATATAAATGGTCCGGCGCTGATTAAATACGATTATGATTTCAGCGGCAGACTGACGCATGTTCACAAGTTAGTAAATCGCGTTTCGGAAAATTACCTGACTAACCAGTATTTCTACACAAACACCGCCTATCCAAACTTCATCACCGGTATCAAAGACCCACGCGGTAAATTTGTGACTCGGAATACGTATCAGGATGGCCGATTGAGTTCGGTTACCGATGCTTCCGGCAACACGACCACTTATGTGCATGATATTGCGAATAACCAGGAGATTATCACCGACCCGCTGATGCGTAGAATTGTTCATTCTTACGATAATGAGGGCAGAATAACTAAGACAACCGGTTACAAAGTCGAAGTAGATGGTGAAAGTGAAACGCTGCACTGGCTCAACGAGACGCGTCGCAGTTATACAACACTCTCCGAACAAAAACAGCGGATCGAGACAGTGACTACCATGCTCGAAGAAGGAGTCGATACCGTGGAGGGACTGACAACAACCACGGTGTTCACTTATTTTGACAATAATTTCAGTCAATTGAGTTCGGTGCAAGTTACGAGTCCAACCGGGCGTACAACGACCAGTCGTTTTGACCAATACGGCAATCCGACCGAAACGATTTCTCCTTCGGGAGCAGTCGAGATCAATACGTATCATCCGCTCGTCGAGACCGGGGATAGGTCGTTTTCCTTGAAACCAACGGCGGTGAAGGTTCGTGACACTGTCAGTTTGATCCGCCCGATTACCAGCGCAACGACCTCTGGTGGGACTACGACAGAGACGTCTGGCGTCAAAATGCCAGAGTACAATCTGGTTTTCGGGACAAGTGAGACGGGAACAGATTTCAACGGCGTTACGATTGAAATCGAAGATGATCCTGCAATCACAACTGAGGACAACGTAGCTTCCGTCTCTTACGATTCGGCTACCAAGACAATCACCGTCAAAATAAACGACGGCTACACAACGATTGCCAAACTGGTTGAAGTGCTGAATGCAGCGGCGGCGCAATCGGGATCTTTGATCAAGTTCACTGCCTCTGACACCGTGACCATCAGTTCATGGGAATACCAGAGCGGCGCGAACGGGACGCAGACCACAGTCGAGACGGATGCGTTTGGCAGCATGGCAGTCACTTTGGATGCAAAAGGTGACGCCACAAGCCTGACGGATTCGTTGGGCAAGACGATCACGAGTGGTTACGACGATAATGGCAATTTGACCACCTTCGTGCAGGACGGTGCTACATCCACAATCGATTATGACCCTCAAGGTCGTGAAACCGGTGCAGATTACGGCAATGGCGTCAGCATCAGCTACGGCCATGAGTCGCAACTCGATTGGAACACTGTCAGCAGTCCGACCGTTGGCAGTTTGAAACGTGACTTCGATGACAATGGTCGATTAGCCGGTTGGGAAACTGCCGATGGCAGCAATCCGGAGTTTCGTTACGACGAAGTGGGCCGACTTAAGCGCGAGATCAATGCCCAAGGCGAAGAAACGGAATACATCTACGATGATCAGAATCGGAAAACGACAGTCAAAAACATCCGGACTGGCGGTGAAGACATTCGCGAGAACGACGCGGTTGGACGTTTGAAGAAGCATACCAATGCTGAGGGCGAAATCACCGAGTACACTTACTATCCCGATGGCCAGATCGAGACGGTGACAAAAACTCTTCCGAATGAGGAAGCGGCAACGTGGACTTACACCTACACGGCGAATTCAGCTTCGGCGGTGGATCCTCTTGATCGCACCTCCACGACAATCTTCTCACCATTCGGTTTGCCAATTGAGACGACCACATGCTGTGCAGGAAGCGTGAAGACAACCTACCTTGCAGGCCTCGTCAGTCCCGAACAGGAAGCAGAGGAATATCCTGCAACGATCACAGACCAATCAGGCCGCGTTCGCACTTTTACCTATACTGAATCGGGGCAGATTAAGACTGCTACCGATCTTGGCGGAAACACTTATACCTTCAAATACGACACAGATCCAGGCGAGACAGCAGAAGATAATGGTTATCTTCTTGCCGTGGAAGGGCCGGCGCTCACCATCCCTGGCGCAACAACCCCACTCGCCCCTGAAATCCTGGTCTCCTATGGATATGACGATCAGGATCGCCAGAATGCCACCAGCTATGCTGGGGCAGGAACGGTCACACAGGTTTACTTCGAATCAGAAGACAGCGTGAACGCGGAAACGCACCCTGAAGAAACAGGTTGGTTGATTCCAAATGGCGCGAAACACCTGCCTGTCGCGCAACTTCATGAGGCGAATGGGAAACGGCACAAAGTCACTTTCAGATACGACGCGGCCGGACGCGAGCGGGAGCGCAAGCACTATACATCACCCACCGTTTCCGGTTCGTGGACTCCGGAGAAGGAAGTTGCCACTGCTTACTCGCCGGACGGCCAATTGGTATCAACGCAACTGACGCAGAACGGCCAAACCCGAACGACCACTTATGATAGTGATTACGTCAACTCGCGTCGGGTGAAAACGATCACGCATTCGACCGGTTCAGCCTTGATTTATGAATTCGACCGTTTGGAACGCATCCATAAGATCAAATCCAAGGCCTCAGCGACGGGTGCGGTATACACCACCGAATATGTTTATGATCTTGCCGGGAATCTCTGGAAGGTGAAATTGCCTGATCAGACTGAAATCGTGTATGAACATGACAAGCTTGGTCGCGTGAAAAAACGGACCCTGCCGAATGGAGTTGTGACGACCTACGACTACAGAATTGATCCGAACGCGACCGGGAACGATCCCGGCAACGATCCGGATAATTTCGTGCGGCACATCGTGCATAAGAAAGTGGATGGAACAACGGAAACCGTCATTTCGGCGTTCCATTATGTCCGTTCCGGCTTGGGTGAACCAACGAAGATTACCCGGGAGGACAATTCTTATGTCGAACTCGACTACGATGAATCCCACCGCTTAGAAGAGGAGCGCTATTTTGATTCCTCTGATGCTCTCCAGGAGAAGATTACCTACGTTTACGATGAAGCGGGCAATCGCCGGGTGCTCACGCGCACGGTTGGGATAGGCAGCCCACAGGAATTCGTCTCATCCTACGCACCGGGATACCAGTTGGATGCAGTCACTGGCCCTCAAAATGAAGATTACGAGTTCGATGACTTTGGACGCATGATCGGCATCGAGCGTGGTTTGGACGACCTCACATTGAGTTACGACACAAGCGACAGGGTGATGTTTGTCACGAAGAACAGCCAAACCACCACGTACGAATACGACGCGGAAGGAAGACGCGTAAAAGCGGTGCAAGGCACAACCGAACGGCGCTTCGTGACAGGTCCGACCTTAGACGCTGGCTTGGATTCACCGCACCTGGTGAGTGATGGTTCTGGTAATGTGCTGGCTGGCTATGTGCACGTGGGACATCGCCCTTTGGTGCGTTTTGAGGTGGATGGTTCCGGAAACATGGATGAACCGGTGTTTTATCTCGAAGATGCCATGGGTTCAGTAATAAACTTGGCAAATCAAAGCGGCACAAGTTTGGCAGCTTTCCAATACGATGGCTTCGGAAACCAGCGGGGAACGACTGGTCACGATGCGCAAGTTGCTTCCGGAGTGGACGGTGATTTCCGTTTTCATGGCCAATGGCTGGAAGCTGGAAGTGGTCTATACCACGTGAGGGCACGTGAATATGATTCGGTAACTGGTAAGTTTCTGACCAGGGATCCAGACGAGCCGGGTAGTGAAAATGTAGAAGCGTTTAACAGCTACCATTTTGCTAATAATAATCCGTATACATACGGAGACCCTACTGGCGAGTTTACTGTGATTGAGATGAATATAGCTCAGGCCATTCAGTATACACTACAGATTCTTCGGGTAGTGGGAACAGCTGAAGTGAAGTCACGAGCAATCAACACGTTCGCTGAGGCAGCATTTAAGCAAATGCACATCCTGTTTCCTGGGTTCGATATAGACAAAATCACGGATCATCTTGCAAAAGATTCATTGAAAACTGGAAATACTATCGACAAACCTTTCAATATGGCTGCTTGCGCCGTATTTAATTCACAAGGAGTAGGCGATAAATTTCATTATAGAATGAGAATGAGCGAGAAGGGCGACATTGTTGGAGCTGGTCGTAATTGCACGGGAAGAAACCCGAGACTCAATGCAAGAGGACCACGGCGTGGCTATTTGTCTCCAGATTTTATTATCGGAGATGGGCTAGTGGGTCCTAATGGCACACATCATCGGACCCATATAGTAGGTGAGGTGAAGGCGTCAACGCAAACTCTCTATAATGCCTACGTAAAAGGACATCAAGGAAAGCAACTTGATGCAATTCTCAATTATGCTACGAGACATACAGACCTTCATATTGCTGCGTTTATAGTGGGCAAGCACAACCTGAAAGGGCTTCGAGCACCTCAGCATTATGTATTGAAACGCTATTTAGGGTTCAAGGCGATCAGGAAAGGTGTTTTTCCGGTAATCGTTTATTTTCGAAAATGAGTATGAGTGGCAAATATGAAATTTCTGCAGCGGATTCCGGTGAGGTCTACGAATATATCAAAGGGGACGAATGGCAGGGACTGCGAGCACTTTTGCTTCGACGCGGTTTCTCCGTGAACTGCTTGATTTCTTCAAACCCTGATAATTATCCACACTCGTTACTTCAGGCGGCCAGTCAACTCGGATCTTTAGATGTCATTGAGGGATTGATCAGCGATGGTGCAGAACTTGAATGCAGCAAGCATTATGGGACCCCTTTAAATTGCGCGGTAGCTTTTGATCAGTTTTCGGCGGCCGAGTTGCTGTTGAAACTCGGGGCAAACCCAAATGCGATCGGACCCTCCGAAGTAGATGGGGACGCAAAATGGACACCCCTTCTGAGAGCGACATTCCGGAGGAATAGACCGCTGGTTGAATTACTGCTACAAAAAGGAGCAGATCCACGAACCGTCAGCAGACGGAGTGCAAGCGTTCTTACATGTGCGGCGCACAACCAGGATGTCGAACTTGTTAAGAAATTTTCTGCAATAGGTGCTTCACCGGTCGGTAGCGCCTTGCTTTGTGCAATAGATAAAGAGAACGAGGAAATTCTAGGATTCCTTTTAGCGGCAGGCTGCGATCCGAATTATGTTGCTGGGGCATCAGAGCTTGCTTTGTGTGAGAAGGGGGACACTCCCCTTTCTCTGGCGATGACACGGTATATGACTTGGAATACCATGACATCTCTTCGAACCGCAATGGAAGCTGAGGGTCGGGTCTTTCCCCAAGTCGATTTCACTAAAATGATCCAAATGCTATTGCAGGCGGGAGCTGATCCCAATAAGCAGGTGGGGAATCGAACGCCCCTTTCAATTGCTGCCTGCGCTGGTCTTGTTGAAGTGTCTCACCTATTGCTGGATTTTGGGGCGGATCCTACAGGGAAATCATTTTCGTCATTTGTGGACGGAGTTCGTCAAAAAGGGACAAGGTCAGCTTTCTATGAAACTGCTCTTCACACAGCATTAAAGGGAGGATACAAGCAGATCGTTCGAGCGCTCCTTGAAGCTGGAGCAAATCCATCGGATGTAGATCACTCGGGCGTTTCTGCGCTGGAATGGGTTCAAAAGTCTAATAACCCTGAACTGATCGCATTGTTCGACCAGATGTATGGCTAAATACGGCCCAGATACTCAGGCATCTCTCGTTGAACTCGCGTTACTCGACGCAGCAGCAAGTGGCAAATTAAATGCGGTAGCTTCGGCTATTGCGATTGGAACAAATATCAATGCTTTGGACCATCGTGATCTACCGTGGAACGTCACTCCACTAATGCATGCCGCACGAAACGGGCACGTTGAGGTCGTTCGGGCGCTACTAACAGCAGGAGCGAAAGTCAGCTTAAAGGATGAGTCTCCACCGGGTGAAGAAGGCGGATGGACGGCCCTACACCATGCAGTGGCATTTCAGCATGTGGAAGTTGCTAGATTGCTCCTTGAGGCGGGTAGTAAAGTGAATGCTAATCCAAAGGTAGTTAACCGGCTTGGGTTGTACTCGTACGACGGGATTGCGCGAACCCAATTGGGATCGCAGTTTTTGCCGCATTGCAGTCGTACAGGAGGTGTTTTTGATTTTGGCTATGGTCTGCGGCCGAACTGGCGTCGCACGGATGCGACGCCAGCCATGATCGGATCGGGGCCAGGGGGTGATTTCGGTTCCATTGGTTACGAAGTGGTGATTTCGCGCATTGGCGTTGTGAAAGGTCATGTGGAGAAGTTGGACAAAGCCGATGGTTGTATTGAATCAGCATCCGGAATTGCTTTAACGTTTTGCGAGTAATCTCGCGGAAATAATCAGAGCCTCCTCACGTCGTCTGCTACGAGAGAGAGATGCTCGCGCACGAGCGTGCGCCGCAGTCGGCGACGGATCAAAATCTGGTAGCAGACGACGTCAGGAGACTCATTTCCTTTCTGCGAGAAAAGCGTTTGTGATCAGCCCGCGTTGATTACCCCGACAGCGTAGGTCGAACGGAAAGGCGTCGGGAAGACAGACGTTTCCGATGAAACTTGAAGTGCCTATCCGGAAAGACTTTTGGTAAACGCTATAGCCGGAACGATTCAGTTGAAATTGCAAACGGAACGCCGGATTCATCCGGCAGGAACGTGAATCTGTCCCGAATGCGCCAGGTGGTTCTGGAGTCAGCGTTAGGTTTGGGAGATTGCTGCCGGATAAATCCTGGATAAATCCAGCGTTCCGCGCACGGCTACAATGCGGGGCGTCACTCCGCGACTGGGATCGGCAACTGCTTCCTGATCCGTGGGTTGAAACCGGTTGAAACCCTCGGCCACCTTCAATTGCCGCTCTGCGGGCAGCTTATCCGTTCGGTGATCCATTTATTGGTTTTCACTTGGCCTGCTTCCGGTTGGAAATCCATTTTTCTCGCTCACTTGAGCCAGTTTCCGTCCGGAAATGCATTTTTTTGGATTTTTCAAGGGCGTTTCCGGGCGGAACTCCGGGGGATCGTTTCCTTTGACTGCCTGACCGGTCGGAAATGCTTTTTTTTGAGTTTAAACGGCTCGTTTCCGACCGGTTGGGCGGTTCATTCTTTCATTGGGCAGAGCTTCCGATCGGAAACGGGGGCGGTTGTTTTTGCAAAGTCGGTTTTTGCGCGTTTTGCGGGCTTTTATGGCTTGGAATGCTCAGCGTGGCTTGTGCGCCGCCCTATCTATTGCTGGTTATTATCGCGGTGACCCACGTTTCGGCCTTTATTCATGCGGGTTTGCGTTTGTTTGTAATTATTTTGAAATTTTTTTGTGTGCAGAAAGCCCTCTGCATCAGTGGGTTAACAGGGCGGCAAGTAATTGCTGCAGTTTACTCGCCTTACATAACGGGGTCCTTTTGTGAGATAAAGAGGGTTGTTAATTTTTAAACATCAAACAAAAACAAAAATATGGAAAATAGATTAGCCAATTCAGCGGCGAAAATGGTGGTTCAGATGGAAAACGTTATTCCCGGGATCCTCAACCTGGGGAGTCAACTGGGGCTGGCGCCCAACCTGGCGGGGTTGCTCACCGTTGAGAAAGAGGCTTTGGACCTTTCGCACAGCCAATTTCTGGAAGCGAGGGTGATGCTGCGCAAGAAAGGGGAGGAATTGGAGCTGGCGCTAAAGGTGGGACGCACGTTTGCCACGGTGTTGCGCGTATTGCGCAAGGATGCGTTGGGGCCGAAAGGTTCGCGGGAATGGGAGGCGCTCGGTTTCAGGGGATCGCGCCAGGTGCCGCTGACGGTGGATAAGGTTTACGTGATGCTCGGGACGATGGAAGGGTATCTGCAGAGCCGTCCGGAGTTGGATTATTCGGGGATCGACATCACTTCCGCGCAGGCCGGGGTGTTGAAGAAGGCGTTGATGGATCGGGTGGCGGCGGTGAACCTCGCGAAAGCGGATGTGCAACGGGCGTTGCAGGCGCGGGCTGTCCTGCTCGGCAAGGCGCGTCGGTTGGTGCGCAAGGCGTTCAATGATGTGGCGTATGCGCTGGATCCGCTGGATGGGCGCTGGGTGGAGTTTGGTTTTAATCAGCCGGGATTGAAGGCGACTCCTGCGGCGCCGGAGAAGGTGGAAGCTACGGTGGTTGAGCCGGGTGTAATGATCGTGGAGTGTGCGCCTGTGCCGCTGGCGGAGCGTTACCGGGTATGGGTGCGAGTCGTCGGCGTGGATGCAGAGATGCGGCCGGTTGCGAGTGGATCAGATCCTTCGTTTGTTTTGAACGGCATCACGCGGAATGCGGAGGTGGAGATTGGAATGACGGCATTGAATCGGCGCGGGGAGGGGCGGATGAGTGAGATTGTGGTGCTGAAGTGATGGGGAGTTGAATGGTTGAATCGTTGCACTCAGCAGTCCCTGGCCGTTTCGCGATTTGTTCAGCTATTGCGCCCGGAACCTGATCGGCTTGCCATCGCCCTCTGGTTAATCCAGAACACCACAAAATACAGTAAGCCAAACGGCCAATCACTTGCCGTTTGGAATCCCTCGTCAGATTTATGTCGCTCTTACAGAGCTTTGGGTGTCCGGTGATCTTTACCTGGGCCTTGCTCGTCGGACTCGCTGCAACCCAGGCTGTCACATGACGGACTTTCAGTCCTGAGGCAAATCCAATTCACCGTTCCAGTCACGAGATCCCGGAAGCAGAACAAGTCGGGGAAGCTCAATGAAAAGGCGCTCTGGATGGCCATGGCGCTCGATGCCATGAAGAAAATGGATGCCCCAAAGCCGTCCACCGTCGATGAGTCTTTCCGCCATGGCTCGTCTGTTTGTTCTCGGCGTTACCGTCGGCCGAACAATTTACGGCTCACCTCTTTCCATGACATTCGAAATACCTGCCACGTTTCAAGGAGAGTAAAATCTCGCTGTGCCTGGCATGAAGCACCCGATAACAGGCGCATGGAACTGGGGCGGTTGTTTCGTCGGAATCAGATTTTCGGGCTCTTCCCAATGACCTATTGAAAATTTGTGTCCAATTCGCACACCGCAATTCTTTTGGAAAAAGTTGACACCTAAAGAAACATCGGCAACTTACAGAACGCTTTTCGCGGGAATGGCGTAACGAATTTTGAATTCGTCCGGGATTTAGAAACTTTTAAAGTTTTTTCTAGAAACCACTTGCAGGGGAAGTTTTCCTTGTTATATTCCGCGCTCCGTTGAACCAGCAGTGGTGATACGCGGCGGCTTTTATAGCTGTTGACCGATAACTGAACTCCGATCATCGGAGCAGGAGTGATGGTCAGCGCACTTCAAGCTGAAATCGGATTTATTGATTTTTATGCCAGTTAAAACGTTTAGACCGTTAACGCCGTCGTTGCGCTACATCACAGTAGCGTCTTATGACGAAATTACGAAGACCAAGCCGGAGAAGAGCCTGGTTCGGACCCGGAAAAAAACCGGTGGTCGCAATACCTATGGCCGGGTGACAGCTCGCGGCATTGGTGGCGGACACAAACAAAAGATCCGTAACGTAGATTTCAAACGTAAGAAGCACGGTGTCGAAGCAACTGTAGCTGCGATCGAATATGATCCGACTCGCACGGCTCGTTTGGCTCTCCTCCAATATACGGACGGGGGCAAGGCTTATATCGTAGCGCCGAACGGCCTTCAAGTGGGTGTTAAACTGATGAGCGGCCCGAGTGCGGCTGCGGAGTTGGGGAATTGTTTGCCGCTGAGCGCAATTCCGGTGGGCATTCATATTCATAACATTGAATTGACTCCCGGACGTGGTGGACAGATGGTTCGCAGCGCTGGTGCTGCGGCGACATTGATGTCACGTGACGCCGGGTATGCTCAGATTCGTTTGCCTTCTGGTGAAATTCGCCGAGTGAAGGAAGAGTGCTACGCCACAATCGGTCAGGTGGGTAACATTGAGCACGAAAACGAAGTTCTCGGCAAGGCCGGTCGTAGTCGTCATCGTGGCATTCGCCCGATTACCCGCGGTGTGGCCCGCAATCCTGTTGATCATCCGAATGGTGGTGGTCAGGGCAAATCCAAGGGTGGTGGTGGTCATCTCCAGTTGAAATCGCCATGGGGCTTATTGGCCAAGGGTTACAAGACCCGTATAAGGACCAAGAATAGTAACCGCTTTATCCTGGTGCGCCGTGATGGTCGCCCAATGAAACAGAAATAATTTTATGGGACGTTCGATTAAAAAAGGTCCTTTCGTTGACCTGCATCTGTTGAAACGAATTGACAAGGCGAAGGCTACGAAGTCAAAGAGCCCGATCAAGACCTGGTCGCGTCGTTCGATGATTACGCCCGATATGGTCGGTCTCACTTTCAGTGTGCATAACGGCAAAGTGTTCAATCCTGTTTTTGTTACCGAAAACATGGTGGGCCATCGCCTTGGTGAGTTTTCGCTCACCCGCACGTTCAAGAAGCACGGTACACACACTGCGAAAGCAGAAGCGAAATAGTTCTATATGGAAGTTCAAGCCATTACAAAAAATGTGCGGATGTCAGCGCAGAAAATGCGCGAGGTCGTCCGTCAGATTCAAGGTTTGCCGGCATTGGAAGCGCAGGCTGTCCTTGCAGTCGTTCCGCGCAAATCAGCGCGCGTCGTGGCCAAGACGTTGAAATCGGCAATTGCAAACGCTGAAAACAACAACGGCGCCAAGGCGGAAACGCTGCGTGTGAAAGAAGCAGTCGCTGGTCAGGCGACTTCTATCAAACGTTTTATTCCAAAAGCTCGTGGGTCGGCCGGTCCGATTATCAAACGTAGCTGCCACGTTAAAATTATTGTAAGTGACGAATAAGTATGGGTCAGAAAACAAATCCTATTGGCCTGCGCGTCGCCGTTAACAAAGATTGGCGTTCTCGTTGGTATTCCGACAAAAAAGACTTTGGAAAACTGCTCAATGAAGATCGAATGATCCGTGAGCTGTTGAAACGGAGGCTCGAAGGGGCGTCTGTTCCGAAGATCCAAATTGAACGCGCTGCCGCCCGTTGCCGCATCACGATTTTTACTGCCCGTCCAGGCGTGGTGATTGGGCGCAAGGGCGCCGAAATCGATAAGCTCAAGGAAGAATTGAGCAAGATGACCGGCAAGGAAGTGTACGTTGACATTCAGGAAGTGAAACAACCTGAAACGGACGCACAACTTGTTGCCGAGAATGTTGCGCTCCAATTGGAACGACGTGTTTCATTCCGTCGCGCCATGAAGAAAGCCGTTCAGATTGCCATGGATTTCGGTGCGGAAGGTATTCGTATCCGTTGCAGTGGTCGTCTTGGTGGCGCGGAATTATCTCGCACTGAACAATACCTGGAAGGTCGTGTTCCGCTGCACACACTGCGCGCCAACATCGATTATGGATTCGCGGAAGCGAATACCATGTATGGTAAGCTCGGCATTAAATGCTGGGTCTGCAAAGGCGACGTCAAAGTTGAGAAGAAACCAGAAGCCCGGCAGGAATCTGCACCGGTTGCTCAATAAAGAATTTCTATGTTACAGCCCGCAAAAGTAAAATATCGCAAAATGCACCGTGGCAGCCGAGCAGGCCTTGCCACGCGAGGAAACACCGTGGCATTCGGCGAATACGGTTTGCAAGCGATGGAACGTTGCTGGATGGATACCAAGCAGATTGAAGCTGCTCGTGTTGCCATTAACCGTTACATGAAACGCCGTGGTAAAGTTTGGATCCGGGTGTTTCCGCATAAATCATTTACCAAGAAGCCACTTGAAACCCGAATGGGTAAGGGCAAGGGTCCGTTGGAATCCTGGGTGGCTGTGATCCGTCCGGCTAACGTTCTCTTTGAAGTGGACGGTGTTACCGAAGCGATTGCTCGTGAATGCATGCGCCTGGCGGCGACTAAGTTGCCAATTCGCACACGTTTCATTGGCCGTCACAAAATTTCCTAAGAATATGAAGATGTCCGAAATCAGAGATAAATCCTTTACGGAGTTGCAGGCTGCAGGTCGCGATCTGCGCCAGGAAATGTTCAATTTGCGCCTGCAGCAGGCCAGTGCGCAATTGGAGAAACCGGCTCGTCTTCGCACTATTCGCAAAGACATTGCTCGGATTGAGACTCAAATTTCGGCTCTGCGCAACAAGTCAGCAAAAGCAGCTAAATAAGTTTTATGGCAGACATTCAGACAGAAGCGGTCGTCCCAGAAGCAAACGTCCGTGGTAATCGCAAAGAACGTCTCGGGCGCGTTGTTTCGAGCAAAATGGACAAAACGATCGTCGTTAAGGTTGAGCGTCGCTTTCCTCATCCGCGTTACCGGAAAGTTGTAAAGAGCTTTCACAAGTTCTACGCCCATGATGAGAAGAATGAAGCCAAAATTGGCGATGTCGTTCTGATTGAAGAAACACGGCCGCTTTCGCGGATGAAACGCTGGCGTTTGACTCAGGTTCTTGAGCGCGCTGAAGTTACTGTTTGATAGGTTTTTTATGTTACAGATTCGTTCGATTTTAGATGTGGCTGATAATACCGGCGCAAAACGCGCCGCTACGATTGGTGTTCTTGGTCGCAATCAGATGTACGCCGGAATTGGTGATGTGATTAAAGTTCACATCAAGGAAGCCGCGCCCGATGGGACCGTGAAAAAAGGTGAAGTTGTGAATGCCGTTGTGGTTCGCACTCGCCAGGCCATCCGCCGGAATGATGGGTCGTATCTCCGTTTCGATAGTAACGCGATTGTCATCATTGATAAGGACAACAATCCGCGCGGAACACGTATTTTCGGTCCTGTAGCTCGTGAATTGCGCGAAAAGAAGTTCATGAAGATTATTTCGCTCGCGCCAGAGGTGATTTAAGTATGTCAAAATTCCATGTTAAAAAGGGTGATGAAGTGGTGGTGATTGCCGGATCCGAAAAAGGAAAACGCGGCAAAATCATCGAAGTGCGCCCCAAAGATCAGCGAATCATTGTGGAAGGGATTAAAATGATTAAACGTCATACCCGCCGCAATCAGCAAAATCCGCAAGGTGCAATCGTTGAGCGTGAAGGCGCCATTCACATTTCGAATGTCGCCCTGGCTGAGAAATATGATGCCGCAGCAGCCAAACGCGGTCAGGCTCAACCGGCCAATGCATAAAATTTAGGTTCTTCGGCAAAATCCGAAGGCAAGAAAAATGAAAACTAGACTCTACGAAAAATACGCGAAGGAAGTAGTGCCCGCTTTGAAAGAAAAGCGGAAGTACACCAATGTGCATCAGGTGCCATGCATTGAGAAGATTGTCATCAACATGGGTGTAAGCGCTCAGTTGGAGAAAAGTGCTGTGGATGATGCCGCCAAAGATTTGACGATGATTACTGGCCGCAAGCCGGTTATCAATATGTCCAAGAAAGCCATCGCTAATTTTAAACTCCGCGAAAATCAGCCGATTGGTTGCCGTGTGACGCTGCGTCGCGAAGTCATGTATGAATTTTTCGACCGGTTGGTTGCCACAGCCTTGCCGCGTATTCGTGATTTTCGTGGTATTTCGCCGCGCTCGTTTGACGGTCGTGGCAATTACTCGCTCGGTGTGGCGGATCAAACGATCTTTCCAGAAATTGAACTGGATAAAATTAAACGTACCCAAGGAATGGACATCACCATCGTAACCAGTGCTCCATCGGATGAAGAAGCATTTGATTTGTTGAAGATGATGGGGATGCCATTCGCTGAAAGATAATTTTTATGGCAAAGACAGCTTGGTTGGAACGTAACAAAAAGAAGACCGAAACCGTAAAGAAATTTGCGGCCAAACGGGCAGAATTGAAAGCCAAAGGCGATTACGCCGGATTGGCTAAGTTGCCGCGCAATGCAAGTCCCGTTCGCGTTGTGAACCGTTGCAAAATGTCCGGTCGTCGTCACGCGTATCTTCGCAAGTTCGGTGTGTCGCGTTTGACCTTCCGCGAAATGGCGCTGAACGGCTTGATTCCAGGAGTAACAAAAGCAAGTTGGTAAAACTAAGATTCTCGTGCAGTCGCTTGTAAAGCGAGACGGCGAGGATAAGAAAATATATGAACGATCCGATTTCTGACATGTTGACGCGCATTCGCAACGCTAGCAGAGCGTTGCTGCCGACGACTAAAATCCCTCATTCCAAGATGAAGGAGAGCATTGCCCACATCCTGAAGAAGGAAGGGTATATTAGTGATATTTCTGTCGAAGGTGAAGTAATCAAAACGCTCACGTTGAAGTTGAAGTATGACGGGCGCCGCGGAGTCATCGAAGGTTTGAAGCGCGTAAGCACCCCAGGTATTCGCCGTTATACCGGCGCGACAGAGATTCCTCGGGTTCGTGGTGGTTTGGGTGTGGCCATCGTTTCAACCTCGCAAGGTGTGATGAGTGGTAACGAAGCCCGCAAAAAGAATGTTGGCGGAGAATTGCTCTGTTACATTTGGTAATTTAACGTTTTTTCATTTATGTCACGTATTGGTAAAATGCCGGTTACGATTCCACCCAAGGTCAAGGTGGACGTTAAAGGTTCGAAGATTTTTGTAGAAGGCCCCAAAGGCAAGTTGAGCTTGGACGTGCCTCGTCGGACCACATTGAAAGTGGACGGCAACACGATTGTTGTAAGTCGTGATGGAGAAGATGCCGAAGCGAGAGCAATGCACGGCTTGAGCCGGTCATTGATCAATAACATGGTCATAGGTGTTTCGGATGGCTATGTAAAGAAGCTGGAAATCAACGGTGTCGGTTTCAAAGCTTCTGTTCAAGGCAAGGTCGTGAATTTGAGCCTGGGCTATTCGCATCCGGTGAATTATCCGATTCCCGATCAAATCAAAGTGACTGTGGACGAAAACACAAAGGTCACTATCGAAGGCCCTGATAAACAGGTGGTCGGGTTGGTTGCTTCAGAGATTCGTGCTTATTACCCGCCTGAGCCCTATAAAGGTAAAGGTGTTAAATACTCGGATGAGAAGATTATTCGTAAGGAAGGTAAAACTGTCCAATAAGGTTGAAATAATTTTGTCACGGCAAAACCCGTGGCTAAACTAAAGATGAGAACTCAAGATAAACTACGTCTCAAGCAACTGCGCCACTGGCGCATTCGCAAGAAAATCACCGGCACCGCACAGCGCCCGCGAATGAGTGTCACTTTCACAAATGAGCACATTTATGTGCAATTCATTGATGATACCGCAGGTAAGACACTGAGTTCGACATCTACGATGAGCAAAGCGATAAAGGCTGACGGAAAAGTTGGCGCAAATGTTGTTACGGCAAAGCGCATTGGCAGTGTGGCAGCGGAAGCCGCTAAAACTATTGGCATCAGTTCGGTCGTCTTTGATCGTGGTGGCTCTCGCTATCACGGAAAAGTGAAAGCACTGGCAGACGCGGCCCGTGATGCTGGCTTGAAATTTTAAACAGGAGAATATCTACTGTGGCAGATCCAAAACAATCTTTTAGTGACCGTGGTCATCGTGGAGCGCGAGGCTCCCGCCGTGGTCGTCCTCAATCTGATACCCAAGGCGACGGAAAGCTTAACGAGCTAAGCGAAAAAGTGGTTTTCATCAATCGCTCATCCAAAGTCGTCAAAGGCGGTCGTCGATTCAGCTTCAGCGCATTAATAGTGGCTGGAGATAAACGGGGACGCGTTGGTGTCGGTCTCGGCAAGGGTGGCGAAGTGTCTGATGCCATTCGTAAGGGCAGTGAAATCGCCAAGAACACAATGGTGAACATAGCCCTGAAAGACGCCACCATACCTCACGAGGTGTACTCAACTTATTGCGGAGCCAAAATTCTTCTTCGCCCAGCTTCTCCTGGAACAGGAATTATCGCAGGCAAAACGGTCCGTGCAGTAATTGAATCAGCGGGTGTCAAAGATATTTTGACCAAGTCGCTCGGTTCCAAGAATGCCGCGAACGTCGTGAAGGCCACGTTGAAAGGACTTCTTCAATTGCGTCTGCGAGAAGAGATTTATCGTAGTCGCGGATTGGAAGTGAAGAAAAAGGCAGTAACGCCGGAGGCTTCTGCGACGGTGGTTCAACCTGCAACAGTTTAATTTTTTTGTTATGCGTTTACATGATTTAAAACCTCGCCCTGGCGCGAAACATCGCCGCAAGCGATTGGGTCAGGGTGAATCGAGTGGTCTTGGTAAAACTTCTGGTCGCGGTGGCAAGGGCCAAACTGCGCGATCTGGTAGTTCTATCCGCATCGGCTTTGAAGGTGGTCAGATGCCATTGATTCGCCGTATGCCTAAGCGCGGCTTTAACAATGCTCGTTTCAAGACGGTTTATCTTGGCGTCAATGTCGCCGATTTGAACCAGTTCGATGATGGTGCCCGGGTTGACGTCGTAACCATTCAAGCCGCAGGGTTGGCGAACGGTCAGTACGATGGCATCAAAATTCTCGGAACTGGCGAACTTAAGAAAAAATTGACTGTGAGCGCTCATGCATTCAGTGCTGCTGCCAGGCAAAAGATCGAAAGTGCTGGCGGTGCGTGTGAAGTTTCGACTCGCACGAAGACTGAAGCACAAGTTAAATAATTGCTGATCATGCTGGGCAAAATCGCCAATACCCTCTCGAACTGCTTCAAAATCCCCGAGCTCAAATCGCGGATTTTGTTTACGCTGATGCTGCTGGCCATTTGCCGTTTGGCTGCATTGATTCCTGCACCTGGCTTGGACGCTTCCAGGCTGAAGGCTTTTTTCGATAAAAGCGGAGGTGGAATGGACAGCCTGCTCGGTATGTACAGCTTGTTCACTGGAGGTGGATTCGAAAATTGTGCGGTTGGAGCGCTGGGCATTATGCCTTACATCAGCGCCACGATTATCATTCAATTGCTCACTGCGGTGGTCCCGAGATTGAGCAAGTTGGCGCGTGAAGAAGGGGGCCGAACCAAAATAATTCAGTACGGTCGCTATCTGACCTTGGTGTTGTGTTTGGGCCAAGGGATGGTTATGGCAGTTGGTTGGGAATATCCAGATAGAATTTTCGGCGAAGGCATTGGTCGTTTAGTGTTATACGATAATGTTTGGTGGTACCGAATTCAGACGATGCTCGTTTTGACCACTGGGACTATGTTGTTGATGTGGTTGGGTGAACAAATTACCGAACGTGGTATCGGCAATGGTATCTCCTTGGTTATTACAATTGGAATTCTTGCCCGCTTGCCTCAGGCAGCACAGGGCGCGTATGAAATGTTTTTTCCTCCCGCTGGCGAAACGCAGTTTCATCTCTTCCATGCCATCGGTTTGATTCTGCTCCTCGGTGGTGTAATTGCTGGTGTAATCGCCGTAACACAGGCGCAAAGGAAGATTCCAGTTCAGTATGCGCAACGTGCTGTAGGGCGGAAGGTTTACTCAGGAGGTAGTTCTTTTATGCCGTTGCGTGTTAATTATGCAGGTGTAATGCCGGTGATTTTTGCGCAAGCAATCCTAATGTTTCCTGCGCAGATTTTGGGATTTTTGGGGCGGAATACGGATACTCCATTCCTAATCAATATGGCTCTGCTGTTGCAGGAGGGATCTATTCTATACCTGCTTTTATACGGTCTGATGATCTTGTTTTTCTCTTATTTCTGGGTTGCGACTCAGTTCAATGAGATTCAGATTGCCGATGATATGAAACGTTCTGGTGGCTATATTCCAGGTATCCGGCCTGGGCAGGCTACAAGCGACTTTTTGCATCGAGTGATGAGTCGGATTACTTTGGCAGGTGCGATTTTTCTGACGATCATTGCTATCATTCCGATTATTCTCGGAAATGCTTTCAAAATTAATCCCTATGTTTCTCAGTTTTTTGGTGGAACTAGTATGCTGATCATGGTGGGTGTCATGCTTGATACCATGCGCCAGATGGAATCGCATCTGTTGATGCGACGTTATGATGGCTTTTTGACAAAAGGTAAGTTGCGCGGCCGGTTTTAGTCTGTTCGTTCGGACTATTGTTTCGCCAATAGCGAAAAAATGATCATTCTCAAGACTGAACGTGATTTAAAGGCGATGCGGCCTGCTTGTATGGTAGCTGCAACTGTGCTCGAGGAAGTCGCAGCTTTTGTAAAACCGGGAATTTCGACACGGGAAATCGATCAGTTTGCCGCGGAACGAATAAAAGGGTATGGCGCAAAAAGTGCGTTTTTAGGATATCGCAAATATCCCTGCCACATCTGTATTTCGGTCAACGAAGAGGTTGTGCATGGATTGGCGAATGATCGGCGGGTAGATTTTGGTGACATCATTAGTTTGGACGTTGGTGTTTACTACAATGGATTCGTTGGCGACAATGCCAGGACGATCGCGGTAGGCGGGTGCAATGTTGCGGCTCAGCAATTGATGGATGTGGCGGAGCGGGGTCTCTATGATGGAATTGCGCAGGCAGTTGCCGGAAATCGAATTCTGGATATATCGCGGGCGATTCAGGTTTATGTTGAGAGCAATGGCTACAGCGTTGTTCGTGAATTTGTAGGACATGGTGTAGGTCGGAAAGTTCACGAGGAACCTCAAGTTCCGAATTTCGTGGATGGCAAATCATCACCAAAGCTGAGGCCGGGAATGACTCTGGCAATCGAGCCGATGATAAATGCCGGACGGGCGGAAGTAACTGTCCGAAATGACGGCTGGACAGTGGTGACAAGAGATGGTTCATTGTCCGCCCATTTCGAGCATACAGTGTTGATAACCGATTCGGAACCGGAAATTTTGACGTGCCGCGAGAAGACGCAATTGAAATCGAAGGCACTGTAGTGGATGTGCTGCCTCATACGATGTTTAGGGTGGCACTGCCAAATGGACATCGAGTGCTGGCACATGTTTCTGGAAAAATGCGATTGCATTTTGTTCGGATAGCAGCAGGAGACAAAGTGACTTTAGAAATGTCGCCTTATGATTTATCAAAGGGCTGCATTATTGATCGAAGAGAAATAATATGAAAGTTCGAGCATCAGTTAAGAAGCTTTGCGAAAACTGCAAAGTGATTCGACGCAAAGGCGTAATTCGTGTTATTTGCACGAATGCGCGGCACAAACAACGACAAGGCTAAATTTTATGGCACGCATTATTGGTGTAGAAATACCTGGCGAAAAGCGAATCGATATTTCGCTTCGCTACATTTACGGCATTGGCCCGGTTAACGCGAATGAGATCCTGACGAATGCTAAGATCGATCCCAGCATTCGTGCAAAGGATCTGACAGAGCAGCAGTTGTCTCAGATCGTCCATGCGATTCAGGAAGGTAAGTATGTGATCGAAGGTGATTTGCGCCGCGAACTTGGGATGAATCTTAAGCGTCTGCAGGGGATCAAATGCTATCGTGGCATTCGCCACATGCGTGGATTGCCAGTGCGTGGTCAGCGTACATCCACAAACGCCCGAACGCGTAAGGGGCCACGCAAAACGGTTGGTGTTCAACGCAATCCGAACGCAAAAGCTGGTATTCACTAATATTTGTTATGGCTGAAGAGACAAAGAAAAAAGCGGCTCCGAAAAAGGAGTCAAAACCAGAAGCTGCGGCTGCAGAAAAACCGACAAAGGCAGCGAAGAAAGCAGTGGCTGCTACTGCCCAATCTCCTGATTCAAAACCAGCGGAGGCCGTTGGGCCTGTGGCAGGTAGCGCTCCCACTGCGGCAGAGCTCCTTGCAGATGATTCTGGCGCCAAGAAGATTATTCGTGCAAAAGGTGCCAAGAATATTACCGTTGGAGTTGCAAATATTCTGGCTACTTTTAACAACACGCTCGTGTCTATTACGGATATGCAAGGGAATATCCTTGGTTGGTCAAGCGCTGGCAGGGTCGGATTTAAAGGTTCCCGCAAAAGCACCGCGTTTGCTGCTCAGCAGGTTGCCAATGATGCGGCTCGTCAGGCTATGGCTCATGGTATGCGTGAAGTGGAAGTTCGGGTCAAAGGGCCGGGTTCCGGTCGGGAATCCGCGATTCGCGCTTTGCAGGCAATTGGCTTGGAAATTACAGCAATTAAAGATTGTACACCAATCCCGCATAATGGTTGTCGCCCTCGTAAGAAACGCCGCGTTTAAACATTGAAATTTCACATTTGATATATGGCTCGCTATACAGGTCCAAGAACACGCATAAGCCGCAGATTCGGCATTCCTATTTTCGGTCCGTCGAAATATCTTGAACGCCGCAATTATCCACCTGGTGTTCACGGCCCGAAATCCCGGCGGAAAAATACAGAGTACGCTCTCGGTCTTATCGAGAAGCAGAAATTCCGTTACTATTATGGGTTAATGGAAAAACAGTTTCGCGGCGTTTATCAACGCGCGCTGCGTCGTCGCGGTGTCACTGGCCAACACATGCTCCAAATCCTGGAGACACGGTTGGACAACGTGGTTTTTCATCTTGGTTTTGGCGCGTCGCGCTCATCAGCGCGGCAAATGGTCGCCCACGGTCATGTTAAGGTGAACGGCAAGAAAGTCACGATTCCGTCATACGCATTGAAGGTGAATGATATCATCGAGTTGAAAGAGACAAATGCGTCTCGACAATTGGCTGCCAAAAACTTGGAATCGGCTACCAGCCGAAATGTTCCAGATTGGCTTTCCGTGGATAAGAATGCGCTTAAAGGCACTGTTATGCGTCTTCCTACTCGGGAGGAGATCCAGCCAATCGGTAATGAACAAGCTGTTGTAGAATTTTATTCCCGTTAGTAACCAAACCTGCTCTCACACCAGAGCGAAAACAATTATATGGGCATTTTGACTGCGGGAATAACTGTCGAAATGCCAGTTTAAAATTGTTGAAAGAAAAAATATGCCAGTACGTTTAGGACGTTTCGAAATGCCCAAGCGCTTGACCAAAGATGAGTCGAGCGCAACCGATACTTACGCCAAGTTTATTGCTGAACCATTTGAAACGGGTTACGGCCATACAATTGGCAACTCACTTCGTCGTGTTCTGCTTTCTTCGTTGGAAGGCGCGGCCATTGCTTCCATCAAAATCGACGGCGCAATGCACGAATTCGCAACGGTTGATGGAGTGGTGGAAGACGTAACCGACATTGTGCTTAATCTGAAGAAGGTTCTATTCAGAATGCACACTCGCGAAACTCAAACTCTTTTGCTTTCGGCCAACAAAGAAGGCGCAGTTACGGCTTCTGATATAGAACTGAATCAAAACGTTGAGTTGGTGAATCCGAAACAACACATTTGCATTCTCGATAAGAAGAAGAAATTCGAAATGGAGTTGGAAGTGAAGATCGGTCGTGGCTTTTGTCCTGGCGATGAGAACAAAAAGCCAGATCAAGCGATCGGAGTGATTGCTATTGATTCTTTGTTTTCTCCCGTTACCCGCGTGAAGTATGCGGTTGAAAATGCACGCGTTGGCCAGCGTACTGACTATGATCGTTTGATTTTGGAAATTTGGACGGATGGTCGGTTGTCTCCGGACGATGCGCTGACGCAGTCTTCTGCAATTCTTCAACATCATTTGGACGTTTTTGTTGGATACGACAAGAACGCGGTTGAATTTGAAGAAGCTGAAACCAAGCAGGACGATGAGAAATCAAAGCTTCGTAAATTGCTCAACATGAGCGTGAACGAAATTGAATTAAGTGTTCGTGCGGCGAATTGCTTGAACAATGCTAACATTACGACCGTTGGCCAGCTTGCGATGAAGACCGAGCAGGAGATGCTTAAATATCGTAACTTCGGCAAAAAATCGCTCAACGAAATCAAAGAAAAGCTTACTGCGCTCGGCTTGGGCCTCGGCATGAATATCGATCCGGCATTGCTCGAAGGAAAAGAAGAAGCCAAAGCAGTTTAAGGACAGACAGTTGTATGAGACATCTTAAAAGAACAGCCAAGTTAGGCCGCACCAGTGAGCATCGCAATATGATGCTTGCAAACCTGGTCTGCAGCTTGATTAAACACAAGCGGGTGACCACCACGCTTGCCAAAGCCAAAGCCGCTCGCCCCGTGGCGGAAAAAATGGTTACACTCGGTAAGAGTGGAACTTTGCACGATCGCCGTTTGGCTGCTGCGCGTTTGCACCAGCAAACCCGCAGTCAGCACGAAACCAAAGAAGCACGTGAAAAGTGGCGCGCGAATGAAGATGTAGTGCGAATTCTCTTTGATGAGATCGCTCCGGTCTTCAAAGATCGTCGTGGCGGTTACACGCGCATTCTTAAGTTAGGTCAACGCCAGGGTGATGCCGCAAATTTGGCCATATTGGAATGGGTTGAACTTCCTGTCGCTGAGGCCACTTCAGCCACAACTGAAGCGCCTGCTACTGAGACGAAAGAAGCTAAAGTAACTGAAGCCAAGCCCAAACGTGCTCGGAAGAAAAAAGCTGCGTCAGAAACTGAAGAAGCCAAAGCATAACGTAAGTTCAAGTTGCCCTTATTTTCACAGCCCGTTCGCAAGAACGGGCTTTTTTCATTTAGGTTAGACACGTTAAAATTTGCGATAATTCTTGGCTCTCGTGCGGAGAATGTGTAGTCAAACTGCTCTCGCATGGAATCTAAAGTTGCGTCATCAACATCGAATATGCAGGAACAGCCAGCCTGGTGGAAGCTGCTGACAAAATATCACTGGTTCGTCTTGGCAGTGGCGGCATTGGGGTGGCTCTTTGATTGTTTGGATCAGCAGTTGTTTTTGCTGGCTCGTGTCCCTGCAATGCGCGATTTGCTGCCACCGGACAAGGATGTGAACGAATATGTAGGGCTGGCAACCGCGATATTTGTTTTGGGGTGGGCAACGGGTGGATTGGTGTTTGGGGTGTTGGGAGATCGCATCGGACGGGCTAAGACGATGATGATTACGATTCTGGTGTATTCCCTGTGCACTGGATTGAGTGCTCTTTCGACAGGATTTTGGGATTTTGCATTTTATCGGTTTATCACCGGGTTGGGAGTAGGAGGGGAGTTTGCAGTTGGAGTGGCATTGGTAGCTGAGGTGATGCCGGATCGCGCGCGTCCTCATGCGCTAGGTCTGCTCCAGGCTCTTTCTGCAGTCGGCAACGTTAGCGCCGCTTTCATAGAAATGGGCCTGAGTTCTTGGGAAAGCAGTGGTGCGATGCCGGAAAATTGGGCCAAGTGGCGGGTAATGTTTGTTATTGGAGCGTTCCCGGCGGTTCTCGCTCTAATTATTCGACTACGATTAAAGGAACCCGAAAAATGGAAACAGGTGAAAGCTTCCGGTGTAGCCAAAAAGCAAGTGGGTTCGTACCGAGCACTTTTTAGTAACCCCGAATGGCGGCGTAATGCGATTGTGGGAATGTGTTTGGCTTGTGCGGGGGTGATAGCCCTCTGGGGAATTGTTTTTTTCAGCTTTGATCTTGTTGCATCGGTAATGGAGAAAAAATTGGTGGCAGAAGGTTTGTCCGGTGCCGAATTAAATGGGGCAGTGGGACACTGGAAAGGAAAGGCATCATTGATGCTGAACGTGGGCGCTTTTGCCGGCATGCTCGCTTTTACCAAATTCACGCAACGAACGAGTCGAAGGCTCGCTTTTGCGGTCGGCTTTATTGGTGCAATGATTTCGACAGCGATGGTCTTCTGGATATTGCGCGAACCGTGGCATGTTTACGTTCTGGTTCCTATCATGGGCTTCTTTATGCTCGGAATTTTTGGGGGTTACGCCATTTACTTTCCTGAGCTTTTCCCAACGTCCCTTCGCAGCACTGGCACTTCATTCTGCTATAATGTTGGTCGATTTATTGCTGCCTCCGGTCCATGGACAATTGGTCTTCTAAGCAGTCGGGTGTTCCAAGACGCCGAAGAGCCTCTACGCTACGCTGGGCTAAGCATGTGCGCGATCTTCATTGTAGGTTTGCTTGTTCTTCCGTTTGCACCAGAAACAAAAGGTAAGCCATTGCCGGAAGAAGATCGTGGCTTTGCGCACTGAGATATGATGTATTCGCCCGAGGTTGAATCCGGGTGCTAAACATCAAGTCAGACATATCCTTGAACATTTCATCAAAATGACCATTCATCTTCTGGTCTCTTATGCTTAAAAAGTTTTTTTGCGCTCTTCTGATGGCTGGTGCGGCTTTGAGCGGCCACGCATCGGAACTACTCTCGCCTGGGTTCCGTCCTTTGCCCCTCGGTGTGCATGCGCTGACTGGCGCAAGAATTATCATCAAGCCAGGTGAAGTGCTGGATGAAGGCACAGTGTTGATTCGCGACGGGTTGATTCAGGCGGTTGGAAAAGATATTGAAGCTCCAGCCGATGCTCGCATCTGGGATTTGAAAGGGATGACCGTTTATCCTGGATTCATTGATTCCTACCTGACATTTCGTTCCGCCAGTTCGGCAGCTTCACCCGTCAAAAAGGAATTGGAGCTGACTTCCGGCAGATTTTTCGGCGTGCCTGGAAGTGAACTTGACCCAGGAAATCCTGGTCCTGGATCCGCGAGCAATCTGATCACCCCGGAGCGCCGCGTTGCAGACAGCTATGCGCCAGATCCCAAGTTGCTGGAAAAACTGCGCGAGTTGGGCTTTGTCGCCGGCAACGTGATTCCGGAAAAAGGAGTTTTCCGCGGGAAAAGTGCTTTTGTTTCTCTTGCTGATGACAATCCGAACCGCACCATTCTTCGTCCTGAAGTGTTTCAGCATCTTTCGTTCGATTCAGAGGGCAGCCGTGAAAATGGCTATCCTTCGTCATTGATGGGGGTTATTTCGGCGGTGCGGCAAACCTGGTTGGACGTCGAACACTATCAGTTGGATATCGCAGATGCCGAGGCGAATCCATCGCGTACACCTGCTTTGTTCAATCCATCACTGGAAGCCTTGGTTTCAGCTAAAGCAGGCAAAACAAAAGTCATTTTCGAATCAAGCAGTGCATTGATGACAGATCGCGCTGCGCTGATGGCCAAGGAGTTCAAACTGGATCTCGCCATTGTAGCCAGTGGTGAAGAGTGGCGTCGGCCTGACCTCGCGCAGGCGACTGGTGCCCCGTTCATTGTGCCGCTCGCGTTTCCAGAAATTTCCAAAATGCCCGAAGAGGATGATTGGAATCAACTGAGTTTGGATCAACTGCGCGCCTGGGATTGGGCTCCCGAGAATCCGGCTTTGTTGCGGCAGCAAGGACTGGAAGTCGCGCTCACCACCTTCGGGCTGGGAGACAAAAAGAATTTCCGCAGAAACCTCAAAGGTGCAATTGAGCGCGGGTTGATTGAAGACGATGCCCTTGCAGCACTAACAACGGTGCCTGCGAAATTGTGTGGCGTGGAAAATCGATTAGGCACAATTGAAAAAGGTAAGCTGGCGAGTCTGACTGTTGTCGATGGCAATTACTTCAATGACGGTAAAGTGCGTGAGGTGTGGGTGGATGGACGGATTTATCGAATGGAAATACCTCCGGCAAAAGACGCTAAAAAAGACGAAGAAAAGACGGACGACAAAAAAGAATCAGAGAGCAAAGAGTTGCAAAAACGCGTTGCGAAATCGCCGTTGGATGGCAGGGGAGCGATTACGAATCCGCCTGTCGTTATCATCCGGAACGCGACCATCTGGACCAGTTCGAGTGCTGGCATTCTGACCAATGCCACTCTGCTGGTGGAAAACGGGAAGATAAATAGCCTCGGAAAAGGCTTAAGGATCGAGCCGTCCAACCAAGCTGCGTTACAGATCGATGGTGGTGGACTTCACATCACTCCCGGGCTGATTGATTGCCACAGCCACGGCATGATCCTCGGCGGCGTCAACGAATCGACCCTTCCTTCCACGGCGATGGTGGGAATTGGCGATGTGGTGAATTCTGAAACCTCAAACATTCGCGAGCAACTGGCCGGTGGGCTCACCACAGCCAATCTACTCCATGGCTCCGCCAATCCAATTGGTGGACAAAACCAGGTGATCAAACTGCGCGATGGAGCATCTCCCGAAGAACTGAAGTTTGTCGGCGCACCGCTCGGAATCAAATTTGCCCTGGGCGAAAATGTGAAACAGGCCAATTGGGGTGAGAAACACACGACCCGTTTTCCGCAGACACGCATGGGGGTAAAAACTTTCCTCAACAACCGCTTCGTTGCCGCGCAACAATACGTCCGAGACTGGGAAACGTTCCGCAGCAACGGCGGTCTTCAGCCTCGGGTTGACCTGGAACTCGAAACGATTGCCGAGATCATCCAGGGCAAACGCTGGATTCATTGTCACTCGTATCGCCAGGACGAAATCCTCATGATGCTTCGTTTGATGCAGGATTTTGGCGTCACCATCGGAACCTTCCAACATATCTCCGAAGGCTACAAAGTGGCTGATGAACTCGCACAAGGCGGCGTCGGTGCTTCAGCCTTCGCAGACTGGTGGGCCTACAAATTTGAAGTGATCGATGGTATCCCGCACAATGGCGCGATCATGCATGAGCGCGGTGTATTGGTTTCATTTAATTCCGATTCCTCTGACCTGGCGCGGAGATTGAACACCGAGGCTGCCAAAGCCGTGAAGTTCGGCGGCGTCAGTGAAGAAGAAGCGCTCAAGTTCGTAACCATCAACCCTGCCAAACAATTGCGCATCGATCGCCAGGTTGGATCGCTTGAGCCGGGAAAAGATGCAGATTTTGCAATCTGGTCGGGCAATCCATTGGACACCGCTTCGGTCTGCCTGGAAACATGGATCGATGGTAAAAAATATTTCGATCACACCGTTTCACCGACACGTGCTGATGCTCTGGAAATGGAGCGCAATGCACTCATTGAGAAAGCGAAGAAGGTCTTGAAAGTCGTCACTGCTTCGGGCGCAAAACCTGATCCCGCCGGAAAAGAAAAATTCTTCCACAAAGCTTTGGAGCATCTCCACGAAGGCGAAGTTCGTCATTGTGATGATTGAGTACGAGCTGATGAAGTAATCTCATTGCTGTGCAAAAAATCCCGATTAAACGTAACGTCATTCTCACAACTAAATGAACCGAGCAAAATCAGAGCAACTCTTTGCCGAAGCTCTCAACTACATTCCCGGCGGTGTGAACTCACCTGTCCGCGCCTTTCGCGCTGTCGGTGGACAACCCTTCTTCGTCAATAAAGCTAAAGGCGCTTCCGTCTGGGATGTGGATGGTAATGAATACATTGATTACGTCGGCACCTGGGGCCCTGCCATCCTCGGTCATGCTAATCCGAAGATCGTAAAAGCCATCCAGGAAACGGCAGAGCAGGGGACCAGCTTCGGGATTCCAAATCCGCTCGAAGTAAAGATGGCGAAGCTCGTTTGCGAAGCCGTTCCAAGCGTGCAAAAAGTCCGTATGTGCAACTCCGGCACAGAAGCCTGCATGTCAGCGATCCGCCTCGCGCGTGGATTCACCAAGCGCGACAAAATCATCAAGTTCGACGGATGCTATCATGGCCATGCCGATTCCCTCCTGGTCAAAGCTGGTTCCGGTGCACTGACCTTTGGGCATCCTGACAGCGCTGGTGTGCCTGCCGCTTTTACACAGCACACCATTGTTCTTGCTTACAATGATGAGGACGCCGTCAAAGCCGCGTTTGCTGCCAACAAAAACGAAATCGCTGGTATCATCATTGAACCGGTTCCTGGCAATGCTGGTTTATATCTGCCGAAACCCGGTTACCTCGAATTTCTCCGCACGATCACCCAGGAGCATGGCGCCCTGCTGATCTTCGACGAAGTCATGACTGGTTTTCGTCTATCCCTTGGTGGTGCGCAAAAACTATTTGGCATCACCCCCGATCTTTCCTGCTTTGGAAAAATCATTGGCGGCGGTTTGCCGGTTGGCGCATTTGGTGGACGCTCGGAAATCATGGATTACCTCGCCCCGCTTGGGCCGGTTTATCAAGCTGGAACATTGAGCGGAAATCCGTTGGCGATGGCAGCCGGGATTACCATTTTGGAAGAACTGCAAACGAGCGGCGCTTACTGCAAGTTGGAAGAAATTGCCGAGCAGCTTAAAGCCGGGATGAAAGAAGCTGCGAGAGCCGCGAACATCCCAGTGTGGTTCAATTCCATTGGTTCCATGTTCTGTGCTTACTTCACATCTACCCCGGTTCATAACCTGGCCGATGCTATGAGCAGCGACCGTGAACGTTTCAAAAAGTATTTCCATGGAATGCTAAACGAAGGCGTTTACTTTGCTCCGTCCCAGTTTGAAGCCGGTTTCATTTCCGTTGCTCACTATCCCGAAGTGATCGAACGAACCGTGCGAGCGGCGCACAAGGTGATGAAGCAGCTCTAGGCAAAAGTCACTTCCGCCGAAACAAGTGCGACTCGACAACTTTCCCCTCAAGGTTCTGGAGATCGATTTGCAATTGTTTTGAAGTGGCGTGGCCGGTGATTGCAATCGCATTATCAGCCGCAGGTCCACCGCCGATCAACTGTGCATACGGACGCCCTCGACGCGGCGCAAACCACGCATGGCGATGAGTGTGACCTGAGATGACTGCATCCACATTTCCTTTGCAAAGGAGGTCGTGCCATTTTTGATGGCCATCTTCGCAAATCCAACCTTTGATTCCCGCTCCCCAGACGGTCGCCCAATTCGCCGGAAGCTCCGCCTCCCATAAGAGTGGAATGTGAAGGAATGCCACCCGGAACGCTGCCTTCCGGAACCACGGTTGCTTGATGACGTCAGCCAGCCAACGCGCCTGTTCCGTGCGATACGCGGCATAATTGTTCAGCCCAGCATAAACGGGAAGTTCATCCGGCTTATCCTCGCCGGTATCCATGACAAGGCACGCAAGTGGTCCTTGCCGGAAAGCGTAGTAATAACGCCCGTCTGGACCCGTCATCATTTCAGCGAGGTGACGCGCATCCCGCCCACGCACATCGTGATTGCCGCGACCGAGAAAAAGCGGAGTGGATGCGGCGAAAGGTTTTCCGGCGGGATCAATGAATTGCCCGACCAATTGTTCTTCACGATGAATGTCGTTGGTGATGTCACCGTTCCAGACGAGGAAATCAGTCGGGTTCCGCTGGAGCAGATCGGTCAGCGCAGAGAGAGTCGGCCTATTTTCATGTGTATCATTCCAGCAGGTGAAACTTGCGGTGGCAGCCGAGGGATTAAGCGTGCGGAATGAAAATAGTTCCGAGGCAACCGGTGTGCCACGCGAAATGCGATACGCATTACTGAAAATCACAGGGCAAACGCGGATCCTATAAAAATATCCCTTTCCAGGTTTCAGTCCCGTGATGTCAAAACGCAGAATACGATTGTGCAATGGGCGCATGCCGCCGACTTCGCCATCGCTACGTTTGCCGAGCGCTTCCGTTTCACCAAATTCCACCCAGCCAGTTGCATGAGCGCTGACCGCAATCAAAACGCTCACCCGATCCGGCGCAACATTCAACAACACCGGGGCGGACAACAGGCGGAATGCGTCGGACACCGCCTTGCGTTTCGGTTCTTCAGTGGCAGCGACCGCGTCGCTTGCGAGTTTAGTAGCCATGAGACTGATGCCGGAAGTTTTGAGAAAGCGTCGTCGGTCCATTGCGAGCTACCAAGATTCATTGAGATCAATCCACGCGCAAGAATTGTACCGCAGGTTTTCAACCATTTTCAACCTGCTGTGTCGCGGATTTTCAACCCGCTGAACGTTTTGAAACGCCGAACGCTTTCGGCAGATCGAACGTCCAGTCGCGATACAGCAGGTAAGAGCCTGTCTGAAAATTGCTGAAAATGGGATAGGGATGGATACGAACCAATTTATTTATTCCCCTTTGCGCCGGACTCGGTTTGCGCGAAGTTAAATTCATGCCATTGACGGAGCAGGTTCGTCGCAAACTTTCCGAATTACCGCACAAACCGGGCATCTACCTGATGAAAGACCGGTTCGGCACGGTCATATACGTTGGAAAAGCGCGCGACCTGAAGAAACGGGTGAATCAATACTTCCATCCATCACGCCGCCAGGGATGGGACCTCAAATTTCGCGCGCTCGTGGATGCCATTCACGATCTCGACGTGCATGTGGTGAAGAGCGAGCCGGAATCGCTTCTGCTCGAAGGGAAGCTGATCAAAGAATTTCAGCCGCGTTACAACGTTAGCTTCCGCGATGACAAACGCTTTCTACTCCTCAAGGTAAACCTGAACGATCCCATTCCGCGCTTTACGCTGACCCGTCTCAAGACCGACGACGGCGCTCGTTACTTCGGGCCGTTCGCCAATTCCGGTTCGCTTCGCAATGCCATGACGATGGTGCGGCGCAAGTTCAACCTGCGCGGATGCCGTCCGCTCACCCCGACGCAGGTGGATTACAAACATTGTCTCTACGGGAATCTGAAATACTGCACCGCTCCCTGCATCGGAAACGTTACCCGCGCGCAATATCTCGAACAGGTGATGGCCGCTTGTGAATTTCTCGAAGGCCAGACCGGCGAATTCGAAAAGCAGATGGAAGACGAAATGAGAAAGGCGGCGGCCGCTTTGAATTTCGAGAAAGCAGCAGAACTCCGCGACGCCCTGACCGATCTGCGTCGCACGACGCAGAAGACGGAGAAGTTCGAGCGCATTCCTTACAAGTTGCCGGTCTCGATCAATCCGGAATCGGACATGCGAGAGTTGGCGCGCGTTTTGAACCTGGCGAAAGTGCCGGAACGGATCGAAGGCTTCGACATCTCCAATATCAGCGGCACGTTCATGGTCGCTTCCATGGTGAGTTTTTGGCGCGGACGCCCCGATCGTTCCAACTATCGGCGTTTTAAAATGAAAACAGTCACCGGCCAGGACGACTTCGCCTGCATGGCCGAAACAGTCCGTCGCCGTTACTCCAGGCTGAAGAGTGAGTTCAAGGTTCAAGGTTCGAAGTTTAAAGTTGGAGTGCCTGACGTGAGTGAAACGTCACCATCGGTGCTCCCGCCAGAGGGGGGGGAGAAAGTTGTGGAGGAAATCCCTTCAGCCGAGGAACTCCCGCCGAGTGATGAAATGAATGCTCCCTGGGTTCCGAAAGCTGAATCGGGCGGGTATCCCGATCTCATTCTAATTGATGGCGGCAAAGGGCAACTCAGCGCGGCCTGCGAGGAGTTAGCCAAGCTCGGTTTATCGCACATTCCGATCATCGGATTGGCAAAGGAATATGAGGAGATCCATCGGCCGGGCGAGGCCGAGCCGCTCCGATTGAGCCATGACATCGGCGCCTTGAAACTGTTGCAACGAGTGCGCGACGAATCGCATCGCTTCGCTAATACCTACAATGCCAAGCTGCGATTGAAGAAAATCTCCGAAAGCATCCTGGACGAGTTCCCCGGCATTGGTGAGAACCGCAAAGCAGCGTTACTGAAAAAGTTCGGTTCCGTGCAGCGGTTGCGCCTGGCTTCGGTGGAACAGATTGCTGAAGTCTCCGGGTTTGGCGGCAAAGCGGCGGCGGAGTTGAAAACATTCCTGGTGGCGCGTTCTGTCTCGGAAGTCTCCGAAATTCCCAAAGAGACGCTCCCGTCTTGATCTCGCCCTCTCCTCTTACTCTGCAACCCCCGCCTCAATCGTAAATCCCTGCCAAACTGTTGTTTTAGAACCACGCGATGCCGGGAAAAAGCATTTTTTTTCGCTCCGACGGAAGTTTTTCCCGGGAAAAAGTATTTTTGGACGCTCAAAAAAGACTTTTGCCCGGGAAAAAGTAAATTCCCGCGCCCGGAAGGAACCTTTTTTCGGGAAAAGGTAATTTATTTTGCTCCGACGAAACATTTGCCCGGGAAAAAGTAATTTTGGGAGACGAAAAAAAGGTTGATTGCGGCAAGGCGGGACCAATCCGTCTATAAAACACGGGACAAGAGAGCAAAAACGTTGGGCGGAGTTGGAAAACCAGAACATGGAGGTTCCACTGGCGCGGTGCGACGCTTTGCTTGCCCACCTGCTAATTTAATTTACGTCATCCCTCTCTCTTGGATGATCCGTCGGGCATTTCAAGTGTTAAAAACTCCCATAGACGCGGTAAGATCAGTTTTCTTTCACACTATAGTTGACTATATAGTAAACAAACGTAAGATTCACACATGGGACGAACGAGTGATGCCAAAGAGCGGTTGTTGCAGGCTGTGCTGGAGTTAATCTGGCAGGGCTCTTTTGGCAGCACGACGATTGATCATATCTGTGAAAAGGCGGGGGTGAAGAAGGGGAGCTTTTACTATTTCTTCGAATCCAAGTCAGATCTGGCGATCGCTGCCCTGGATGTTAATTGGCAATGTCGCAAGGCGGAGTTGGATACAGTCTTTTCGCCCACCGTCCCTCCGCTGGAGCGAATCCGTAATTTTTGTGAGATGGGTTACAAAAAGCAGTTGGAGATGAAGAAGGAATGCGGTTGTGTGCTGGGCTGTCCTTTATTTTCTTTAGGCGCAGAGGTTTGCAATCAGGATGAAAAATTGCACAACAAGATCAAGGAAGTTCTGGGTCATTATCACTGCTATATCGAAACTGCGATTCGCGATGCTCACGCGGCAGGGTTGATTGATGCCCCTGATGCCGGGGCCAAGGCCCGAATGCTGTTTGCCTATTCGGAAGGGCTTCTCACCCAGGCGCGCATTTTGAACGATGCCGAAGTGCTGAGGGAGATGCCGGACGGGGTGCTGTCCATGCTGGGAGCGAACAATCGTAAAGAAGTTTAATTTTTTTTTGAGCAAGCAGTTTACTAAACGGTCAACTACTTAAAGGAAAAAGTATGAGAAAGCTGGTCCTGGAACATAAGGTTAAAACAAAAGGGGATGCGGACAAGGGGGAACGATGCCCGGCTGCATCCAAAGCGGTGCTGGAGATGAAACGTGGGTTGCGGCAGCAATACCTGGGGCAGTTTGCAGATTTGCACCTGCTTGACCTTAGTTTGCACGAAGCGGAATCGGTCGCCTGGGATACCACGTTTCCGCACCTGTTCTTCCCGATTTTGGCAGAAGAAAAGGTAACCAACGCTCTTGTCTGGGCTGAGCGCCAACGCGCGGTCAAGGCGAGCACATCCGAACTTAGCTTTGCCGCTTAATGGGTATGAAACGAATTTCTATATTTTTCAGCATGGCTTTGGCTGCAACTGCATTGATTGGTTGCCGAAAAGAAGCAACAGAGCAACAAGCTCCCCCGCCCCCGGTTGTGACGATCGCACCAGTCGAACGGCAGGAAATCATCGAGTGGAACGAATTCACCGGTCGCACGGAGGCTGTCGAAAGAGTGGACCTGCGTCCGCGCGTCTCGGGTCATGTGCAGGAGGTTAAGTTTCAGTCCGGCCAGTTGGTGAAAAAAGGAGATGTTCTGTTTGTGATTGATCCGCGCTGGCACCAGGCGGAGTTCAATCGTCGCGAAGCGGAATACATTCAGGCCGAAGTCCGTGTGACCAGTGCTGAACGCGAAGCGAAACGCACGGAGCAACTTTTAACAAATCGAGCTATCTCGACTGAAGAAGCGGAGCAGCGTGAGTCGCGTTTCCAGGAAGCTAAAGCTAGTTTGCTCGCAGCGGAAGCGGCGCGTGATACAGCCAAACTTGATTTGGAATACACCCAGGTGCGTGCGCCGATTACGGGTCGAGTTAGCCGGGCATTGATCACAGAAGGAAATTACGTGAGTGGCATCCCGGCGGCAGCGGCCGTGCTGACCACGATCGTTTCTGTGGATCCGATCTATGTCTATGCGGACGTGGATGAAAATTTCCTGTTGAAGTTCAATACATTGAACCGCGCGAATCAGATTGCCAGCAACGGCAAAGGGGAGATTCCTGTGGAACTGCAGTTGGCTGACGCAGATACATTCACCAACCACGGCTACGTGGAATCGTTCGACAACCGGCTCGACGCAAATACGGGCAGCATCCTTTTACGCGCGGTGTTTCCGAATCCGAACGGCGAAATTGTCCCCGGCTTGTTTGCCCGCATTCGGATTCCGGGCAGCGCGAAATACACCGCCCTCTTAGTGGACGAACGCTCCATCGGGACCGATCAAGTGCAGAAGTTTGTTTTGGCACTGACGCCGACGAATACCGTGGAGTATCGCGCCGTGAAACTCGGCCCGACGATCGATGGTAAACGCGTCATTCGTAGCGGCCTCGAGGCAGACGATCAGATCGTTGCCAACATCGTCCAGCAACGCGTGCGCCCGGGAATGCCGATTGTTCCGCAGGAGGCGACTGCCGAAGCCCCGAAAACCGACAGTCAAACTGCGAAGAAATAAGGCGGGTAAGGGCAAGTTATGAGATTTTCACATTTTTTCATCAGCCGACCGATCTTCGCGGGAGTGCTTTCCGCGATCATTTTCCTGCTTGGATTGATCGCGATGTGGCGTCTGCCGATCAGTGAGTATCCGGAAGTTGTCCCGCCGACGATCGTAGTGCGCGCGATGTATCCCGGGGCGAATCCGAAAACGATTGCTGAAACAGTCGCCGCTCCGCTTGAGCAGGCGGTCAACGGTGTCGAAAACTCGCTTTACATGCTTTCCCAGTCAACGAGCGATGGCGTGATGATGCTGACGGTCACGTTCAAGCTTGGAACCGACGTTGATAAAGCACAGGTGCTGGTGCAGAACCGTGTTTCGCAGGCGTTGCCGAAACTGCCAGAGGAAGTGCGTCGCTTTGGTGTGACCACGGTGAAGCAATCGCCCGATCTGACGATGGTTGTGCATTTGCTCTCCCCGAATGATCGCTATGACGAAGTTTACCTGCGCAATTACGCCACGCTTCAGGTGCGCGATGTTTTGGCGCGTGTGCCGGGTGCGGGGTCTGTAGAAGTGTTCGGTTCAGGTGATTATGCCATGCGCATTTGGCTCGATCCGGACAAGGCAGCAGCGCGCGGCCTCGGGGCCAGCGACATTGTTAATGCGATCCGGGAACAGAACGTTCAGATCGCCGCTGGTGCAGTGGGGCAGCCACCGGTCAGCGGTTCCGGTGTGAATCTGGAACTCCAAATCAACGCCAAAGGCCGTTTGCTCACGGAGGAAGAGTTTTCCGGGATCATCGTAAAGTCCGGTCCGAACGGAGAAAAAACGCTGCTCAAGGATGTGGCGCGAATTGAGCTCGGTGCTTCCGGATATTCGTTGCGGTCGCTGCTGAATAACAAAGCAGCGGTGGCCATTCCCATTTTTCAGGCGCCGGGCGCAAACGCCATTCAGCTCTCCGAAGATGTCCGCAGCACGATGGACGATTTGAAGAAGGATTTTCCTGAAGGCTTGGATTACTCCGTTGTCTATGACCCGACGGTTTTCGTGCGCGACTCAATCAAAGCAGTGCGTAACACACTGTTTGAAGCGGTGTTCCTGGTGGTGATTGTTGTGATCGTGTTTTTGCAGACATGGCGCGCTTCGATCATTCCGCTGGCCGCAGTGCCGGTTTCGCTGGTCGGCACTTTTGCTGTGATGCTGGCGCTTGGGTTCAGCATCAATGCGCTGACCTTGTTCGGGTTGGTGCTGGCCATCGGTATCGTGGTGGATGACGCAATTGTCGTCGTCGAAAACGTGGAACGAAATATCAGTCTTGGGTTGACGCCATTTGAAGCGACCCGGAAAGCGATGAATGAGGTGACGGGGCCGATCATCGCGATTGCGCTGGTGTTGTGCGCGGTCTTTATTCCGACAGCGTTCATCAGCGGGTTGACCGGACAGTTTTACAAACAGTTCGCGATCACGATTGCGATTTCGACTGTTATCTCGGCTTTCAACTCCTTGACCTTGTCTCCGGCGCTTTGTGCGTTGTTGCTGAAGGGGCACAATGAGAAGAAAGATTTTCTCTCACGCGGAATGGACCGCTCTTTGGGATGGTTTTTCCGTCCGTTCAATCGTTTGTTCACCTGGTCTGGAAACAAGTATGCGGCTGGTGTCGGCAGTGTCGTGCGCAAGAGCGCGATTGCTATCGTCCTCTATGTGGGATTGCTGTGCCTGACCGGTTGGAGTTTCCTGAAGGTTCCCACCGGCTTCGTACCGGATCAGGATAAGCAATACTTGGTCGCTTTCACGCAGTTGCCAGACGCTTCGTCATTGGATCGCACGGAAGAGGTGATTCGCAGGATGTCGGACATCGGCTTGAAAACGCCGGGTGTGAAAGATGCAATTGCCTTTCCGGGATTGAGCATCAGCGGATTCAGCGTCGCGCCGAATGCCGGCATTGTTTTCTTTGGGCTGGATGATTTCAATAAACGCAAAACACCGGAGCTGACTGGTGCAGCTATTGCAGGGGCATTGAATCAGCAGTTCGCAGGAATTCAGGAAGCGTTTGTCCTCGCCGTGACGCCGCCGCCCGTGAACGGCATGAGCGCGATCTCCGGATTTAAAATGTATGTCGAAGACCGTGCCGGTCTCGGCTACGACGCTCTTTTCCAGAACACTCAGGCATTGGTCAATCAGGGGAATCAAACGCCGGGGTTGGCTGGATTGTTTTCAACGTTTACTGTCAACGTCCCGCAACTCGATGCAGAAATCGATCGTGTGAAGGCGAAAGCGCAAGGTGTGCCGCTGCAGAATTTGTTTGAAACGATGCAGATTTATCTTGGTTCTCTTTACGTGAACGATTTCAACCTGTTTGGCCGGACTTACCAGGTGATCGCACAAGCCGACGCTCGTTTCCGTGATCGCGCGGAAGATGTGACGCGTCTAAAAACGCGCAACCTGAACGGACAAATGGTTCCGCTCGGTTCGCTGGTGAAAGTCACGGAATCGCACGGACCGGATCGGGTGGTGCGTTACAACGGGTATCCCGCTGCAGAAATCAACGGCGGTCCTGCGCCTGGATTTAGTTCCGGCGAAGCAGAAGACGCCGTTGCTACTATGGTGAGCAAAAATCTGCCGAAAGGAATGGCGTTCGAATGGACTGATCTGACCTATCAACGAATCCTCGCGGGCAACAGTGCGGTTTACATCTATCCGCTTTGCATCCTGCTCGTGTTCCTTGTGCTTGCGGCGCAATACGAAAGTTTGCGTTTGCCGCTGACAATTATTTTAGTCGTGCCACTTTGTTTGTTGTTTGCCATCGCGGGCGTTTATTTTTCGGGTCAGGACAACAATATCTTCACGCAGATCGGCTTGATCGTGCTGGTGGGATTGGCCTGCAAGAACGCGATTTTGATTGTCGAATTTGCCAAGCACAAACAGGAGGAGGAAGGATTGTCGCCCTATGATGCTGCGGTTGAAGCCTGCCGCCTCCGGTTGCGTCCAATCTTAATGACATCCATTGCCTTTATCGCCGGGGTATTTCCGCTGGTTATCTCCCGCGGAGCAGGCGCCGAGATGCGTCAGGCAATGGGAATTGCGGTGTTCTCCGGAATGATCGGCGTGACGTTGGTTGGGTTGTTTCTCACCCCGGTGTTCTATGTCGTTCTGATGAAGATCGGCTGGCAAAAGAAGCCGGTTACAACGAACAAGGTTGTTGCTGTCGGAACCGTTTCATTGCTGGCTCTCGCTGGTGTCGTGTTGACGGGTTGCAAAGTTGGGCCGGATTACAAGCGTCCGGAGACAATCGCCCCTGCTGCATACAAAAACGTCAGCACCAACGATCTCGGCCAGTGGAAAGAAGCCACGCCGCTCGATCATCTGCCGAAGGGCGCCTGGTGGGAGATTTTTGACGATGCGCAGTTGAACGAATTACAACAACGGGCCACCAGTGCCAATCAAGAGTTGCGAGCGGCTGTGGCTCGCGTTGACCAGGCCCGGGCGACGGCGCGGGTCACCCGCGCGGATTTGTTGCCGACCTTGGATTCCAATCCTAGCTGGAGGCGTGAGCGTTTTTCACCCAACCAGGAACCGAGCTTTGGCGACATCACGGCGAACACGTTTCGCGCGCCGTTGGATCTGAGTTATGAAGTTGACTTGTGGGGGCGCGTCCGTCGCGGCTTCGAGAGCGCCCGGGCGAATGCGCAGGCTTCCGAAGCTTCATTGCAAAATGTGCTGCTCACATTGCAGGCCGATCTCGCGCAAAATTATTTTGCATTGCGTTCACTGGACGCCGAGATCGTAACGCTTGCGGACAGCTTGGATCTGCGCAAGGAGTTGGTGCGGCTTGTGCGCAGTCGGTTTGAAGGGGGTATTGGCAATGAGCTCGAAATTGCGCGGGCCGACACCGAGTTGGCGGCGAGCGAAGCGGAGCTTGCGGCAGTGAACCGGCGCCGCGCGGCACTGGAAAATGCCATTGCCATTTTGGCTGGTGAAAATCCATCGAATTTTCGATTGGCAAAAAATGAAAACGTGTGGAACGTTCGCGCCCTTGCAATTCCAGCCGGGTTACCGGCTGACTTGTTGGAGCGCCGACCGGATGTTGCGGAGGCGGAGCGTCAACTCGCTGCGGCCAATGCCCAGATCGGGGTTGCGAAGGCCGCATTTTTCCCGGTTTTGCGTTTAACCGGCAGTGGTGGGTTCATGAGTGGTGAGTTAAGTTCGTTGTTCGACTGGGACAGCCACATCTGGTCTATCGGCCCGAGTGTCTCGTTGCCGATCTTCGCCGGTGGAAGAAATCAGGCCGCCTTGAATCGTTCTCGCGCTGCTTACGAGGAAACGGTTGCTAATTATCGCCAACGCATCCTTGTGGCGTTCGGTGATGTGGAGAACAGCCTGGCGGGAATTCACTTTCTCGCGCAGCAGGCAGCAGCCCAGGAACGTGCGGTGGCAGCTTCGAAAAAGGCGTTTTCGCTCGCAACTGATCGTTATAAGGCTGGCTTCGTCAGTTTTCTCGAAGTGGTGGACGCCAACCGGGGGGCGTTAAATGCCCAGCGGGGTCAGGCGCAACTCGCTGGTCAACAGGCGGTTGCAGCCGTTCAGCTCATCCGTGCGCTGGGTGGCGGGTGGACGGAACAGAAACTTTTGAGTCAGCAAATAAACCAACAAAATTCGCAACAATTTGGCGCGAACGGTGTCAAATTAAAGGAGGTAGAATGAAAGCAAATGTAAATATCAAGTTCGGTAAAAAGAAGGCGCCGGTATTGCGCCGCTCTGATTTGAAACCGAAAAAGCAGGTCGGTAAACCGGTGCGTATTGCCAGAATGGAAAAGCCTTCGAAACCGATCGTTGTTCCAGTTACTCCTCGCATTGAGCCAATCATTGCGACAGAGCGTAATACGGACCCTTTCACACTTTACCTCCGCGAGGTCGGCACCACTCAGTTGCTGACGCCCAAGGAAGAAATCGCGTTGGCCAAGCGGATCAAGAAAGGTGACGCCGACGCTCGCGAGCACATGATCAAGGCGAACCTTCGCCTGGTGGTGAAGATCGCTCGTGAGTATGAAAACTATGGGTTGCCGCTGCTCGATCTGATCAATGAAGGGAACATCGGCCTGATGAAAGCCGTGGAACGTTTTGACCCTACGAAAGGGGCTAAACTCTCCACCTATGCTTCCTGGTGGATCAAGCAATCCATTCGGCGCGCGCTTTCTGACCAGTCGAAAACCATTCGTCTGCCAGTGCATGTGGGAGATAAACTCCTGCAGATGCGCCGTGCGGAAGCGAAGTTGCATGATGAATTTGGTCGTCCGCCTTCCGATGAAGAGTTGAGTGAAGAGACCGGTATTCCAGCCAAGCGGATCGGGCAGTATCGCAAAGCCTCGATTCAGCCAGCTTCTCTCGACGCGCCGATCGGCGATGATAACTCGAACTCGGTTTCTGAGATCGTGGCGGATGAAAACGCCGACACGCCGTACGAGGAACTCGAGGGCAAAACGAATTCCCAGTTGATCCACGATTTACTGCCGACCCTGGATGCCCGCGAGCAGGAAATTCTGCGTCAACGTTTTGGGCTTGATGGCAATGACGAGGAAACACTCGAAGTCATCGGTGAGAAATTCGGTGTGACCCGCGAACGTATTCGCCAGATACAGGAATTGGCACTCGCGAAACTGCGCCGGAAAATCGAGAAACTCGAAACCGTCACGATCGCGGAGTAAAAGAATCGGGAAACAGGGTTTTTCCACATGCTGCCGGCGTCTCGCCGGCAGTTCTTCTCAAACACACACCGACAAAAGATGAAACGTGTTTTGCAGGGTTTGGCGCTGTTTATCGGGATTGCTGCCGTTGTGCTTTGGATTGGAACGGGAGCCAATCGTGGTTGGACCAAAACCAGCAGGGAAGTCAGGACATTGGATGAGATCACCGAAATCGAGGGTATCGACTACGAAAAAGCCTTTTTGCCGGGAGTAGATTTTTTGGGAAGCGCATTGCTGGGAGCGGGAATCCTGGCGGGTGTTTCCTTCTTCGTTCGAAACAAACAAAAGTAAAACTATGAGAAATAAACTGTGTTCGTTAGTTGTGTTCGCGTCCCTGGGCTGTGCAGCGATTGCTGCGCCGCAAACGTTCGACTTCAAAGATGCCAAAGGGGTTAACAATGCCGTCTTCAAACTCGACGCCCCGCTCGAAGCCATTAACGGCAGTGCAAATGGTATCAGCGGCACCGTTAGCTTTGACTCGGCGAATCCTGCTGCAACAAAAGGTAAAATCATCATCACCACATCCAGTCTTCATGTTCCGAATCCGGTGATGAAAGAACACATGCATGGCGACAAATGGATGGATGTCGCGAAATATTCTGAAATCACCTTCGAAACGAAGGAGTTGAAGAATGTTAAAACCAGCGGCGATGTCACGACTGCGGATGTGGTCGGCAGCTTCAAGCTGAAAGACATCACGAAAGAGATGACTGTCCCGGTGAAGTTTACTTATTTAAAAGACAAGCTGGGCGCTCGCAGCAACGGACAGATGCAGGGTGACTTGCTCGTCGTGCGTGCGAATTTTCTCATCAACCGCGCCGATTTCGACATCAATCCTTCTGCGCCGCAGGACAAGGTTGCGGAAGAAATTGATCTCACCTTGAGCATCGCAGGCGCAGCGCCGAAATCCTGAGTGTTGTTCCTCGCGGAAGTTTGGTTTACCTTCCACTATTTCTCCCGATTCTGAGCGGAATTCGCTTGGAGTCGGGAGATTTTTTGCGGTTCAAATCGCGCTCCCCTCGACGTTTTATCGGTTTATCCTAAAAACGGCAGTTGAACCGCGAATCGAAGGTGGTCAAAAAACTACACTATCGAAAAA